>JBDHRG010000104.1:0-14516 GCA_039807445.1 Candidatus Competibacteraceae bacterium
TCATCGCGTCCATGAACGCGTATTCGCTCTGGTGCGGCAGCGTCGAGGACTTCGAGGCGTGATCGTCGCCGGCGATCACCAGCACGCCGCCGTGCTTGGCGGCGCCGAACATGTTGCCGTGCTTGAGCACGTCGCCCGAGCGGTCGACGCCGGGGCCCTTGCCGTACCACATGCCGAACACGCCGTCGTGCTTGGCGCCGGGGAACAGGCCGACTTGCTGCGTGCCCCAGACCGCAGTCGCGGCCAGGTCTTCGTTCAGGCCGGGCTTGAAGACGATGTCGCTGCGCTCGAGGAACTTGCGCGCGCTCCACAGCGCCTGGTCGAGCCCACCGAGCGGCGAACCGCGGTAGCCCGAGACGAAGCCGGCGGTGTTCAACCCCTTCAGTCGGTCGCGCTGGCGCTGCATCAGCAATAGCCGCACCAGCGCCTGGGTGCCGGTCAGATACACGCGCCCCGTTTCGAGGGCGTACTTGTCGTCGAGGCTGACGGGGGCGAGTGCCATGCGCGGAATCTCCTCGGTAAGCGCCTGGGTCAGGCACATGGGGATTCGCGCGGGCCGCCCGGTCGGGCGGCGGGAGGCGCCCGGACGCCGGCGGTGAAACCGGCGTCCGGGTGGGTGTCTCTCCTCCGCGTCGGCAGGGTGGCTGCCGCGGAATCGTTATCGGTATAGCCCTTTTGGGGCGAACAGGCGGCAGATTATGGTTTGCTTACGTTTACGTCAACGTCAGTCGAAGCGGTCGTTGTAAATTCGGCTTGCCAGTCTATGCGCGGGGACGATCCAGCACCGCGTCGTACAGCGCGAGGTATTCGTCCACCATCACCTCCAGACTGAAGCACGCCTCGGCGCGTGCGCGCCCGGCGGCACCCTGCCTGGCGATCCGCGCCGGGTCGTCGAGGTAGGCGGCGAGCGCCTGCGCCAGCGCCGCAGCGTCGGCGGCGGGCACGAGCTCGCCGGTGCAACCCGCCTCGATCAGCTCGGCATTGGCACCGACGCGGGTGGCCACCACCGCCAGCCCGCTCGCCATCGCTTCGAGCACGGTGTTGGAAACCCCCTCGGCACGCGAAGGCAGCACGAACAGGTCGAGCGCGCGCATCAGCGCCGGCACGTCGGCGCGCTCGCCCGCCAGCCAGGCCAGCGCGCGCGCGTCGGCCGCGGCCAGGATAGCCTCGACCTCGGGCTTGAGCTCGCCGTCGCCGACCAGCACCAGCCGCAGCCGCCCGCGCAGCGCGGGATTGCACTCGAGCAGCCGCGCGAAGGCGCGCGCGAGCAGCGGCTGGTCCTTGACCCGCTGCATCCGCCCGACGCTGCCGATCACGATGGCGTCCGCCGGTGCGAAGCCCGCGGGCAGCACGGCGCGGCGGCCTTCGCCGCCGGGGTGGAAGCGCACGGTGTCGACGCCGTTGTAGATGCGGCGTACGCGGGCCGGTGCCGCACCGATCCGGCGCTCGAGATAGCGCTCGATCTCGGCGCCGAGCGCCACGTAGCACCCGACCAGCGGCCGCAGCGCGCGCCGCAGCCGGTGGTGGCGTGGCGGTTCGGCTTCGGGACCGGGGCCGTTCCAGCCGTGCTCGCCGTGCACGCGCCCGGGCACGCCGGCGAGCACGGCGAGCGCCTGCGCCTCGAGCGTGCCGAGGTTGCGCGTGTGCACGATCGCCGGTCGCAGCCGCCGCAACACCCGCCACAGCCGCAGGTACAGTCCGACGTCGTGGCCTTCGCGCTTGTCGAGCGCGATCACTTCGACGTCCGCCCGGCGGATGCGCTGACGGAACTCGGTGTAACCGGCGAGGCAGACCACTGCGTGGCGGTAGCGTCCGGCCGGCATGTGGTTGATCAGGTTGGCCAGGCCGTTCTCGAGCCCGCCGACGGCGAGGCGGTGCACGACGTGTGCGATCAGCGGCGCTCCGTCGGGTGAGGGGTGAGCGGGGATGGGGAATGGGGCTTGATGCTCCACCTCTGGCTCCTCATTCCCCACATTCCCCATCCCTCATCCCCCATTGCCGAGCGCCTGCCGGATGCCCGGCAGCGCCGCGACGAGGAAGTGCTCGAGCCGCACGCGCGCGAGCTGCGGGTCGGCGTCGGCTTCGGTCGCGACCGCGACCACGGCATCGACCGTCGAGCGGCCGGCGAGCGCCTCCCGGGCCTGCAGCAGCTTGGCCACCACTGGGCGCGTCTCGGTGCGCGCGCCGAGCTGGTACCAGTACCACACCGTGCGCCGCGCATCGCCGTGGATCAGGCGCTGCTCATGCAGCACGAGCGGCCCCTGCGGCGTCGCGAGCTCGAGCCGCGCGTCGCCGGCATGGATCCACTGCGCCGGGTCGTAGACCAGGTTGGTCGAGCTGACCAGCGTGCCATCGCCGCGGGCACCGGCGTACGCGGCGACGAACAGCTCGACTCGCGCCCCGCCGTCGCCGGCGACGTAGCGGCGCTTGAGCTCGCGCGCCGCGCCCGGGTAGTGCGTCGTCCAGTCCGCAGCCGGCCCCCGGTCTTGCCAGCCCGGTACCTGCGGTGCCGCGAGCGCCGGCACCGCGACGGGCGCGACGTGCGCCACGCGCAGCGCGAGCAGCAGCCCGACCGCGAGCGCGAGCAGCGCCAGCCCGGCAGCCGTGAACGGCGGCCGCAGCGGGCCGCCGGCAACGGCCGCCACCGGCGCCGGCGCCGCCGCCAGCGGCTCCATCCACAAGCGCCCCAGCCAGAACATGAACAGCACCACCAGCCCGAAGAACAGCCAGCCGTAGACGATGTGGTCGACCCCGGTCGCGAGCTTCATGTCGGACAGGTGCGCGATCATCACGATGCCGTAGGCGCGGATGCCGTTGGCGATCACCGGCAGCACCAGCGCGAGCAGGATGAACGCCAGTCGCCGCCACAGCGCGCGGTAGCTCAGGTAGGCGTACAGGCAGCCGAGCGCCGCCGAGGCGATCAGGTAGCGGATGCCGCTGCAGGCTTCGGCGACCTCGAAGTTGCCCGAGGGGATGGTGATGAAGTGTCCTTCCCAGAACACCGGGATGCCGGTGAACTGCAGCGCGCGCACCGTGAACGCGGCGGTGAAGTCTTGCAGCGGCACGACCAGGCTCTCGCCGACCGGCACCGCGAACAGCAGGTAGGCCAGCGGGAAGGCTGCGGCGCGCACCAGCTGCGCGCCCATCAGCGCCCAGACCAGCGCCGGGATCATCATCACCAGCGCGAACTGCTGCACGACGCCGACTTCGGCCGCGCCGGCGAACGCCCAGCCGCAGGCCAGCGCCAGCAGGGCCATGACCCCGCCCCAGGCCGGGTGCGGCGTCAGCCGCGCAAGCTCTTCGCGCCGCGTCGCCAGCATGTAGACGACGATCGGCGCAACCAGCATGCCGTGGGCATAGGTGTCCGAGCGCCACCAGATCGCCGCCATCGCCGCGGCGGTATCGCCGTACAGCGCCAGCATCGCCAGCAGGCTGGCACCGAACACCGCGAGCGTGCGCCGCCACGCCGCGCGCACCGCCACGCCGCCGGCACGCTCGATCAGGCTCCCGTCGACGATCATGCCGCTTCTCCTTCGAGCCACGTTTCGATCCCGCGCAGATTCCGCTCCCAGGCGTAGTGCGCGAGCACCCAGTCGCGTCCGAGCGGCCCCAGCCCCGCAGCGTCGCCGCGCTCGAGCAGTCCGGCGGCGAGCCCGGCGAGCGCCGCCGGCTGGTCGCCGACCAGTCGCGCCAGCCGCGGCTCGGGGCGGATGCCGTCGAGCGCCGCCGGCGTCGCCAGCACCGGCTTGGCCATCGCCATCGCTTCGAGCACCTTGTTCTGCACGCCGCGCGCGATGCGCAACGGCGCCACCGCGGCGGCCGCGTGCGCGAGATAGGGCCGTACGTCGGGCACCGCGCCGGTCACGTTGACGCCCTCGAGCCGCTCGAGCGCGCGCACCTCGACGGACGGCCGTGCACCCACGATCCAGAACCCCGCCCCGGGCACGCGCGCGCGGATCAGCGGCAGCACTTCGCGCGCGAACCAGGCCACCGCGTCGACGTTGGCCCAGTAGTCCATCGCGCCGGTGAACACCAGTGCCCGCCCCCCCTGCCCCGCATACGGATCGGCGTGCGCGAGCGCGGGATCGAAATAGGCGGTGTCGACGCCGTTGTCGTAGTGGTGCGTACGCGCGGCGGCTTCGGGCGCCAGCCGGCGGAACAGCGCCGCCTCTTCCCCCGACACGAACAGCGCCGCGCGGCTCGCGCGCGCGACCGCGCGGTCGTACGCGAGCAGGCGCGCGCCCTCGCGCCGGTACAGCCACGACAGCGGCCAGCGCCTGCGCTGCGCGTACTGGCGCCACTTGTCCGAGTCGACATCGACGAAGTCGACCACGCGCGCCAGCTCCGCCCGCCCGGCGACGAACTGCGCCATCGCCGAGGAGAACACGACGACCCGCTTCACCCCGCGCGCGAGCACCGCATCGACCCAGGCCTGCAACGCGGCGTCGCGGTAGTACGGCAGGCTCAGCGCCTCGCCGGTGAGCAAGCCGCGCAGGCTCTTCAGCCTGGCGCGCCGGGGGTCGAGCGGCGCCAGGTGGGCCTCGGCGCACAGCGCGCGCACGGCGTCGGCGTGCGCCCAGTCGGCCGGATCGTCGACGAAGGCGCCGAGGCTGACGCGGTAGCGCGCAGCCAGATGCCTGAGCAAGTGGTACGAACGTATCTTGTCGCCCTTGTTCGGCGGGTACGGGATCCGGTGCACCAGCAGCAGCAAGTCGTCCATGCGTCTCACCCCAGGCTGCGCGCGATCCACGGCCCGAGCACGCGGCTCAGCGCGAGCGGCAGCTTGCGCCAGGCAGCGACGAACAGCCGGTACTTGGGATTCAACGGGTTGATGTCGGGCACGGCTTTCGCGCGCACCAGGAAGTACTCGTAGTGCAGCGGTTCGGGCTCGAAGCCCCAGTTTTTCTTGAAGCTGTACGAGCCGGTACCGACCTTGCTGCGGCCGTAGTCGAACCATTTCAGCCCGCGCGCGCAGGCGCGCTTCATCAGCGCCCAGTACATGAAGTCGTTGCCCTTGAGCTCGCGCGCCACCGGTTTGCCGCCGCCGTAGTACGGCAGCACTTCGTCGCGGAAATAGAAACTCATCACCGAGGCGACGGTGCGCCCTTCGTGGGTGACGGTCAGCACTTCGCAGTCCTCGCCGAACACGGCCTTCAGCACTTCGAAGTAGCGTTTCGGGAACACCGGCGTACCGAGCGCGTGCACGCTCTCGGAATAGGCGTCGAACAGGCGCTCGACGCCGGCGTCGAGGCCGTCGGCCAGGCCCGCGTCGATGCCCTTGCGCACCATCGCGCGCTGCTTGCGCGGGATCATCTTCAGGTTGTCCTCGGGCTCGGGCTCGAGCGGCCTGCGAAAGCGCACGTACAGCGCATCCTTGCACGGCCAGTCGGGGTGGCGGCGCGCGCGGTGCCTGAGCTCGAGGTAGTCGACGCCGAGCCCGTGCGCCAGCCGGCACGCTTCGCCGACCAGCGCGTCGTAGGCCGGCGCGTCGAGCGCGAGCGCGCCGCCCTCGACGCAGAACGGCACCGAGATCAGCGCGTGGCCGAACAGCCGGCTCTTCACTTCGCCGAGCGGCAGCACGCCGACCAGTTCGCCGTCGCGTTCGGCGACCAGGTAGTGCGCGCGGTGGCCGAAGGCGCGCTCGAGCACGGTGGCCCAGCCGGCGCGGTGGAAGAAGCTCGCTCCGGGGTGCGCGGCGACGAAGGCGTCCCAGCGGCCGTGCTCATGCGGCGCGAGCCGCCGCACGCCGATCACGCGGCCTCCCGCGCCGGTTCGAGGAACACGCGGTCCATGCGGTCCCAGGCGAAGTCGGCGAGCAGGCGCCGCAGGCGCGCCTCGGTACGCTCGAGGTTCAGGTAGTGGCGCAGCCGTGCCTTCGCCGCCACACCCTGCGGCCGTGGCTGCGCCGGGTCGATTTCCCAGGGATGGAAGTAGAACAGCGCCGGTTTGCCGTCGACGCGGTTGACGCGGCGCAACAACGCCCGCGACAGCGCATACGGGAACAGCCGGAAGAACCCGCCGCCGCCGCCCGGAAGCCGCGCGCCGAACAGTTCGACCGTGGTGATCGGCACCTCGAGCAGCCGCGGCGCGCTCTGCGGGCGGAACGCGAAGCGCGGCGCCTCGGGCATGCCGTAGAGGTCGTGGCGCACCGGGTAGACGCTCGAGCTGTAGGCGTAGCCGGCGTCCATCAGCGCGTTCAGCGCCCACAGGTTGTCACGGCCGATCGAATAGCTCGCCGCGCGGTAGCCGCGCACCTCGACCCCGCCCAGGTCTTCGAGCAGCGCCTTGGTGCGCGTCACGTCGGCGCGGAACTGCGCCGGGGTCTGGTGGATCACGCGCACGTGCTCCCAGCCGTGGCTGGCGAGCTCGTGGCCCTCGGCGACGATGCGCCGCACCAGCGCCGGGTGGCGCTCGGCGACCCAGCCCAGCGTGAAGAACGTCGCGGCGATTCCGGCCTCGGCGAACAGGTCCAGGACGCGGTGGGTGTTGGCTCCGACCCGCCGCGGCAGCCGCTCCCAGTGTTCGCGGCGCACGTGCGGCTCGAAGGCCGACACCTGGAAGTAATCCTCGACGTCGACGGTCATCGCGTTGACGGGCCGCTTCATCCGTTCAGCTCCCTCGATGGGTATCGCGCGCGGCGCGCTCACTCGCTGCGCTCGCGCCCGACCATGCGCTCGAGCACTTCGGTCAGGCGCATGAAGCCTTCCTTCAGCGCGTGCACGGTCGGCTCGAGCTGGTTGATGCGCCGGTCCAGGTCTTCGGGGTCGGCTTGCCCGCCGCCCTGCGCCAGCAGCAAGCCGTGCACCGCGCGCTCGATCCGGTCGAGGCGCTGGTCGAGCCCGGAGCCGTGCAGCGGCGCAGTCGGGTGGCCGTTGAGCGGACGGGCGCTGGCCGCGCCGAGCTCGGCGCCGGCGGCTTCCTGGCCGAGCTCGGCGCAGGTGGCCTGGACCGCCGCTTCGTCGAACTCGCGCAGCTCCTCGAGGAAGCCGTACAGCAGCACCCGGTCGCAGAACACGTTGATCCGCCGCGGGATGCCCTGCGTGTGGCGGTGGATCGCCGCGAACGCGCCCTCGGTGAACGCGGGCGTGCCGCTCCAGCCGACCACGCGCAAGCGGTGCTCGATGTAGTCGCGCGTCTCGGCTTCCGACAGCGGGTTCAGGTGGCACGAGGCGATCACGCGCTGGCGCAGCTGCTCCATGCCGACCGCGGCCAGCGTGCCGCGGAACTCTTCCTGGCCGAGCAGGAAGCTCTGCAGCAGCGGTTTTTCCGAGATCTGGAAATTCGACAGCATGCGCAGCTCTTCGAGCGAGCGCGGCGGCAGGTTCTGCGCCTCGTCGACGACGAGCAAGACGCGCTTGCCCTCGCGCGCGCAGGCGCGCAAGAAGTCCTCGACCTGCTTGAGCAGGCTGGCCTTGCTCGCGGTGTCGTGCGCCAGGCCGAAGGCGGCGGCGACCGCGCGCAGCAGGTCGTCGGCTTCGAGCTGGGTGGTCACCAGCTGGGCGGCGACGATGCCGTGCGGATCGAGCTCGGCGAACAGGCTGCGCACCAGCGTGGTCTTGCCGGTGCCGATGCCGCCGGTGATGACGATGAAGCCCTCGCCCTGGCTCAGGCCGTAGCGCAGATAGGCGAGCGCGCGCTTGTGGCCCGAGGAACCGAAGAAGAAGCGCGGGTCGGGGCTGAGCTGGAAGGGCTTGGCGCTGAAACCGTAGTAGTGCGTGTACACGGCTCAGAACCTCATGTTGACCGACATGGTGATGCGGTTCTCGTCGTAGCTGCCAGTCGAGCTGCTGCTGCCGCTGCCGTCGTCGCTGCTGTTGGTGTGGCTGAACTCGAGCAGGCCGTCGGCGTCGGCGGCGAGCTGGTGGCTCAGGCCCAGGCGACCGGCGTAATAGTCGGTCGTCGAGTCGTCTTCCTCGCCACGGCTGCGCTCCCAGATGGCACCCACGATCGAGCGCGTGCGCGGCGCGAAGCGCCAGGTCCAGGTGAGGTCGGCGCCGAGCGCTTTCTCGTCGCCGGACTGGTCGAGGAATTCGCGCCGCTCGCTGAAGGCGCGGCCGAACAGCTGGCTGCGGCCGCGCTCGTAGCTCGACGACAGCTCGAAGCGCTTGCGGGTGAAATTGCCGTTGCGCAGCGTGAACGCTTCGTCACGGCTCAGCAGCCGACCGCTGACCGGATCGAAGTAGAACACCTGGCCGGTGCTGACGTTGACGAAGGGGATGAAGTTCTGACCGCTGAAGGCGAGCTGCTGCTCGTTGGTGACCTCTTCGCTGTAGCTCGCACCCCAGCGCGAATAGCGGCTGCGGTGCTCGAACTCCATCGCCCAGCTCGGCCCGGTGACCAGGCCCACGCTGCGGTCGGTGCGCGCCAGCGTGAACGTCGTGCGCTCGGTCGGGTGCAGTTCGAGGCGCGCCTCCTTGTCCTTGGGGCCGGCGTAGACGCTGAGGTCGAGATACCGGCTCGGCGTCCAGCCCGCGCCGACGCTCCAGTAGCTGCCGTTGGGCTGATCCGCGCTCTGGTCCTGGACATCGTTGTCTTCGCGCCCGGCGCGCGCGAGCAGCGACCAGTCTTCGCTCAGGCCCCAGCGCAGATTGGCCGCCGCGTTGCGCTGCCGGTCCTGGTCGTCGGTCCCGGGCTGGTGCTCCGAGAAGCTGCTGCGCTGGTCGTTGAAGCTCAGCCCCCAGCCGAGCCGGGTGAAACGCCGGCCGCTGTCGATCTGCGCGCTGACGCCGTAAAAGTCGCTGTTGCTGATGTTGCCGGTGCCGGTGGCGCTGGTGTCGGTGGGGGAGTCGATGTAGCGCGTCTGGCCGTAGTCGAACACCAGCCTCGATTCGGCCCAGCCGCCGAAACGCTCCTGCCAACGCGGGCTGATGCGGAACGTGCCGACGTCGGCGTAGTCACCGCTGAGCAGCGCATCATCGCTCGACACGCCCGGGCTGCTCGTGGTCGCCTGCTGGTAGTACGAGGCGTGCGCATCGACGAACAGGCGCTGGTCGACCAGCTCGGCCGTGCCGTTGAGGTTCAGGCGGTTGTTGATGCCGCTGAGGTCCGAGTCGCGCGCGTAGAGCAGGCCCTGCAGCTCGTAGTCGAGGCTCAGGTCGAGGCCGCCGCCCTTGCTGGTCAGCGAAAAGCCGGGGCGCACCTCGGTGACGGCATCGGATTCTTTGTCCGGCTGCAAGCGGATGTTGTCGCTGAAGATCTCGCCGAGCGACAGCATCGGCCGGAAGTCGACGTCGCCGGCGTGCGCGGTGCCGACGCAGCAGGCGGCCAGCGTCAGCAGCCCGGCCGCGGCTCTGGTTCCCTCGCTCAAGGCTTGTCCCCGTAGTGCCCGACACCGCCGCGCCCGGCACCGTAGCTGCCGTAGCCGTAACCGTAGCCGTAGTAGTAGCCGCCGTAGTAGTAGCCGCCGGCGAGCGGCTGGGCCTTGTTCAGCACGAAGCCGACCGTCATGTCGGGGTCGAGCAGCGCGAGCGCCTCCTTGACCATCGTCTGGCGCGTCTGCCCGGCTTCGACCACCATCACCACCTGCCCGACCAGGTGCGCCAGCACCGCGGCTTCGGTGGTCGCCAGCAGCGGCGGCGAATCCATGATGACCATGCGGTCGGAATACCGCTGGCTCATCTCGCGCGCCAGTGCACGCATGTTGTCGCTGGCCAGCAGCTCGGTCGACAGATGGTGCGAGTTGCCCGCCGGCAGCAGCATCAGCGAGGGAACGTTGGTTTCGACCAGCACGTCGGCGAGGTCGAGGCCGTCGTCGATCAGGTAGTCGACCAGCCCCGGCTGCTGGTCGACGCCGAAGAAGCGCGACACGGTCGGCTTGAGCACGTCGGCATCGACCAGCAGCACGGTGCGGTCGCGCTCGCTGGCGATGCTGAGCGCCAGGTTGATCGCGGTGAAGGTCTTGCCCTCGCCCGGCTGGGCGCTGGTGACCATGATCACGTTGGAGTTCTCGCGCACCGCTGCACCCTTGCCGGCGGCGTTCATCAGCAGCGGCCGCTTGATGGCCCGGTACTCTTCCTTGATCCGGCCGCGGTTGCCGTCGGGCACCACCATGCCGGCGTCGCGGATGCGCACCAGGTCCAACGTCACCGAGCGCCGGGTGCGCCGGGCCGGCGTCGGGCGCACCGCACCGGCGTCACTGCGCGGCGCTTCGGCGACGGCCGGCGCGGACGCGGCATCGACCAGCCGGGACTGCTGCCGGGCGAGCTTTTCGAGAGCCTTCTCGATGGTATCCATGGGTCTCTCCCGTCACAGCAGGCGATGGCCGGCGACCTGCACGACCATCAGCCCCGCGTACACGATCACCAGCGTCGCGCTGATGCCGACGTAGCCGAGCAGCGCCAGCTTCTGCCGCCGCAGCGAATCGGGCGACACGACCAGCGTGACGCTGCCGAGCACCGGCAGGCGGGTGATCTCGGACAGCGCGCGGCGGCTGTCGAAGGTGGGGCGCAGCTGCGACATCACGAAGGCGAGCACCAGGCCGGCCGCCAGCCCGCCACCGAACACCGCCGACATCAGCACCGGGCGATTCGGGCCGCTCGGCTCGGTCGGTACGCGCGGCGGATCGATGACCTTGAAGCGGATGTCTTCGCTGCTCTGTCCGGCCTGCTGCGACAGCCGCGCCGATTCGCGCCGGCTCAGCAACTGGTCGTAGTTCTGCTTGGTGATCTCGTAGTCGCGGTTCAGCGCCGCGAACTGCGCCTCGATCTCGGGCACGCTGTTGACCAGCTTCTGCAGCTGCGCGACGCGGCCCTCGAACTCCTGCACGCGGGCACCGATCGCGGCGATGTTCGCCTCTTCCTGGCCGAGCGCCAGCTTCAGCTGCTGGAACAGCGGGTTGGCGTCGACCGAGCCGGGTTCGCCGCCGGCGCTCGGCTCCTTGGCCGCCGCCAGCGCCTTCTGCACCTCGACCAGCTCGAGATCGCGCTGCTTGTTCAGTTCGGCGATCGTCTGGCGCGTCGCGATCACGTCCGGATGCTTTTCGGTGTACTGCAGCAGCAGCTCGTCGAGCTTCTGCTCCATGCCCTGGATGCGCCCGTCGATCGGCAGCTCGAGCTGGCGCGCCGCGGGGTTGCTCGGCAAGGGTCTGCTCGGCGCGTAGCCGAAGCTCGGCACTTCGCCGTTCACCTGCTGCTTCAGCGCATCGCGGCGGTTCTCGGCTTCGCGCAGCTCGAGCTTCGCGCGCGCGAGGTCGCCCATCGCCGCCTGCATCTTGGTGTAGTGGTCCTGCCCCGACTGCGGCATCACGTCGAGGTTCTGCCGCTTGAAGTTCTTCAGCCGCTCCTCGGCGGCGAGCAGCCGCGCCTCGTACTCGGCGATCTGCTTGTCGAGGAAGCGCTGCGCGGTGTCGGTGTCCTGGCGCGTCTCGCCGA
This sequence comes from Candidatus Competibacteraceae bacterium, assembly GCA_039807445.1. Lineage (GTDB taxonomy): Bacteria > Pseudomonadota > Gammaproteobacteria > Competibacterales > Competibacteraceae > JBDHRG01. Next base: position 11,370 of record JBDHRG010000104.1, read on the forward strand.
GCGCGCCCTCGACGAAGATCGTCAGCAGCGACTGAACGACTTTCTTGGCGAAGGCCGGATCGCGGTCCTGCACATTGATCTGGTACAGGTTCTCGCGTCCGGCGCTGAGCAGCGTGATCTTCTTGGCGAGCTTGTCGAGCAGCTCGTCCATCTGCGCGGCGTCCTTGGCCTTCAGATCGAGGTCGGTCATCCGCGCGACCTTCTCGAGGTTGGGTCGGCTCAGCAGCGTGCGCGTGATCAGCTGCACCTGCGAATCGGGATTGACGTCGACGGCGAGCCCGCGCAGCAGCGGCCGCAGCACCGATTGCGTGTCGACGTGCACGCGCGCCGACGCCTCGTACTGGTCGGGCAGCTTGTAGACGATGACCCAGCCGGCCAGGCAGATCACCCAGGCGAGCCCCAGCGCGTACCAGCGGTAGCGCCAGACGCCGCGCAGATAGGCGATCAGTTGTTCGACGATTTCATGCATGTCGGCACCACTCTCGCTCGGCTCGGCGGATCACAGCCAGGATTCCGGCACGATCAGGATGTCGCCGGGCAGCATGTCGACGTTGGCGGCGATGTCGCCATCCTTGAGCAGATCGTCGATGCGCACCTGGTACTGCTGCTGCTGACCGTCGATCACGCGCACCACGGTCGCCTTGTTGCCGTCGGCGAACTGGGTCAGGCCGCCGACCGAGATCATCACGTCGAGCAGCGTCATCTTCTCGCGGTACGGCAGCGCCTGCGGGTTGGCCGCCTCGCCGACGACGCGGATCTGTTCGCTGTAGGGCCCGCCGAAGCCGCCCATGATCACCGTCACGATCGGCTGGCGGATGTAGGTTTCGAGCACCTTCTCGATGTCGCGTGCCAGCTGGGTCGGCGTCTTGCCGCTGGCCTGCAGGTCCTCGACCAGCGGCGTGGTGATCTTGCCGTCGGGGCGCACGGCGACGCTCTGCGACACCTCGGGGTTGCGCCAGACGAAGATCTGCACCGAGTCGCCGGGACCGATGATGTACTCGTACTTGGCCGGATCGGTGGTCCTGGAGCCGACCGTGGTCGAAGTCGGGAGGCTGGGATAGTCCGGGGTGCCCGCGCATCCTGTCAGGGCCAGCGCCAGGGCGACGCCGATCAGTTTCCCGCCCGCATGGATCATGTTCCTGCTCCCGTCCATATGTCCGTTCGTCGGTGGAGAGTTTGCCAAAGCGCCGCAGCCGGTGTCGATCGGCGGGCCGTGAAAACGTGTTACGGTCTGTCGGCAAGCCCGGGACGCACCTTTCCCGGCGCGCGCAGCGGATTCGCGCACTAGCATAACGGCAAGCCCAGATACCCGCCATGCCAGCCCTGCTCGAGCTCCGCCGCGTTTCCAGGCACTACCGCGAAGGCGGCGGCACGCGCGCCGTGCTCGCCGGCGTCGATCTGCGCCTGGCCGCCTTCGAGGTCGTCGCGCTGCTCGGCGCCTCGGGCTCGGGCAAGTCGACGCTGCTGCACCTGATCGCTGGCCTCGACGCCCCCGACGCCGGCACCATCGAGCTCGAGGGCCACGCGCTCGGCGCACTCGACGAGCGCGCGCGTACGCTGGTGCGCCGCCGGCGCATCGGCATCGTGTTCCAGGCGTTCAACCTGGTGCCGACGCTGAGCGCCGCCGAGAACGTCCGCCTGCCGCTGGCGCTGAACGGGATACCCGACGCGGGCCGCGCCGAGGCGCTGCTGGCCGCGGTCGGGCTCGGCGGCAAGGGCCGGCGCTTCCCGGGCGAGCTCTCGGGCGGCGAACAGCAGCGCGTGGCGATCGCGCGCGCGGTCGCGCACCGCCCGGCGCTGCTGCTCGCCGACGAGCCGACCGGCAACCTCGATGCCGCCGCCGGGCGCCAGGCGCTGGCGCTGCTGTTCGGGCTCGCGCGCGAAACCGGCTGCGGCCTGCTGCTGGCCACGCACGACCCGGTGGCCGCCGCCGCCGCCGACCGGCGGCTGGTACTCGCCGACGGCCGCCTGCGCGCCGGGGACCCGGCGTGAACCGGCTGGCGCTCGCCGCGACGCTGCGCTCGCTGCGCCGCGGCCCGGTCCGCATCTGGCTGCCGCTCGCCGGCGTGGCGCTCGGCATCGCGCTGCTGCTCGCGGTGGATCTGGCCACGCGTGCGGCGAGCGCGGGCTTGCGCGAAAGCCTGACCGTCCTGAGCGGCGGCGCGACACACAGCCTGCTCGGCGGCCCGGCCGGCGTGCCCGAGGACGTCTACCCGCGGCTGCGGATCGCGCTCGGCGTGCGCGAGGCCGCGCCGGTGATCGAGGGCTGGACCCGCCCCGCGGCGCTGCCCGAGCGCTGGCTGCGGCTGCTCGGGCTCGACCCGCTGGCCGAAGGCCCACTGCGCCGGCTCGACGGCGCCGCGCTCGTCGACGATGCGCTCGGGCGGCTGCTGGTCGTCGAGCGCGGCGTGCTGCTGCCGGCACGGCTCGTCGCCGAGCTCGGCGCCGGCCTCGGCGCCCGCGTGCCGTTTCGGATCGGCACGCGCAGCGTCGAGCTCGAAGTGCTCGGGCTGCTGCCCGGCGATGCGCCGTGGGTGCTCGCCGACATCGCCAGCGCGCAGGCGCTGCTCGGGCGCGGCGGCTGGCTCGACCGCATCGACCTGGTGCTCGATGCGCCCGCCGCCGCGCGGCTGGCCGCGGCGCTACCGCCGGCGCTGCGGCTGGAGCCGACCATGGCGCGGATCGACGCCGCGGTGCAGCTGTCGGCGGCGTTCGAGCTCAGCCTGCGCGCGCTGTCGGCCCTGGCGCTGCTGGTCGGAGCCTTCCTGATCCACAACGCGCTGACGCTCGCGGTGCTCGAGCGCCGGACCACGCTCGGGCTGTTGCGTGCGCTCGGCATGACGCGGCGCGAGCTCGCCGCGCTGGTGCTGGTCGAGGCGGCGCTGATCGGCGGGCTCGGCGTGCTCGCCGGCCTGCCGCTCGGCACCTGGCTCGGCACGCTGCTCGGCGCGCCGGTCGGACGCACCGTCGACGAGCTCTACCACGCACTCGCACCGCCGCGCTTCGCCGCACCCTGGACGGCGCTGGCGCAGGCCGCGGCTGCGGGGCTGGCCGCGACGCTGGCCGCGGCGCTGCCCGCGGCCTGGGAAGCGGCCGGCTCGAGCCCCGGACGCGAAGCCAACCGCGCCGAGCTCGAAGCGCGCGCGC
>JBDHRG010000105.1:0-14473 GCA_039807445.1 Candidatus Competibacteraceae bacterium
CGCTCGAGGGCGCGCTGCCGCCCTGGCCGCCGGGGCGCGAGCTCGGCTGCATCGCCGGTACGCTGAACCTGGGGCTGGGCGCGGTGGTCGGCGCCGTGAGGGCGCCGGGCGACGGTGCGGTCGCGCTCGCCGAGGCCCGCCCCGAGGCGCCGCACGCCTTCGCCGCTTTCCGGGTCAGCCACCTCGGCCTGCTGGCTTCGCCCCGCGTCGCCGATGCCGTGCACCGTTTCCTTGCCGACGGGCATTTCGCCGCCGGATAGGCTCGGTGTACACTCGCGCGCCACGCCCCCGAAGCACCTTGACCCGAACCCGAATTGCAAGCGGTATCAAGAGGATCGCATGGCCGGCCATTCCAAGTGGGCAAACATCCAGCACCGCAAGAACGCGCAGGACGCCAAGCGCGGCAAGCTGTTCACCCGTCTGATCCGTGAGATCACCGTTGCCGCCCGCTCGGGCCAGTCCGACCCCAACGTCAATCCGCGGCTGCGCCTGGCGGTCGACAAGGCGCTCGACGCCAACATGTCCAAGGACACGGTCGAGCGCGCGATCAGGCGCGGCGCCGGCGCCGAGGGCGACACCAGCTACGACGAGATCCGCTACGAGGGCTACGGCCCGGGCGGGGTCGCGGTGATGGTCGACTGCATGACCGACAACCGCAACCGCACGGTCGCCGAAGTGCGCCACGCCTTCACCAAGTGCGGCGGGAACCTGGGCACCAGTGGCTCGGTGGCGTTCCAGTTCACCGAAACCGGCGTAATCAGCTTCCCGGCCGGCGCCGACCAGGACAAGGTGATGGAGATCGCGCTCGAGGCCGGCGCCGACGACCTGGTCGAGAACGAGGACGGCTCCTTCGACGTGCTGACCTCGCCCGACGCCTTCGCCGAGGTCAGCGATGCAGTGGCCGCTGCCGGGCTCGCGCCCGAGCAGGCCGAGGTGACGATGCGCGCCGGCAACACCGTCTCGCTCGGCTTCGAAGACGCACAGAAGATGGTCAGGCTGCTCGAGATGCTCGAGGACCTCGACGACACGCAGAACGTGTACTCGAACGCCGACATCTCCGAAGAGATCATGGCGCAGCTGTGAAGGCGCGAAGCGATAGAACAGGGGTGAGGAGCGAGGTGCGAGGCACGAGGAAAGACGGCTCCTCCTCGCCCGTGCCTCGCGCCTCGCGCCTCGCGCCTCGAGCCTGTCAGTGAGAATCCTCGGCCTCGACCCCGGCTCGCGCCTGACCGGCTACGGCCTCGTCGACGTGGTCGGCAGCCGCACCGTCTATGTCGACAGCGGCTGCGTCCGCACCCCCGACGGTTCGACCGCCGGGCGGCTGCGCGCCGTGTTCGAAGGCGTGTCGGAGATCGTGCGCGCCTACCGCCCGGCCGAGGTCGCGATCGAGCAGGTGTTCATGTACCGCAACCCCGACTCGGCGCTGAAGCTCGGCCAGGCGCGCGGCGTGGCGATCTGCGCCGCGGCGCTCGCCGGGCTCGAAGTTGCCGAGTACATGCCGGCACTGGTCAAGCAGGCCGTGGTCGGCACCGGCCGCGCCGACAAGCAACAGGTCCAGCACATGGTCACCGCGCTGCTGAAGCTCCCGCGCAAGCCGCAGATCGATGCCGCCGATGCGCTCGCGATCGCGCTCTGCCACGGTGTGCACCTGCAGACGCGCGCGCGGCTCGCTGCCGGGGGCGGGCGATGATCGGCCGGCTGCGCGGGCGGCTGATCCACAAGCAGCCGCCGGCGCTGATGCTCGAGGTCGGCGGCGTGGGCTACGAGCTCGAGGCGCCGCTGTCGGTGTTCTACGGTCTGCCCGAGCTCGGCGCCGAGGCGACGCTGTACACCCACCTCGCGGTGCGCGAAGACGCGCACACGCTGTACGCCTTCGCCACGCTGGCCGAGCGCGCGCTGTTCAGGAGCCTGATCAAGGTCAGCGGCATCGGTGCCCGGCTGGCGCTGGCGATCCTGTCCGGGATGAGCGTCGACGCCTTCGCGCGCTGCCTCGAGGCCGGCGATACCGTGGCGCTGACGCGCCTGCCCGGCATCGGCAAGAAGACCGCCGAACGCCTCTTGGTCGAGATGCGCGACCGCGTCGGCGCGCTCGAACTCGGCGCCGAGTTCGCGCCGCGCCCGGGCTCCGGACAGGCGCCGCGCCTGGCGGCGAGCGCTGCCGACGACGCCGTCGCCGCGCTGACCACGCTCGGCTACAAACCGCTCGATGCGGTGAAGATGGTCAAGGCGGTCGACGCGGACGGCCTGCCGAGCGAAGAGCTGATCCGCCGCGCACTGGCGGCGACGCTGAGGCGCTGAGACGCTGGAGCGCGGCGGCGGCGCGCGTTAGGCTCGGAGCAGGTTCCCTGCGCAGGAGGCGCCCATGACTCCACGCCCGATCATCATCGACACCGACCCGGGGCAGGACGACGCCGTCGCGCTGCTGCTGGCGCTGGCGTGCGAAGACGCGCTCGACGTGCTCGGCGTCACCGCGGTCGCCGGCAACGTGCCGCTGCGGCTGACCGCGCGCAACGCGCGCATCGTCCGCGAGCTGGCCGGGCGGCTCGAGGTGCCGGTGTATGCCGGTGCCGAAAAACCGCTGCTGCGCGCGCCGGTCAGCGCCGAAGCCGTGCACGGCGCCACCGGGCTCGACGGCCCCGCGCTGCCCGAGCCGAGCCTGCCGCTGGCCGAGGGGCATGCGGTCGACTTCATCGTCGCCACGCTGCGCGCCTACCGCCCCGGCGCGGTGACGCTGGCCACGCTCGGGCCGCTGACCAACATCGCGCTCGCCTTCGCCAAGGCGCCCGACGTGATCGCGCGCGTGCGCGAGCTGGTGATGATGGGCGGCGCCTGGTCCGAAGGCGGCAACATCACCCCCTGCGCCGAGTTCAACATCTACGCCGACCCGCACGCCGCCGCCGCGGTGTTCGCCAGCGGCGTGCCGATCACGGTGCTGCCGCTCGACGTGACGCACCGGGCGCTGACGACGCGCGCGCGGCTCGAGCGCCTGCGCGGCCTCGGCAACCGCGCCGGCGTCGTCGTCGCCGAGATGCTCGCCTTCTACGAGCGCTTCGACGTGGCCAAGTACGGCTCCGACGGCGCGCCGCTGCACGACCCCTGCGTGATCGCCTGGCTGCTCGCGCCCGGGCTGTTCGACGGCCGCGAGGTCAACGTCGAGGTCGAGACCGCGAGTCCGTTGACGCTCGGTATGACGGTGGTCGACTGGTGGGGCGTCAGCGGGCGCGCGCCCAACGCGCGCTTCATCCGCCAGATCGATGCCGAAGGCTTCTACGCGCTGCTGAGCGAGCGCCTGGCACGGCTGCCGTGATGCGTATCCTGAACGTCGGCTCGGTCAACATCGACCACGTCTACCGCGTGCCGCACCTGGTGCGCCCGGGCGAAACGCTGGCGGCGAGCGACTACCGCGTGTTCGCCGGCGGCAAGGGCTTCAATCAGTCGATCGCGCTGGCGCGCGCCGGCGCGCGCGTGGCGCACGCCGGACGCATCGGACCCGAGGGGGGCTGGCTGCGCGACACGCTCGCCGCCGAGGGCGTCGACGTGGCGCGGCTGGTGATGGGCTCCGAGCCGACCGGGCACGCGATCATCCAGGTCGATGCGGGCGGCGAGAACGCGATCGTGATCCACGGCGGCGCCAACCGCGCGCTGACGCGCGCCGACCTCGCCGCCGCGCTCGAAGGCTACGGTCCCGGCGACTGGCTGCTGGCGCAGAACGAGACCAGCGAAGTTCCGGCGCTGCTCGAGGCGGCTGCGGCGTGCGGCATGCGCATCGCCTTCAACCCGGCGCCGATGGATGCGGCGGTGTCGAGCTACCCGTTGGCGCACGTGCACCTGTTGGTGGTCAACGCGGTCGAGGCGCAGGCGCTCGCCGGCGAAACCGCACCGACGGCGATCGTCGCGGCGCTGCGCGAACGCTTCCCGGCGGTCGCGCTGACGCTGGGAGCGGCCGGGGTGCACTACCTCGAGGGGGGACAGGCGTGGTATGCGTCGGCGCTGCCGGCCGAAGCGGTCGACACCACCGCCGCCGGTGACACCTTCGTCGGCTACCTGCTGGCCGGACTCGTCGACCATGAGCCGGCCGAAACCGCGCTGCGGCGCGCGGTCGCCGCGGCTGCGATCTGCGTCACGCGTGCCGGCGCCGAAGCCGCGATTCCGCGCCGCGCCGAAGCCGAGGCGGCTGCGGCGGCAGGCCGGGTCGGCTAGACTGGGCGGCCGTTCCGCCGCAGGCAGCCCCATGATCGAGTCCGACCGCCTGATCTCCCCCGCCGCCCAGGGCGATGACGCCGCGATCGACCGCGCGATCCGCCCCAAGCGGCTGGCCGACTACGTCGGCCAGCGCGCGATGCGCGAGCAGCTCGAGATCTTCATCGGCGCGGCGCGGGCGCGGCGCGAGGCGCTCGACCACGTGCTGCTGTTCGGCCCGCCGGGGCTGGGCAAGACCACGCTCGCGCACATCATCGCCGCCGAGATGGGCGTGAACCTGCGTCAGACCTCGGGGCCGGTGCTCGAGCGCCCGGGCGATCTGGCCGCGCTGCTGACCAACCTCGAACCGCACGACCTCCTGTTCGTCGACGAGATCCACCGCCTGTCGCCGGTGGTCGAGGAGGTGCTGTACCCGGCGATGGAGGACTACCAGATCGACATCCTGATCGGCGAAGGGCCGGCGGCACGCTCGATCAAGCTCGACCTGCCGCCGTTCACGCTGGTCGGCGCGACCACGCGCGCGGGGCTGCTGACCAGCCCGCTGCGCGACCGCTTCGGCATCGTCCACCGGCTCGAGTTCTACACCACCGACGAGCTGACCGCGATCGTGCAGCGCTCGGCGACGATCCTCGGCGTGCCGGCCGACGCCGAGGGCGCGCACGAGGTCGGTCGCCGCTCGCGCGGCACGCCGCGCATCGCCAACCGCCTGCTGCGGCGCGTGCGCGACTACGCCCAGGTCAAGGGCGACGGCCGCATCGACTGCGAGCTCGCGCGCGCCGCGCTGGCGATGCTCAAGGTCGACGACGCGGGCTTCGACGAGATGGACCGCCGTCTGCTGTCGGCGATGATCGAGAAGTTCGACGGCGGTCCGGTCGGGCTCGATACACTGGCGGCGGCGCTCGGCGAAGAGCGCGGCACGATCGAGGATGTGATCGAGCCCTTCCTGATCCAGCAGGGCTTCGTGATGCGCACCCCGCGCGGGCGCATGGCCACCGGCCACGCCTACCGCCACTTCGGTCTGTCGCCGACAGGCGACAGCGGTCTGTTCGACGGCGTAGAGTAAGATTTTACGCCCCGTGCCGCGGGGCACGGTCGTCCCTGGTCGATCAAGCGCTTGCTGCATCTGTCGTGGTGCGGCGCGACAGACGGCACGGGTCTTGCAGAAAGCGCGCCGGGATTCCTGCATCGATCATGCGCATGCTCCGAACCTTCCGCCCCCGCTCGCTGTCCGGCGTGATCCTCGCCGGCTTCGTCGTCGTGATGCTGCCCTTGTGGGGCGCGCTCGCCGTGGCCGCGTGGTCGGTGCAAGAGCTGGCACAGCAGGGGCAGGGTGCGCTGGTGCGCGCGGTGACCGCCACGCGCGAAGGCCGCGCGCTGGTCGCGGCGCTGACCTCGCTCGAGCGCAGCGCGCGCCAGTACCGCGTGCTCGGCCGCGACGACCTGCTCGGCGTCTACCGCGACAACCGCGGCACGCTGCTCGCGATCGGCGAACGGCTGTCGCAACTGCCGCTCGATGCGGGGCGCGCCGGTGCGCTCGGCCAGCTGCTCACCCAGGTCGGTGAGCTCGGCGAGGCGCCGGCGGGTTCGGACGCCGAGCTGGCGAAGCGCTTCGCGCCGCTCGCCGAGCTGGCGCGCGACTTCCTCGATCGCAGCAACACCGAGGTCGAGGCCGAGACGCAGCGGCTCGAGGACTTGTCGGTGCGGCTGCGCCACCGTCTGGTCGGGCTCGCCATCGCCTCGGTGCCGGCCGGGCTGGTGCTGGCCGGACTGGTGACGCTGCTGGTGTCGGGGCCGATGCGGCGGCTGGCGCAGGCGATCCGCCGCCTCGGCGGCGAAGACTTCAGCACCCCGGTCAAGGTCAGGGGCCCGCGCGACCTCGAGGCGCTCGGCGAACGGCTCGACTGGCTGCGCCAGCGCCTGGCCGAGCTCGAGGCGCAGAAGGCGCGTTTCCTGCGCCACGTTTCGCACGAGCTGAAGACGCCGCTGACTGCGCTGCGCGAGGGCGCCGACCTGCTCGGCAGCGAGGCGGTCGGGCCGCTGAACGCCGACCAGCGCGAGATCGCCGTGATCCTGAGCGACAATGCCAAGCGCCTGCAGCGGTTGATCGAAGACTTGCTGAACTTCAACCGCGCGCTGGCGCGCGACCTGGCCGCGACGATGGCGCCGGTCGACGTGCGCGCGGCGGTCAGCGAAGTGGTCGAGGCGCAGCGCATGGCGTGGCAGGCACGTTCGGTGCATGTGGTGCAGATGCTGCCGGCGCTGACGGTGCCGACCGACCGCGCACGGCTGAACACGATCGTCGACAACCTGCTGTCGAACGCGATCAAGTTCTCGCCCCACGGTGGTGTGGTCGAGGTCCGTGCCAGCGTGGTCGGCAACGCGGTGCAGCTCGACGTCGAGGACACCGGCCCCGGCTTCGCGGCGCACGAGCGCGCACGGGTGTTCGAAGCCTTCTTCCAGGGCAGTACCCAGCCCGACGGCCCGGTGCGCGGCTCGGGGCTGGGGCTGGCGATCGCGCGCGAATTCGCGCTGCTGCTCGGCGGGCGGCTCGAGGTGGTCGACGGCGTCGGTGGCGGTGGCTGCGTGCGGCTGAGCCTGCCGCTGGGCGGGCGGGGCTGATCGGTGATGAGCGATGGGGAATGGGGAATGGGGAATGGGGAATGAGAGAAGCGGGCGGCCTGATTCCTCGTCCTTGCAGAGGTGAGGCGACGATGAAACGCTGGATGATCCTGTTGCCGTGGCTGACGGCCTGTGCAGCGGTGCCGCCGCCGGTCCAGATGCCGCAAGACGATGCCGCCTGTCGCGCGCGCTGGCAGGAACTCGAGCAGCAGCTCGGCCAGGCGAATACGCGCATCAAGGCGCTCGAGCGTCAGCTCGCCGGGGCCAAGCGCGACGGGGGCGAGCTCGAGCGTCAGCTCAGGGAGACGCAGGCCAAGCTCGATGCGCTGTCGGACATCGAGCGCAACCTCAACAAGCGGGGGAGCAGCAGTGAGTGAGGCACGCTGCGACATCCTCGCCGTCGACGACGATCCGGACCTGCTGCGGCTGCTGGCACTGCGGCTGAAGGCCGCCGGCTACGCGGTCGAGACCGCCGCGAGCGGCGAAACGGCGCTGGCGCGGCTGACGCTGGTCAATCCGCGGCTACTGATCACCGACCTGAAGATGCCGGGCATGGACGGCATGGCGCTGTTCCAGGCGGTACGCGAACGGCGACCGGGGCTGCCGGTGATCATCCTGACCGCGCACGGCACCATCCCCGACGCGGTGCACGCCACGCGCGAGGGTGCTTTCGGCTTTCTCGGCAAGCCCTTCGATCCGCACGAGCTGCTGACGCAGGTCGAGGCGGCGCTGGCGGTCAGCGGCGCCGAGGCCGGTGGCGCGGTCGAGGACTGGCGCGCGGCGATCATCACGCGCAGCGCCGCGATGGCAGCGCTGCTCGAAGAAGCCCGACTGGTGGCGCAGAGCGAAGTCAGCGTGTTCGTGCACGGCGAGAGCGGCACCGGCAAAGAGCTGCTGGCGCAGGCGATCCACCGCGCCTCGCCGCGCAGCCAGGGCCCCTTCGTCGCGGTCAACTGCAGCGCGATCCCGTCCGAGCTGCTCGAATCCGAGCTGTTCGGCCACGTCAAGGGCGCGTTCACCGGCGCGGCCAGCGCGCACAAGGGCCTGTTCGCTGCTGCCGACGGCGGCACGCTGTTCCTCGACGAGATCGGCGACCTGCCGCTGCCGATGCAGGCCAAGCTGTTGCGCGCGCTGCAAGAGCGCCAGGTGCGCCCGGTCGGCTCGACGCAGAGCGTGGCGGTCGACGTGCGCATCGTCTCGGCGACACACCGCGACCTCGACGAGCTGCTGGCGCAGGGCACCTTTCGCGAAGATCTGTATTACCGCCTGAACGTGGTCGCGCTGCACTTGCCGCCGCTGCGCAACCGACGCGAAGACATCCCGCTCCTGGCCGGCCACTTCCTCGCCCGCTACGCCGGGCGCGGCCAGCTGACCAAGCGTTTCGCGCCCGAGGCGCTCGAAGCGCTGGTGTCGGCCGACTGGCCCGGCAACGTGCGCCAGCTGCAGAACGTGGTCGAGCACTGCACCGCGCTGTCGGCGACGCCGGTGATCCCGCTGGCGCTGGCGCGCAAGGCGCTACGCGACCGCGTAGGCCAGATCCAGCCGCTGGCCGAAGCCAAAGAGGCTTTCGAGCGCGACTACCTGATCCGGCTGCTGCAGTTGACCGGCGGCAACGTCACCCAGGCGGCGCGCCTGGCGCAGCGCAACCGTACCGAGTTCTACAAGCTGCTCGGCCGCCACGGCCTGGAGCCGGGGCTGTTCAAGGAGAGCGAATGAGGCGCGAGCCTGAAAAAAAACCCCGCATAGGCGGGGTCAAGCGGGAGGAGGATGGCGGAACCGTTCCGCCGTGATCGTCTTCAGTTGATGACCGTCTGCTCCCTGGCCGCACCGTGGTGTTCGAGCAGCTCGGCGGCGACGACGAGGCGTTCGGGGGCGATGCGGATGGTCGGTTCCTGGCGCAGCGCGGTGACCGCGGGGCGCGTCAGCGGTTCGGGTTTCGACAGCTCGGTGACGGCGAAGGCGAGTCCCGCGAACAGGGCGGCCGCGGCGAAAGCGATCAACTTGTCCATTGGCGTACTCCCGGGTCGTCAGGGTTCGAAGTTGTGAATAAGCACTAACCGTGCCAATTTCGATCAAAAACGTGAATCACTGTGTCTTCCGGGTCTTTCGGCGCGTACCGGTCGATTTTCGGACATGTTTTTGTCGCCCTGCTGCGACAGCGTGAGCGTCGTTTCACCCAAGCGGCTGATTTTACAGACAACAGCCTGTCGCCTGTCGGCGACAGAGCGTGAGCGATGCGTTGTCGGCCGCGTTGCGGCGGCTGTGTTAGAATCCTGTGCTGCATTCAGCGCGCCGCCCCTGGGGCGTTTCCTTCGCGATCCCCGCCGCCCGCAAGCGCTTCCCGACGAGGCGCAGGCCGATCCTCGCGTCAGCGGTGGCTGCGGTCCGGGCACGGCGCGCATCGATCGATGTCCGCGGCGATCCCGCGGGCGTGACGGAGACTTCGGTGACCGCGCAGATGTCCTTTTCGCACCTGATCCTGGGCGCCAGCACGGTGGTCCAGCTGGTGATGCTGATCCTGCTGCTGATCTCGCTGGCTTCCTGGACCGTGATCTTCAAGAAGCGGCTCGGCCTGACCCAGGCGCGCAAGGAGGCCGACGCCTTCGAGGACGACTTCTGGTCCGGAATCGACCTGGCCGCGCTCTACACCCGCATCAGCCGCCGCGAGGAGGGCGCCAGCGGCATGGAGGCGATTTTCCTCGCCGGCTTCCAGGAGTTTCTGCGGCTACGTGCGCAGCCGACGGTCGAGCCCGAGTCGGTGGTCGCCGGCAGCCAGCGAGCGATGCGCGCGGCGATGACGCGCGAGATCGACGAGCTCGAACTGGCGATGCCGGTGCTCGCGACCGCCGGCTCGGCCAGCCCCTACATCGGCCTGTTCGGCACGGTGTGGGGCATCATGAACGCCTTCATGGCGATCGGCGCCGAGAAGCAGGTGACGCTGGCCAAGGTCGCGCCGCCGATCGCCGAGTCGCTGATCGCGACCGCGATCGGCCTGTTCGCGGCGATCCCGGCGGTGATCGCGTACAACCGCTACTCGAACGAGGTCGACCGCCTGGTCAACCGCTACGACACCTTCGTCGAGGAGTTCTCCAACATCCTGCAGCGCCAGGCGCACAGCCTGCGCAAGGCCCAGGCCGACGCCCATGGCTAGACGCAGCTCGCGCAAGCGCGCGGTGTCGGAGATCAACATGGTGCCCTTCATCGACGTGATGCTGGTGTTGCTGATCATCTTCATGGTCGCCGCACCACTGATCCAGCAGGGCATCGAGATCGACTTGCCCAAGGCGAGCGCCGACCCGGTCGAGCCCGATCCGAAGGGCGTCCGAGTCGTGCTGTCGATCGACCGCGAGGGCAGGATGTTCCTCGACGTGGGCTCCGATGCCGTCGATCCGCGCGCGCCGCTGTCCGAGCCCGAGCTGTTCAACACCGCCGCGGCGGCGATCGGGCTGGCGCAGCAGGGGAACAGACCGCTGTCGGTGCTGGTCAAGGCCGACCGCAGCGTCGACTACGGCCGCGTGGTCAAGGGCATGGTGCTGCTGAAGCAGGCCGGCGCGCCCAAGGTCGGGCTGTCGACCGATCCGGGCGAGGGCTGAGGCCGATGCAGCGCAAGCCATCCCCCCGCCGCCGTCACAACGCCAAGTCGACCGCGCTCGCGCTGGCGCTGCACGCGGCGATCGCCGGCCTGCTCGCGTTCACGCTGGGTCCGAAGGTGCTCGAGAGCGCCGGCGGCGGCCAGCCGGGCGAGACGATCGAGGTCGAGCCGGTCGAGGCGGTGCAGGCGACCGTGGTCGACTCGGCGCAGATCGAGGCGGCGCAGAAGAAGCTGCTCGAGGCCGAGCAGCGCAAGCGCGATGCCGAGGCGGTGCGCCAGCGCAAGCTCGAGCAGGCCGCTGCCGCCGCCGAAGACAAGCGCCACCTGGAGGAGCAGCGGATCAAGGAGATCCAGCGCCGCCAGGCCGAGGAGCAGAAGCGCCAGGAAGAGGCGCGGGCGAAGGCCGAGGCCGAAGAGCGCAAGGCCGCCGAGGCGCGCAAGCTGGCCGAAGCCGAGCAGCGCAAGGCCGAAGCCGAAGCGCGCAAGGCGAGCGAAGCCAGGGCCAGGGCCGAGGAAGCGGCCACGCTGGCCAGGGCGGCCGAGGCGCAGCGCGCGGCCGAGGAAAAGAAGGCCGCCGAGGCCAAGGCCAGGGCGGACGCCGAAGCCAAGGCCCGCGCCGAGGCGGCGAAGAAGGCCGAGGCCGACAGGAAGCGTCAGGAAGAGGAAAAAAAAAAGCTAGCGCAAGCCGAGGCGGCCAAGGCTGAAGCCGAGGCCAGGGCCAAGGCCAAGGCCAAGGCGGACGCCGAGGCGAAGAAGAAGGCTGAAGCCGACGCCAAGGCCAAGACGGACGCCGAGGCGAAGAAGAAAGCCGAGGCAGAGGCCAGGGCGAAGGCCGAGGCGGCAGCGAAGGCCAAGGCCGAGGCCGAGGCGGACGCCAGGGCCAAAGCCGAAGCCGCCGCGGCGAAGGCCGAGGCGGCGAAGAAAGCGCTGGCCGAGGCGCTGGCGCGCGAGGCGCAGGCGCGCAGCCTCGCCGACGAGATCGCGCGCCACGGCGCCTTGATCCGCCGTGCGGTCGAGGCGCGCTGGCTGCTGCCGCAGGGCAGCCGCGAGGGGCTGTCGTGCGAGCTCGGCATCACGCTCGCCGCCGACGGCTCGGTGCTGGACGTGAAGATCAGCCGCAGCAGCGGCGACGACGCCTTCGACGGCTCGGCGATCGCTGCCGTGAACAAGGCTTCGCCCTTGCCGATGCCGTCGAGCGCCGACGTCGCCGCCAGGTTCCGCAGCTTCAAGTTCGTGTTCAAACCAGGAGACTGACCTTGAGAACGCTGGTCCGCGCCGCGCAGCAGCTGCTGCTGCTGACCTTGCTGCTCGCCACGGGGAGCGCCCGCGCCGAAGAGCTGACGATCCAGATCACCAAGGGCGTCGAGGGCGCGCAGCCGATCGCCATCGTGCCGTTCGGCGGCAACGCCGGCCTGCCCGAAGACATCGCCGCGATCGTCGCCAACGACCTCCAGCGCAGCGGGCGCTTCGCGCCGCTGAAGCCGAGCCAGTTCGTCGACCGGCCGACCGATTTCGGCCAGATCAACTTCGGCAACTGGCGCGCGCTGTCGGTCAACCACCTCGCCGTCGGCCAGGTGCGCCCGGGCCCCGCCGGCTATGTGGTGCAGTTCCAGCTCGCCGACGTGTTCCAGGGCGGGCAGCTGCTCGGCTACTCGTTCAACGTCAAGCCGAACGAGCTCAGGCGCATCGCGCACCACATCGCCGACCTGATCTACGAAAAGCTGACCGGCGAAAAGGGCGTGTTCGGCACGCGCATCGCCTATGTCACCGCGCGCGGCGAGTCGTACGCGCTGATCGTCGCCGACTACGACGGCTACGGCGCGCAGACGGTGCTGCGCTCGCAGCGCCCGATCATGTCGCCGGCCTGGTCGCCGGACGGCTCGAAGCTCGCCTACGTCTCGTTCGAGACGCGCAGCTCGCAGATCATCGTGCAGGACGTCTACACCGGCGCGCGCCAGAGCATCTCGGCTTCACCCGGGATCAACGGCGCGCCGAGCTGGTCGCCCGACGGCCGCCGGCTGGCGTTGACGCTGTCGAAGGACGGCAACCCCGAGATCTACAGCTACGACCTCGGCAGCCGCGCGCTGGCGCGTCTGACCAGCTCGAGCGCGATCGACACCGAGGCGGCCTGGTCGCCCGACGGCGGCACGATCGTGTTCACCTCCGACCGCGGCGGCAGCCCGCAGCTGTACCGGATGCCGGCCTCGGGCGGCAGCGCCGAGCGCATCAGCTTCGCGGGCAACTACAACGCGCGCCCGAGCTGGTCGCCCGACGGCAAGCTCGCGTTGATGACCCGCAACGGCAGCGGTTTCCGCATCGCGGTGATGGACCCGCGCACCCGTCAGACGCGGATTTTGACCGACGGCCCTTACGACGAGTCGCCGACCTTCGCCCCGAATGGCAGCATGGTGATGTACGCCGCGCAGCGCGGCGGTCGCGGCGTGCTGTCGGTGGTGTCGGTCGACGGCCGCGTGCAGCAGAATCTGCTCTCGCAGGAGGGCGATGTGCGCGAACCGGCCTGGTCGCCGGCCGCGCGTTGACCACAACCCTACCCGGACGAACCAAGGAATCCGATCGATGAACACCCTGCTGAAGACTCTCGCCTTGGCCTCGTCGCTGGCCCTGCTCGGCGGCTGCGCCTCGAGCGGCGGCACCGGCGGTGACGGCACCGGTACCGGTACCGGCACCGATGCCTACGGTGCCAGCGGCGGCAGCGTCTGGGGCAACGGCCGTGGCGGCGCCGGGGCTGGTGGCGCCGGCGGCGTCGGCGGCCCCGAAGCCAGCCTCGAGCAGCGCGTGGTCTACTTCGACTTCGACAGCGCCGACATCCGCGCCGACTCGCGCACGATCGTCGACGCCAACGCCCAGTACCTGAAGCAGAACCCGGGCGCGGCGACGATCCTCGAGGGACACACCGACGAGCGCGGCTCGCGCGAGTACAACATCGCGCTGGGCGAGCGCCGCGGCACCGCGGTGCGCCGCGCGATGGAGGGGATGGGCGTCAATCCGCAGCAGCTGCGCGTGGTCAGCTACGGCAAGGAGCGCCCGGCGGTCGCCGGCCACGACGAAGCCGCCTACTCGCAGAACCGCCGCGTCGAGATCGCGTACTGATCGCCGCAAGGCATCCCAAATATTCCCTCCCCCGCTCTCGCGGAGGGAGGGGATGACCAGCGGCCGAGTCCCTCGGCCGAGCCGAGCGACAGACTGATGAACTTCCGTGTCTGCCTCATCGCCGCCGCGCTCGGCGCCGCGGCGCTGCCGGTGGCCGCGCAGCAGCGCGCGCCGGACAATTCCCTGCTGTACGAGCTGCTGCAGCGCCTCGACCAGCTCGAGGACGAGGTGCGCCAACTGCGCGGCGACCTCGAGGTGCAGCGCTACCGCCTCGACGAGGCGCTCGCGGCGCAGGGCCAGGCGCGCCTGGCGGCCCCCGCAGCACCCGCGCCGACGCCTGCCCCGGCGGCGCCTGCCGCGGCACCGCAGCCGGCGGGTGGCCAGGCGGCGTACGAGACAGCGCTCGGACTGTTGCGCGATGGCCGCTACGACGAAGCCGCGTCGGCGCTGGCCGACTTCGCCCGCCGCAACCCGGCCAGCCCGCTGGCCGGAAACGCGCTGTACTGGCTGGGCGAGTCGCACTACGTGCGCGGCGACTACGGCCGCGCGCGCGACGCCTTCATCCAGCTCGGCGCCAACTACCCCAACAACGACAAGGTCCCCGACGCGCTGCTGAAGCTCGGCTACTGCTACGAGTCGCTCGGCGACGCCGCCAAGGCGCGCGAGGTGCTGCGCAAACTCACGCAGGCTTACCCGGGTTCGCAGGCGGCCGCACAGGCGGAGAAGCGGCTGCAGCAGATGCGCTGAGGCGGAACAAGGTTGGCGCACCCGGCGCTTTGCGCTATAGTGCGCCGCCGCGCGTTACCGCGCAGGGCTCCCCGCGGGGTGGTAGCTCAATGGCAGAGCAAAGGCCTTTTAAGCCTGAGGCTGTGGGTTCGAGTCCCACCCGCCCCACCAAATTGAAGGGCTCGGATATTCTCCGGGCCCTTTTTCTTGCCTGAAATTCCCGCG
>JBDHRG010000106.1:0-14170 GCA_039807445.1 Candidatus Competibacteraceae bacterium
GCCCGGCGTCCCGTCAGAGTACTTCCAAGCCATTTCATTCCGTGGACCTGTGCCATCCGGCACGGTTTCGTACCATGAGTCCTTCAATGCGCAGGGCTGAAAATTCATTCAAGCCGAAGCCGCTTCGCGGCTCGACTCAACTCGAGCATCAGCTCCCACTCCTCATCTTGCGCGGCGGTTTCCGCCGTGTCGGTGCAAGCTGCGGCTGCTCGAGACTCACACGGGCGGGCGCGCTTTCGCATCGCCGGACTGAACGCTTGCACATTGCGTTGCAACACATCGTTCAGATACGCGCCGACGCAGGTTTGGGAAACACGGATAAACGTCTGATAAAACAGTAAGTTGGAAATCACGATCAAGCTGGCACGCCGCTTGCGTAGGCAAGGACGAGCGACCCGCTCGCATCGTCTGAACCAACAGGGAGATCGCGATGAAGCTTCGCACCATCCTCGCCGTGCTCGCGCTGACCGGCGCCGCTGCGCTGAGTATCGCCCAGGCCGACAACGGTGCCCACCGCCCCGGCGACGGCCACAACCCGAACCAGATGTTCAGCCAGCAGGCGCAATCCGGGCAGAGCGCTGCCGGCGACGCGAGCCGCGACCTGCACACCGGGCCCGACGACCGCGACGACACCTTCCACATGTACCACAAAAAGTGATCGTGACCGCCGGGCGGCCGAGGCCGCCCGGCGAGGCTCGCGACGAAGAGATATCCTGCCTCGGGAGCGTGCGCCGATCGGCGCACGGGGTTCTCCACATCGATCCACGGAGGTTCGCGATGCGATCCCAGTCTCCCCTCGCCGCCGCGCTCGCCGCGGCGGCCCTTTTGAATCTGGCCGGCACCGCGATGGCCGGTACCGTCTATACGGCCGACGAGCGCGGTGCCTCGATCAGCACGATCGACACCGACAGCGGCCAGGTGCGCACCGAGCCGCTGGCGATCGCGCCGCACAACGTGCAGATCACGCCCGACGGTAAGCGCCTGCTGCTGACCGGCATGCCGGCCGCGGCGCACGCGGAGCACGGCGGGTCCGACGGCAAGGCCGGCGGTCGCCTGCTGGTGCTCGACGCCACCACGCTCGCCGTCGATGCCGACATCGCGCTCGGCGGCCACCCGGGCCACGTCGTCACCGATCCAGCCGGTACGACGGCTTATGTCACCGACGCCGAGCGCAACCAGGTCTTGGCCGTCGACCTGAGCGCCGGGAAGGTGGTCGCTGCGATCCCGGCCGGCGCCTATCCGCACGGGTTACGTCCGAGCCCCGACGGCCGCGAACTGTACGTCGCCGACGTCAAGGGCGACAGCGTGACCGTGATCGACCTCGCGACGAAGGCGCGCGTCGCGACCATCCCGGTCGGCGAGGAGCCGGTGCAAGTCGGCTTCGCGCCCGACGGCCGCAAGGCTTACGTGTCGCTGCGCGACGAGGACGCGGTCGCCGAGATCGACACCGCCAGCCGCAAGGTGACGGCCAGGATCAAGGTCGGCCGCAAGCCGATCCAGGTCTATGCGACGCCCGATGGCCGCAAGCTCTACGTCGCCAACCAGGGCAAGACCAAGAATCCCGACGACCGCGTGTCGGTGATCGACCTCGGCACGGGGAAGGTCGTCGCGACGCTGAAATCCGGCCGCGGCGCGCACGGCGTGGTGGTTGCCGAGGGCCGCGCCTGGGTCAGCAACATCGAGGACGGCAACGTCGCCGAGATCGACACCGCCACCGACCGGGTGCTGAAACGCTACCCGGTCGGCCAGGGGCCGAACGGGATCACGTACCGCCCGTGAACCCAACCCCGCACTTGCGCATCGCCTTCTAAAATTCGAGCGGAAACCGCATCGGCTCTCGAAGAGGTGGACGCCGCCATGCAAGACGTGCCGTCACGTAGCCTGCCCGTCCGCATCGTGCTGGCGGCCACGCTCCTGGTCGCCGGCGCCGCCGGCGCCGCCGATGGATACCAAGCCGCCGATGGCGTGGCGCTCTATCTGGGGATCATGCCGGCCGAACTGGTCCGCGGGCATCCGCAGGCGCACCCGGAGGGCGGGATGCACGGCGGCGTGCCACCGGGAGCGCGCGACCGGCACCTGGTCGTCGCGCTGTTCGACGAGCGCAGCGGCGAGCGCATCACCGAAGCCGAGGTCAGGGTCAAGGTCGAAGAGCCCGGCCACCTCGGCGCTTCGGAAAAGGCGCTCGAACCGATGCTGATCGCCGGCACTGTCACCTACGGCAACTACTTCAGGATGCCGGACAAGGGCCCCTATCTGATCTGGGTGCAGGTGCGCCGGCCGGGTTCCGCGCGCACCCTGGAGGCCCGGTTCGAACACCGCCGCCCCTGAGGCCGACGCCCGTCACGCCGGTGACGGCTATGCTTCGGTATGTGCATGCGCGGCCGGAGCGGACGATGTCTACCTCGCCTTCGACACCGGATCGGGCGGCCGAGGCCGCCATCGGCGAAGTGCTGGGCGCGGAGGCGGCGGCGCGGGAAGCCGTAGCGCTCTGCGATCGCCAGGCAGAGCAAATCTGCCGGCAGGCCAGGCTCGAGTGCAAGCGCATCGCGCAACGCACCGATGCGCGCATCGAGCGAGTCCGACGCAGCATCGCGAGCCATGCCGAGCAGCGGATTGCTGCGCTCGAGACCGAGGCGCGAGCCTGCTCCGGCGCACCCGCCGAGGACACCTTTCCGACTTCGCTGATCGAGGCTGCCGTGGCGACGCTGGCAGCCGAGCTGAGCGGTGGGCTCGATGGCGGCCAGCCTTGACTATGCGCAGGCGCGCGTGCAAGCCCGCTACGGGCAGCGCCCCGATCGGCTCCTCTGGCAAGAGCTCCATGGCATCAAGGACTTCGCGGCGTTCCTGGAAGCCGCCCGCGGTTCGGCCTTGCAGCCCTGGCTTGGCGGTTTCGATGCCGAGAGCACCGGCAGCGAAATCGAGCTCGGGCTGCGCGCAGCCCTGCGTACCCGGATCGGCGAAGTGGCCGGCTGGATGCCGCAGCCGTGGCAGGCAACAGTGCACTGGACCGCCCGCCTGCTCGACTTGCCGGCGATCTTCCACTTGGCGCGCGGGGAAATGCCGCCCGAATGGATGCGCAGGGATCCGTGTCTGGGGCGCTATCCCGACCTCGATGCCCTGCTCGACAGCGAATGGAGGCCCGTCGTGCTCGCCTGGCAGCGGGGCGTTTCGATGCGCACCGCATGGCTCGGGGAGTGGCGCAGGCGCTGGCCGGCCCGGGACCCCTCGCTCGAGCGGCTGGTCGAACTGATCGAGGCGCATCTGGCGCGGTTCACGACGGGCCCGCCGCAGGCGGCCTGGGGGCTGCGCGAAGCGCTGCAGCGCGAGCTGCGCTGGCTGTTCCGCCGCTCTGCGCTGGCGCCCGCCGCGGCTTTCGTCTATCTCGCGTCGGTCGCCCTCGACCTGGAGCGGCTGCGCGGCGAACTGCTGGGGCGGCTGCGCTTTCCCGAGGCCGAGCGCGCCCCGTGATCCATCCGCTGCCGACCACCTGGTTCGAAATCCTCGCCGCGGGCGACGATGCCGCCCTCGCGCTCGAAGCGCTGGCGGAAACGGGAGCGGCCGAGCTCGAGGCGCGCCCCGGTGCGCAGGCCCGGATGGGCTTGGCGGAGATCGTGCAACTGCTGGAGCGCTACGCCGAGCTGTCGCGGCAATACCAGCCCTACTGGCCGCCCGCTGCGCACCGCCGCGCCCCTGCCCCCGCGACGGGCCTGGCCGCGGCATTGCAGCGGATCGAAGCCTGGGCCGCCGAAGCCGAAGCGCTGATCGGGCGCATGCAGCGGCTCGAAGCCGAGCGGGCCGAGTTGCTGCTCTGGCAAAGGCTTTTCGCCCGCCTGGGCGGCTGTGGCCTCGATTTCGCGGCGCTGTCCGCCGCCGGCCCGATCCTGCAAGCTTCGCTCCTCATGCTCCCGAAGGACCGTGTCCCGGAAATCCCGCCCTCGGTGCTGACCAGGCGCTTCGACATCGACGGCGCCCTTCATCTGATAGCGCTCGGCGATGCGCCGCAAATCCGGGCGCTGTGCCGGCAGGTCGCTGCGCTCGATGGCCGGACCGTCGCCTTCCCCGCCTGGCTGCGCGCTGCGCCGCGCGACAACGCGGTCCACATCGTCCGGCGCAGCGCCGCGCTGGAGGAGCGGTCCGCGAAGCTGCAGCGGCTGTTGCAGAGCCTGCATCGCGAACACCGCCTGGCCGATGCGCTGGAGACCGTGCGCCGCCTGGAATGGTTCGCCGGACAGGCGAACCGCTTGCAGGCGGGAGGCGTCTTCGTCTGGATCAGCGGCTGGACCAGCGATACGGGAAAGCTCCGTGGCGCGCTGCGCCGCTGCGGCGCACGCGCACTGGTGCATTTTCCAGACCCGCCCGCCGCCGTGGACCCGCCGCTGGTGCTGCGCAATCCCCGGTGGGCGCGGCCCTTCGAACCGTTCAGCCGGGCGCTCGGCATGCCGGGCAGCGACGAAGTCGACCCCAGCCGGCTGTTGGCACTGGCCATGCCGCTGATGTTCGGCTACATGTTCGGCGATCTGGGGCAAGGGCTCGTGCTGGTGATCGCCGGGCTGGCGCTGGAGCGACGGTACCCGATGGCGCGCCTGCTGCTTGCGGGAGGCTTCTCTGCGATGATTTTCGGCATGTTGTTCGGCAGCGCGTTCAGCCGCGGCGATCTGCTGCCTGCGCTGTGGATCCATCCCCTCGACGATCCGGTCCTGCTGCTGCTGGTCCCGCTGGCGGGCGGGGCCGTGCTGCTCGCCCTCGGCATGCTGTTGACGGGGCTGGAAGCCTACTGGCGCAAGGACCTCGGCCGCTGGCTGCTCCGCGACGCCGGATCGGTCGCGGTCTATCTCGGCATCTTCGCCGGGCTCCTTTTCCCGCAGGGCTATGTGTTCGCGGCCATCGGGCTGCTGGCGCACGTGGGCGGTCGCGCGTGGTCCGAGCGGCGCCTGCGGGCTGCTGTCGCGGCGCTCGCGTATCTCTTCGAAACGCTGCAGCGGACCCTGGTCAACACGCTGTCCTTCGCGCGCATCGGCGCATTCGCGCTGGCCCATGCCGGTCTGTCCACGGCGATCTCCGCGCTGGCCGAAGCCGCCGGCGGCCCGGTGGGCCGCTTCGGCGTACTGCTCGCCGGCAATGCGCTGGTGATCGGCGTCGAAGCCTTGGTCGTCTCGATCCAGACCACGCGGCTCGTGCTGTTCGAATTTTTCACCCGCTTCCTGCAAGGCGGGGGACGCGGGTTCCGGCCCCTGTCCCCGCCTCCGGGAGCCGGTCCGGGAGAGCTCCATGAATCCACGGATTAGGTTGGCCGGGACGCTGACGCTGTCGGCAGCCCTGCTCGGGCTGCTGTCGACGGCGATCCTGCTCTGGCCGGAGCCGCTCGCCGCGCAGCAGCGCGCGCCGTCGGGTGCGGGCGAAAGCGGCCTGTTCGCCTGGGGGCTTTTCAGCGCGGCGCTGGCCACCGGACTGTCTTCGCTGGCCGCGGGTCTCGCGGTCGCCAGGGTCGGCACCGCGGCGATCGGCGCCCTGGCCGAAAAGCCGGAACTCTTCGGGCGCCTGCTGATCTTCGTCGGCTTGGCCGAGGGGATCGCGATCTACGGGCTGATCGTTTCCATCCTGATCCTGGAGCGTCTCGAATGATCGCCCCGGTGATCTTTCTCGGCAACGAAACGAGTGCCGCGGGCTATCGGCTGGCCGGCGCGAAGGTGTGCATCCCGCGCCCCGGCGAAGAGCTCGCCTCGCTCGAGCAGGCGCGCGGCGAGGCAGCGCTGGTGATCGTCAGCGCCGAGGTCGCGGCGCGCCTGCCCGCCAGCGCACTCGAGCCGGCGCTGGCGGCTGCCGCGCCGCTGCTGCTGGTCGCCGCACCACTGCGCGGCGCGGAGCCCGACCTCGCGGCGCGCCTGCTCGCCCAGCTCGGGATCGGGTGATGGACCAGGTACGCCCGCTCTTGGAGCTGGTCGAGCGCTACCGGCTGAGCCGCTGCGAAGCAGCCTTGGGCGAGGCGCGCTCCCGGGCCGAAGCGCTGCTCGGCGAAGCGCACCGGCAAGCCCGGCGCCGCCTGCACGCGGCGATCGTCGAGGAGAGGCAGAAGGCGCAGGCCGCGATCCGCTCGGCGCAGGCGCGCCTGCAGACGGCAAGGCGCCTGCGCGAGCAGCGGCGGGCGATGGGGCTGCTCGATGCCGCCTGGACGCGCCTGCGCCCCGAGCTCGTGCGCCGCTGGCGCGACCCCGGGGCGCGCGCGCTGTGGGTGCAAGGCCTGGCGTCGGCAGCGCTGGCGACGCTGCCGAAAACCGGCTGGCGAATCCGCCACCCTGCGGATTGGCCGGCCCGGGAGATCGCGGCGCTCGAAGCGAAGCTCGCGGCGCAGCTCGCAGCGCCGCCGGACTTCGCGAGCGACCCGGCGATCGACGCCGGACTTCGCATCGAGGCGGGAGAAGCGATCTTCGACGGCACGCCGGAAGGCTTGCTCGCCGACCGCCGCTCGGTCGAAGCGCGGCTGCTGCACCGCTTGCAGGGGAGAGCGCCTTGAGCGTCGCGCGCATCCGCTGGATCAGCGGGCCGGTGCTGCATGCCCGCACCGAAGCGCCGTTTCGCCTGCGCGAAGCGGTGCGGGTCGGCAGCCAAGGCTTGCTCGGCGAAGTGATCCGCATCCGCGAAAACGAGATCATGGTGCAGGTGTACGAGGATACCAGCGGCTTGCGTCCGGGCGCCGAAGTGCACGGCAGCGGTCTGCCGCTGGCGATCCGGGTCGGGCCTGGGCTGCTCGGCGGGATCTTCGACGGGCTGCTGCGCCCGCTCGCCGACACCGCCTCGCCTTACGTGCAACCCGGTGCGCGCCCTACTGCGCCGGGGATCTTCCCGTTCGTGCCGACGGTACGCGAAGGCGAGCCGCTGCCTGCCGGCGCCGCGTTCGGTGAAGTCGGGCCGGCGCGGGGGCGGGTGCAGCGCTGCCTGGCGCCGCCGCACATCGGCGGGCGGGTGGTGCAGATCGCGCCCGCCGGGGAATTCGCCGAAGATGCCCCGCTGTGCACCGTCCGCGATGCCGCGGGCGAACTCCGCGACATCGCGATGAGCCATGTCTGGCCCGTGCGCGTGCCGCGTCCTGTGCGCGGGCGCCTGCCCAGCGACGAGCCGCTGGTCACGGGCCAGCGCATACTCGACTGCCTGTTCCCGGTGGCGCGTGGCGGCAAGGCCGCCATCCCCGGCGGCTTCGGCACCGGCAAGACAGTGCTGCTGGAAACCCTCGCCAAGTGGTGCAGCGCCGACATCATCGTCTACCTGGGTTGCGGCGAGCGGGGCAACGAGATGGCGGGCGTGCTGGAAGAGTTCCCGAAGCTCCAGGACCCGCGCACCGGCCGCCCGCTGATGGAGCGCACGGTGATCATCGCCAACACTTCGAACATGCCGGTGGCGGCACGCGAAGCCAGCATCTACAGCGCCGCGACCGTGGCGGAGTATTTCCGCGACCAGGGCTTGCACGTCGCGCTGATGGCCGACTCCACCAGCCGCTGGGCCGAAGCGCTGCGCGAAGTGTCGGGGCGCTTCGGCGAGCTGCCCGGCGAGGGCGGCTATCCGGCCTATCTCAGCAGCCGCCTGGCGGAGTTCTACGAGCGCGCCGCGCGGGTCGAGACGCTGGACGCGAGCGTGGGGTCGCTGACCGTGATGGGTGCGGTGAGCCCGCCCTCGGCGGATTTCTCCGAGCCGGTGACCAGCCATACCAAGCGCTACGTGCAGAGCTTCTGGGCCCTCGACGTCAAGCGCGCTCACGCGCGCTTCTATCCGGCGATCAACCCGCTGCAGTCGTACGCGGAAGATGCCCTGCAGTTCGCGCCCTGGTGGGCGGATCAGGGCAACGGGGAATGGCCCGAGCTGCGCCGGCGCTTCCTGACGCTGCTCGACGAGCAGGCGCGCCTCGAGCGCATGGCGCGGATCATCGGCAAGGATGCGCTGCCTTCCAGGCAGCAGTTGACGCTGCTGTGCGCCGAGCTGGTCGACGAGGCTTTCCTGCGCCAGTCGGCGCTCTCCCCGGTCGACCGCTACGCCGGTCCGGCGCGCCAGGCGGCGATGATGCGCCTCTTGGCCCGCTTCGTCGAGCTGGCGGAAGAGGCGGTTGGTGCGGGTATCGCGCCGGAGCGCCTCGCACGCATGGAAGCCTGCCGCCTGCTGCACCGCATGGGCGAAGACCTCGGCGAAGGACAGGCGGAGCGTTTCGGGCAACTGGAAACCGCGATCGAGCGGGAGTTCGCCGAACTGGCGGTGGAGCATGGGCGCTAGGCTGACGGTGGAACGGGCGGCGACCCGCCTCGAAGGCCCGTTGCTGTTCCTGCGCCGCACGGTGGATGCCGGCCTCAACGAGGCGGTGGAGGTGCTGGGCGGGGATGGGCGCGCGCGCCTGGGGCGCATCGCCGCGATGGACGAGGAGCACTTGACGATCGAAGTGCTGGAGTCGACCTCGGGGCTGGCGCTCGCCGACACTGCGGTGCGTTTTTTCGGCAGACCGCTGCACTTCGAACTGGGGCCGGGCATCCTGGGCAGGGTGTTCAACGGCGTCGGCCAAGTCATCGATGGCGGTCCGCCGGTGGCTGCGCGCGAGAGCCTGCGCGTCGAGGGTCTGCCGCTCAATCCGGTGGCGCGCGCCACGCCGCGCGATTTCATCGAAACCGGCGTCACTGCGCTCGACCTGATGAACAGCCTGGTCCGCGGCCAGAAGCTGCCGCTCTTTTCCGGTGGCGGCCTGCCCCACGACCGCCTCGCGGTGCAGATCGCCTGCGACGCGAAGCTGCGCGGCGGGCGGGCGGAGGATTTCGCGATCGTCTTCGCCGGCATCGGCGTACCCCACACCAGCGCCGAGTATTTCCGCCGCTCCCTGGAAGACAGCGGCGCGCTCGAGCGCACCGCGCTGTTCCTGAACCTGGCATCGGACTCGAGCACCCAGCGCCTGCTGACCCCGCGCTTCGCGCTGACCGCGGCCGAATACCTGGCTTTCGCCGAAGGCAAGCACGTGCTGGCGATCTTGACCGACATGACCAACTACTGCGAAGCGCTGCGCGAAGTGTCCAGCGGCAAGGGCGAGATCCCCAGCCGCAAGGGTTTCCCCGGCTATATGTATTCCGATCTGGCGACGCTGCACGAGCGCGCCGGCTGCATCCGCGGCGTGCCCGGGACGCTGACCCAGCTCCCGATCCTGACGATGCCGGCGGACGACATCGGCCACCCGATCCCCGACCTCACCGGCTACATCACCGAGGGGCAGATCGTTCTCAGCCGCGAACTGGACAGGCGCGGGATCCATCCCCCGGTCAATGTCTTGCCCAGCCTCTCGCGGCTGATGAAGGACGGCACCGGCGGCGAGTACACGCACCCCGACCACCCGGCGCTCGCCAGCCAGCTCTACGCCGCCTACGCGCGCGCGGCGCAGGCGCGGGTGCTGGCCAGCGTGGTGGGCGAGGAAGGGCTGTCGGAGACCGACCGCAAGTACCTCGGCTTCGGTGCGGACTTCGAGGAATCGCTGATCCGGCAGGAGGCGGCACGCACGCTCGAAACGAGCATGGCGATAGGCTGGCGACTACTGCGCGCGCTGCCGCGCGCCGAGCTGCACCGCCTCAGCGATGCGCAAATCCTGCGCTACATCGAAGCGCGATGAGCGAAATCACGCCCACCCGCAGCGCCGCGCTCGAGCTCGAGGAAGAGCGACATGCGATGCAAGAGGGCTATGTTTTCCTCGACGAGAAATGCCTGGTGCTAGCCGGCGAAATCATGCGCCAGCTCGAGCGCTACACCGCGCTCGGTGCGCAGCTCCGCGCGGTCCGGGCGAAGGCGGCGCGCTCGCTCGAAGCCGCCGTCGTCCGCCACGGGCTGCAGGGGCTGGAATGCTATCCCCGCACCGACTTCGACCGGGCCGAGCTGGCGATCCGTCGGAGCATGCTGCTGGGCGTGCCGCTCCAACAGGCCGAGCTCGTGCTCACCCCCGCCCCCACCGCCGTTGCCGTCCATCCTTCCCCGGAAGCCGAGGCGTGCCGAGCCGCGTTCGTCGAAGTCTTGCAGCGCAGCGCAGCGCTCGCGGCGCTTTCCGGGAATTTGCACAGACTGCACGCTGAATACCGGCGCTCGGTGCGCCGCGCCCGGGCGCTGCAGAACGTGCTGCTGCCGGAGATCGAAAGCGCCGCCCACGAAATCGAGGCGCGCCTCGAAGAGCTCGAACAGGAGGACGCGCTCCGGGTGCTGATGGCGGAATCGGCGAGCGGACGATAGGGTCTTGCAAGAACGCACCGGATCAGGCGCACAGGTCCGGGAGCCGATGGCGTATCTTCCTGGACCAGCTGCCGCCGGAACACGCTCGTCGCCGGGTGGGCATCGAGCGCCGCGCGCGTATCGCGCAGCGCCGCCAGCTCGCCTTGGGCGGCTCCCAACTGGTCGCGGCTGAGCTGCGGGTCGATGGTCACCAGCCTTTTTGCCCCGCCGAAACCCTCAGGCCCTCTTCCAGCGCCTGCTCCACCACCCGTCCGTTCGCCTCCGCCGCGATCCGCACTTCGGTCCCTTCGATGTGGCCGCTGCCGTAGACGATGCTCTCGGCCAGCAGCGGCGGGCGCAGCGCGAAAAAGATCGCGCAAGACGCCGCGGCCAGACCGAGCACGCCGACCGATGTCCGGATCCATGCGCCGCGCATCGGAGCATCCCCGCCGCAGGCTCGCCCGACGGCTGCGGTGGGTGCACAGCATGCGAGCATAGGGCTTCGCGCCATGCACGGTTCACGCTCGCGGATCGCCCCAGCGCATCGCGGCTGAACGATTGCACGGAACGTTACAACGAAGCGTTCGAGTACCACCCGGCGAAGCAGCGCCCGATCTGCCAATCTTCAAATGGATCAACGATATGCCGCCGGCGAAAAGCTGGCACGCTTGTCGCTTCGATCCAATCCTGCCACCGCTCGAGGAGCCGCTGCACCATGCCCGAACCGCAACGCGCCGATGCGCACCGCCACCGCACGCCGAGCCGCACGACCTGGGTGCTGCTCGGCTTCCTGGCCGTCGCCGGCTTCTTCCTGTTCACCGAGCACCGCGCCCACCTGCTCGGCATCCTGCCGTGGCTGCTGCTGCTCGCCTGCCCGCTGATGCACCTGTTCATGCACCACGGCCACGGCGGGCATGCACCCGGCGGCGGCGAGGTATCCGGCAAGGAGAAAGCCCCGCGCCAGGAGGACGAGCCATGAACCACGCCGACGCCCCGGCCTACGGCCTCTGGTCGCTGGTCATCATCAACTCGCTGGTGTTCATCCTGTTCGCCTTCAGCTTCACCAAGCCGAAGACGGCGCGCGACTGGCGCTCGCTCGGTGCCTTCTCGGCCTTCGTCGTCGCGCTGTTCACCGAGATGTACGGCTTCCCGCTGACGATCTACCTGCTGTCGGGCTGGCTCGCGCAGCGCTTCCCCGGCGTCGACTTCTCGAGCTCGCACGACGCCGGGCACCTGCTCGAGATGCTGTTCGGCTGGCGCGGCAGCCCGCACTTCGGCCCCTTCCACCTGCTCAGCACGGTGTTCATCGGCGGCGGCTTCTGGCTGCTGGCAGCGGCGTGGAGGGTGCTGTACGCCGCGCAGCGCGAGCACCGGCTGGCGACGACCGGCCCCTACCGCCACCTGCGCCATCCGCAGTACGCCGGCTTCGTGCTGATCATGTTCGGCTTCCTGCTGCAGTGGCCGACGCTGCCGACGCTGGTGATGTTCCCGATCCTGGTGTTCGTCTACGCGCGCCTGGCGCGGCGTGAGGAGGCCGATGTCCGCGCCGAGTTCGGTGCCGCCTATGCCGACTACGCCGCGAAGACGCCGGCCTTCGTCCCCGACTTCGCAGCGCTGTGGAAGTCCGCCAAGGCGTCGCGAGGAGGCTGACGGCCTCGGCGAGACGCGTCCGTCGCCAGAGGCGCCGTGCGAGCAGAAGGTGGAGATCTCCCGTGAATCACAACGTCGATGATCTACGCAGAAAACGCCTTGGGCACCGCTCCGCGCCGATATGCCGCATTCCGGTGGTCGCGCTCGGCCTGGGTCTGGGCTCGTTCCTCGTCGTTTCCTATGTTCTCTGCATCCTGCTCGGGCTGATCGTGCCGCAATGGGGTCTGCATCAGCCCTGGCTCCAATTCCTGCCGGGCTTCACCTGGCTGACCTGGCCCAGTTTCCTGCTCGGCCTCGCCGAGAGCTTCGCGTACGGCTGGTACGTGGCCCTGATCTTCGGCCCTCTCTTCAACTTCTTCGCCGCACGGCGCGGATGAGGTAGGCAAACATGGTTGAACGGACGCCTTCAACGAGAGGATCGCACGCGCGATCCACCGCCATCGCCGCATCGGGATCGGCTCCGGATGCGAAGGTTTCGCTGCAAACGTCGCGGGAACCCCGAAACCG
Source organism: Candidatus Competibacteraceae bacterium (assembly GCA_039807445.1). GTDB lineage: Bacteria > Pseudomonadota > Gammaproteobacteria > Competibacterales > Competibacteraceae > JBDHRG01. The sequence continues at coordinate 12,370 of JBDHRG010000106.1, forward strand.
GCCCTCGCCCGAGGTACGCGCTCCGCAAACCCGTGGCCACCTGCCATCGCTGACAGACCTCCTGAGCTATCAGCGCGATGTCTGGGAGCGCTCCATCCTCTTTTGGGACACGCTGCGCGTGCGGGCCGATGCGATGCTCGAGCACGAGCGCGCCGGCCTGCCGCCGCTGCTCGACTTCAACTACGAGGTGCTGCTCGACGCCCGGCGCTTCACGCGGCCCGCGAACTATGCCCTCGTGCGGATCACGACGCTCGGCGACGAATGCTGGGAACGCTGTGCTGATGCTGACAAACCGCCGGTGATCGTCGTCGATCCGCGCGCCGGCCATGGCCCCGGAATCGGCGGCTTCAAGCGTGACTCCGAAGTCGGCATGGCGCTGCACGAGGGCCATCCGGTGTACTTCGTGGTGTTCTACCCCGAACCGTGTCCCGGCCAGACCCTCGCCGATGTCCTGCACGCGTTGCGCCGTTTCGTCGAAGCCGTCTCGGCCCGACATCCGGGGAAGGTGCCCGTGCTCTACGGCAACTGCCAGGCGGGATGGGCCATCGCGCTGCTCTCGGCCGACTGCGAGGGGCTCGTCGGCCCCGCAGTCCTCAACGGCTCGCCGCTGTCCTACTGGGCCGGCGAGTCGGGCGTCAATCCGATGCGGATGATGGGTGGGCTGCTCGGCGGGGCCTGGATCGCCCATTTCCTCGCCGACCTCGGCGACGGTCGTTTCGACGGCGCCTGGCTGGTCCAGAATTTCGAGAACCTGAAGCCTGGCCACGCGCTCTGGGACAAGTACGCGAACCTCTTCACCCGCATCGACACGGAACGCGAACGCTTCCTCGACTTCGAGCGCTGGTGGAACGGCTTCTACCGGTTGAGCCGCGAGGAGATCGTCGCCATCGTCGAGGATCTCTTCATCGGCAACAAGCTCGAACGGGGTCAGGTCCGCATCGACGGACACTGCAGCGTCGATCTGCGCCGGATCCGCAATCCACTGGTGATCTTCGCCTCGCACGGCGACAACATCACGCCGCCGCACCAGGCGCTCGGATGGATATCGGCGGTCTACTCGAGCACCGAGGAACTGAAGCGGGCCGGTCAGCGCATCGTCTACCTGACCAATCCGCACGTCGGCCACCTCGGTCTGTTCGTCTCGGCGCAGGTCGCACGCCTCGAGCATCGCGCGATCCTCGAGAGCCTCGCGGACCTCGAGGCGCTCGAACCCGGGCTCTACGAACTGAAGATCGACAATCCCACCGGCGATCCCGACTGCCACAAGCCGCAGTACTCGGTGCGCTTCGAGCCGCGGGCCATCGAGGATCTTCGCTTCGATTATCCACGCGAAGCCTTCGAGCGCGTACGCCAGGTCTCGGAATTCAACGAGTTGCTCTACCGCAGCTTCACGAGTCCCTGGATCGAGACGATCGCCACGCCGTGGCTCGCCGAAAGCCTGCGCTGGCTGCACCCGATGCGGATCAGCCGCTATTGGCTGTCAGAAACCTTCATGCCCTGGATGCGCGGCGTCGCGATGCTCGCCGAGGGCGTGGGCAGGAACCGGCAGCCGCTGCCCGAGGGCCACCTGCTGCTGCAGCAGGAGCGGCAGATGATCGAACGGGTATCGGAGATGTTCGAGACGGCGCGCGAGTTGCGCGATGCGACGCAGGAGCAGGCCTTCGGCCTGATCTACGGGCGCTGAGCGCAACGCGAGCGACATTGCACGCGGTGGCGGGGACGATACCACGCAAGGATGCGGCATGACCGCGATGGGGCGTGGCCCGGCCCGAGACGAAGTGAGGAGACATGAAATGGCCAA
>JBDHRG010000107.1:0-14167 GCA_039807445.1 Candidatus Competibacteraceae bacterium
CCCGGCGCGGCGCGCCTGCTCGGGCTGGCCGCCGGCGGCCGGCTCGACGCCGAGGCGCTCGCCGCGCTGCTCGCCGGCCTCGGCCCGGGAACCCACGAGCTGATGTGCCATCCCGGCCGCGACGACCCCGCCGAACTCGGTGATCGGCGGCTGCGCGCCTACCACGACTGGGAGGGCGAGCGCGCCGCGCTGTGCGACCCGCGCATCCTCGAAGTCTGCCGCGCGCACGGGATCGCGCTGGTCGGTTACCGGCACCTGAGCTGAGAGTTTGTAAATGAATCAGCACCGAGATGGGCAAGCGGGGCGAGGGGAATGTCGCGGAGCGGATTACGCGCGCCGCGTGCGCAGGACAGCGCGAAGCGGCGCCGTACCTCGGAGGCAGACAAGGAGGTCTGCCGAGAATGAGCGCAGCGACATCCCCCTCGCCCCGCTCTCAGACGAATGATTTACAGCCTCTGAGAGAACCCCGTGAGCGCCCACCCCGACGTCCATCCCGTCCCCCGGCTGCAGCCCGGTGCGCCGCTGCTCAGCGTGGTGTTGCCGGCGCACAACGAAGCCGACGGCATCGTCCACACGCTCGAGAAGATCGCGCAAGTCCTGCGCGGCTGCGATCTCAGCTTCGAGCTGATCGTCGTCGACGACGGCAGCCGCGACGACACCTACCTGCGCGTCGAGGAGGCCGCCGGGCGTCTCGCCTGGGTGCGGGGGCTGCGCTTTTCGCGCAACTTCGGCAAGGAAGCGGCGCTGCTCGCCGGGCTGCGCGCCGCGCGCGGGCGCGCGGTGGTGACGATGGATGCCGACCTGCAGCACCCGCCGGGCGCGATCCCGGAGATGCTGAAGTGCTGGCGCGACGGCGCCAAGGTGGTCCACGCGGTCAAGCGCGACCGCTCGACCGACAGCCGCGCGGCGCGCGCGCGCGCGCAAGTGTTCAACGGCTTGATCGCCAGGCTCGGCAAGATCGACCTGCACAACGCCTCGGACTTCAAGCTGCTCGACCGCGAGGCGGTCGACGTGCTGGTGCGCGCGCTGCCCGAGCGCGGGCGCTTCTACCGCGGCCTGGCGCAGTGGATCGGCTTCCGCCAGGCGGAGGTGCTGTTCGACGTCGCACCGCGCTACGCCGGCCACAGCCGCTGGTCGGTGCTGGGGCTGATCGAGCTCGCGACCACCGCGATCCTGTCGTTCACCAGTGCGCCGCTGCGCATCGTCACCCTCCTCGGCGTGCTGACGCTGGTGTTCGCGGTGCTGGTCGGCGGCGAGGCGCTGTGGTCGTGGTGGCAGGACGAGGCGGCGGCCGGCTTCCTGACGCTCGAGTTCACGCTGCTGACCATCGGCAGCTTCATCATGATCAGCCTCGGCATCGTCGGCGAATACATCGCCAAGATCTACGAAGAGCTGAAGGGCCGTCCGCCGTACCTGGTCGAGCGCGCCTGCGGCTTCGAGGAGGACGGCGAAGCGCCGTGGCGCTGAAGCTTCGGCTTCAGCCGCCGGCGTACGCCAGCCACGACAGCGGCTGGCGCGTGATCGCGACGCCGACGATGTAGGCGAAGACCGCGAGCGCGCCGGCGAAGGCGGTGGTGCGGATGGCTTTGGTGCGGCCGCGTTTCAGCGCGACGGTGCCGAGCCCGATGTAGGCCAGCAGCGCCAGCACCTTGGCGGTCAGCCAGCCGTGCACGAAGGGGTACTGGTGCAGCGAGACCGCCAGGCCGATGCCGGCGCCGAGCAGCACGGTGTCGACCGCGTGCGGCGCGATCTTCACCCAGCGCGCCTGCAGCCGCGCCGACCCGCTCAGCATCCACGCGCCGCGCAGCGCGAACAGCGCCAGGCTCAGGCCGACGGCGCCCAGGTGCAGGTGGCGCAGTGCGAGGTAGGTCGATTCGGACATCGGCGAACTTCCATGGCTCGGGGAGGCCCGATTCTAGCCTGCCGACGCCGCACGCCGGAAAGCGTCGCCCACAAAAGGGGGGCGGCGCCGACCTGGCTGCCGCTCAGCCGCGCTTGTGGTAGGTGCCGATCAGCTCGGCCTGCGCCAGCACGTGGCCGCGCATCGCCTTTTCCAGCGCCGCCTTGGTCGGGTGGTGCAGATCGGGCAGCGCGGCGTCGAGCGCGTACAGCTTGTGGAAGTAGCGGTGGCGGCCGATCGGCGGACAGGGGCCGCCGTAGCCGGTGCGCTTCCAGTCGTTGAGTCCCTCGCGCGTGCCCTCGGGCAGCGCCCCGACGCCTTCGGGCAGGCCGCCGGCCGAAACCGGGATGTTGTACAGCACCCAGTGCACCCAGGTCATGCGCGGCGCCTCGGGGTCCGGTGCATCGGGATCGTCGACGATCAGCACCAGGCTCTTCGCTGCCGGAGGCACGCCGGACCATTCGAGCGCCGGCGAGCGGTCGCGCCCCTCACAGGTGTGGAGCTGCGGAATCGCGCCTTCGTGGGCGAAGGCGGGTGAGGTGAGTTTCATCGCGAGCCTCCCATCTTCCTGTCATACCGGCCGCAGCGGCAACCGGGTGGGATTCGGCCTGCAGCCTCATCCCACCCTGCACCGGCCGGGGCTAGCCTGCGACCGCCGTCTGCTGCGCCTCCAGCCCGCGGCGGCCGTGGGCCAGCGTCTCGAGCAGCGCCGGCGGCAGGCGTTCGCCGTAGCGCACGAAGTACGCCTGCACCTCGTCGAGTTCGGCCAGCCAGCGTTCGGCGTCGATCGCCAGCAGCGCCTCGAGCGTGGCGCGGTCGATGTCGAGCCCGCTGGTGTCGAGGTCGGTCGGACGCGGCAGCAGCCCGACCGGCGTCTCGATCGCGGCGGCGCGGCCTTCGCAGCGCGCCAGGATCCACTTCAGGACGCGCAGATTCTCGCCGAAGCCCGGCCACAGGAAACGCCCGTCCTCGCCCTGGCGGAACCAGTTGACGTGGAACACTTTCGGCAGCCGGTCGGAGCGCTCGGCGAACGACAACCAGTGCGCCCAGTAGTCGGCGAAGTTGTAGCCGCAGAAGGGCTGCATCGCCATCGGGTCGCGGCGCACCACGCCGACCGCGCCGGTCGCCGCGGCGGTGGTTTCGGAGGCGACCGAGGCGCCGACCAGGACACCGTGGCGCCAGTCGCGCGCCTCGAGCACCAGCGGTGCCAGCTCCTTGCGCCGGCCGCCGAACACGATCGCCGAGATCGGCACGCCGCGCGGGTCGTCCATCTCGCCCGAGGCGCTCGGGCAGCGTTTGGCCGATACGGTGAAGCGCGAGTTCGGGTGCGCCGCGGGGCCGTTCGCGGGGTCGTAGGGCCGGCCGCGCCAGTCGAACGCCGGGGTCTCGGCCGACTTGCCTTCCCACCAGGGCTGGCCATCGGCGGTCAGACCGACGTTGGTGAAGATCGTCTCGCGGTCGAGCATCGCCAGCGCGTTGGGGTTGGTCTTGGCGCCGGTGCCGGGGGCGACGCCGAAGAAGCCGGCTTCGGGGTTGATCGCCCACAGCCGGCCGTCGTCGCCGAGATGCAGCCAGGCGATGTCATCGCCAACGGTCCAGACTTTCCAGCCCGGCAGCGAGACCGGCGGGATCAGCATCGCCAGGTTGGTCTTGCCGCAGGCGCTGGGGAAGGCGGCGGCGACGTAGTGCGTGGTACCCTCGGGGTTCTGGATGCCGACGATCAGCATGTGCTCGGCGAGCCAGCCCTCCTCGCGCGCCTGCCAGCTGGCGATGCGCAGCGCGTGGCACTTCTTGCCGAGCAGCGCGTTGCCGCCGTAGCCCGAGCCGATCGATTTGATCAGCTTGTCTTCGGGGAAGTGCATGATGAAGCGCCGCTCGGGGTCGAGGTCGCCGGTCGAGTGCAGGCCGCGCACGAAGGGCTCGCCATGCTCGATGCGCGCCAGCGCCGCCGCGCCCATGCGCGTCATGATGCGCATGTTGGCGACCACGTAGGGGCTGTCGGTGAGCTCGACGCCGAGGCGCGCGTGCGGCGAATCGATCGGCCCCATGCAGTAGGGCACCACGTACAGCGTGCGCCCCTGCATGCAGCCGGCGAACAGCGCGTCGATCCTGACGTGGCCCTCGTCCGGCGCCAGCCAGTTGTTGTTCGGACCGGCGTCGTCGCGCTCGCCGGTGCAGATGAAGGTCAGGTGCTCGGTGCGGGCGACGTCGCTCGGGTGCGAGCGGTGCAGGTAGCAGTCGGGATGGGTTTCGGGGTTCAGCGCGATCAGCTCGCCGCTCGCGAGCATCGCTTCGACGAGACCGCGGTATTCGGCGTCCGAGCCATCGCACCAGTGGATGCGCTCGGGGCGGGTCAGGCGGGCTACCTCGTCCACCCAGGCCGCCAGTTCCAGATTCGTCGTCATCCGCTGTTCCTCTGCGTGTTTGCAAAACGGTGGCGCACACCGTGAGTATTGTTTTTTTGAATGATGAAAATTGCCACTGTCCGACGGACGAGGCTGATCTTAACGATCCGCTCGGAGAGTCGCCAGCACCGGCTAGACTTGCGGCCTTGCGCGGTGCTTCCGCCGCCGCGTCCCGCGAGAGGAGGTGCCCATGTACACGCTGGTCCGGACCTTGCCGCTGCGCGCGCTGCTGCTCGAGCAGGCGCCCGCGCTCGGCGGCGCCTTCGTCGTCGCCGAGCTGTTCTACAAGTTCCACAGCTTCACGCTCGAGTGCCTGGCCTTCCTGGCGACCTGGGCGGTATTCGACGCTGCTCTGCAGGGCGGCAAACGGCTGCTCGGCGGTGGGCGGGCCTGAGGGGGAGGTCGGGTAGGGCACCATACGCACGAAACGTCAGGCGGGCGTGCGCGTGGCGTTGCTTCGGCGAGTAGTGCCGGAGCTGTTCGATGCTCGTCGGATACGCTTCCCAGACGAAGCACCTGACCCCGGACCCCGATCCGGGGTGGCGTTCTTTTGTCGGGGTGACGGCCTCTGCGAGACGCTGCTTCAGGCGCTCAGGTGCAGCATTGAACCGACTCCAAAGTCGGCCGGCCAAACTGAGCGTTGGGTGTGATCCTTGGATGAAGCTCACTCAGTATTTTCACACCATCAGGCAGCGTCCTGATCGAGCGATCATTCGGCTCGAGTGGATTCAGCGGGTGATCGATGCGCCTGTAAAGGAGCAGACGCAAGCAGACGGTCGAATCCGACTTTGGGCACCCATCGAAGAAATGGAGGGTCGCTATTTGCGCGTCGTCTTGCTGTCCGATAGAGAAACGGTCCATAACGCATTTTTCGACAGGCGGTTCAAGTCATGAAGATCAAGTACTTCCAGGAAACCGATACCCTGTATATCGAGTTCCGCCCGGTGGCGGTGGCCGAAACTCGCGATCTGGACGAGAACACGTTGCTCGATCTCGATGATGAAGGAAATATCTGCGCCATCACTGTCGAGCACGCGAGCGACCGCGCCGATATTCCTCATTTTTCCTTCGAACAGATTGCGGCTGAGCAAGGCGCAGAAGCTTGATGGTTGTCGTGGTCCGCTGCTGCAGGGAGTGCAGTCTTCAGCCGAGTTGGAACGGATACACCGGCCCGATGCCGAGGATGCCGGTGAGCTCGTCGAGTGCGGTGCGGCACTCGTCGAGCAGCTGCGGATCGGCCAGGTCGGCCTCGTCGAGGCGGTCGCGGTAGTGGCGCTCGACCCAGGCGACGAGCCGTCCGTGCAGCGCATCGTCGAGGTAGACGCCGGCATGGCTGGCAGCGATCTCGTCTTCGCTCAGCGCCACGCGCAGGCGCAGGCAGGCGGGGCCGCCGCCGTTGCGCATGCTCTCGCGTACTTCGACGTACTCGATCCGGGCGATCGGGTTGTCTTCGGCCAGTACGCGCTCGAGCACCGCCGACACCGCGGGCGACTCGCGGCACTCGGCCGGCAGGATCAGCGCCATGCCGCCCTCGGGCAGCGTCAGCAGCTGGCTGTTGAACAGGTAGCTTTTGACTGCCTCGGCGACGCCGAGCTCGTCGCGCTTCACCGCGATCAGGCCCAGCCCTGCGCCGAACTTGGCGCGCAGCTCGGCGAGCACGGCGTCGGAATCGAGGAAGGCGTCTTCGTGGAACAGCAGCGCATTGCCGTTGCCGACTGCGATCACGTCGTTGTGGAACACGCCCTGGTCGATCACCGCCGGGTGCTGCTGCGCGAACACGGTGTGCGCCGGGTCGAGGCGGTGCAGCCGCGCGATCGCCTCCGAGGCTTCGAGCGTCTGCCGCGCCGGGTAGCGCTCGGGCTGCGGACCCTCGGCGAAGGCGCGGCGGCCGTAGACGAACAGCTGCACGCCGGGGGCGCCGTGGCTGCCGGCGAGCCGGGTGTGGTTGGCGGCGCCCTCGTCGCCGAAATGCTGCGTCGAGGGCAGCGCGGCGTGGTGTGCGAAGCGGCGCTCGTCACGGAAGATCGCGCGCAGGATGCGGCCGGTGGTCGGATGCTCGATCGCGCGGTGGAACTTTTCACTGAGGTTCGCCGGCGTGAAGTGCACGCGGCCATCCAGGCTGTCGGCGCTCGGCGAGACGGTCGCGGCGTTGGCGGTCCACATGCTCGACGCCGAGCAGCAGGCCTGGAAGATCCGCGGCGCCTCGCGCGCGGCGCGCGCGATCACCTCGGCGTCGGTACCGCCGAAGCCGAGCGCACGCAGTACCTCGACCGCCGGGCGCGCCTGCGGCGGCAGCACCGCCTGCCTCAGCCCGAGCTCGGTCATCCGCTTCATCTTCGCCAGCCCCTGGAGCGCGGCCGCGCGCGGGTTGGAGCGGCTGGCAGCATTGCTCTGCGAGGCGACGTTGCCGAGCGACAGCCCGGCGTAGTTGTGCGTCGGCCCGACCAAGCCGTCGAAATTGACTTCGTGGAATTGCATGACCGTTCCCCTCGAGGGTGCAGGCGATATTTCCTCCCCCCTTGTCAGGGGGAGGGGGTATTTTAGCCGTCCAGCCCCGGCGACAGCACCGCCGGCAGGGTCGCGCGCTCGGCTTCGAGCGAGGCGACCGGGTAGGCGCAGTAGTCGGCCGCGTAGTAGGCGCTGGGGCGCTGGTTGCCCGAGTCCTTGATGCCGCCGAACGGCGCGCTGCTGGCTGCGCCGTTGGTCGGGCGGTTCCAGTTGACGATGCCGGCGCGCACCTCGGTCCAGAAGCGCTGCCAGCGCCCGGCGTCGTCGGCGAGCAGCCCGGCCGACAGCCCGAAGCGGGTGTTGTTGGCTTCGGCCAGCGCGGACTCGAAATCGGGCACGCGGATCAGCTGCATCAGCGGGCCGAAGGCTTCCTCGTCGGCGCGCTCGGCGACCCCGGTCACGTCGATCAGCCCCGGGCTTAGCAGCGGCCGCCCTTCGACCAGTCGCGCCATGCGGCGCAGCACCCGGCCGCCGGCAGCCTCGAGCCGCTGCTGGAAGGCGAGCAGGCCGTCGGCGGCGCGGTTCGAGATCACCGCGCCCATGAAGGGCTGCGGTTCGGCGTCGGGGGTGCCGACGCGGATGCGATCGATGTAGCCGAGCAGGCGTTCGATGAAGGCGTCGCCGCGCGCGCCCGCGGGCACGATCAGCCGCCGGGCGCAGGTGCAGCGCTGGCCGGCCGACAGGTAGCCCGACTGCAGCGCGTGGTAGGCGGCGGCGTCGAGGTCTTCGAGCGCGTCGGCGTCGACCACCAGCGGATTGTTGCCGCCGAGTTCGAGCGCGAGGATTTTTCCCGGCTGGTCGGCGAACTGGCGGGCGAGCGCCCGCCCGGTGGCGGGGCTGCCGGTGAAGAACAGCCCGGCGATGTCGGCGTGCGACGCCAGCGCGATGCCGGTGTCGCGTTCGCCCTGGACCAGGTTCAGCACGCCGGCGGGGAGCCCCGCGGCGAGCCAGGCGTGCACGGTGAGCTCGGCGACCTTCGGGGTCAGCTCGCTCGGCTTGAACACTACGGTGTTGCCGGCCAGCAGCGCTGGCACGATGTGGCCGTTCGGCAGGTGGCCGGGGAAGTTGTACGGGCCGAACACCGCGACCACGCCGTGCGGCTTGTGGCGCGTCACCGAGCGCACGCCCCCCGCCTCGCCTTCGCGGGTGCCGGTGCGCTCATCGTACGCGGCGATCGAGATGCCGATCTTGCCGATCATCGCCTGCACTTCGGTCGCCGACTCCCAGCGCGGCTTGCCGGTTTCTTCGGCGATCGCGCGGGTCAGCTCGTCCTTGCGCCGGCCGAGCTCGGCTTCGAAGGCTTGCAGCAGCGCGACGCGCTCGGCGTGCGGGCGCGTCGCCCAGCCGGGAAAGGCGCGCTGCGCGGCGCGCACCGCCAGGTCGACCTGCGCGGGCGAGGCGGCGCGGCCTTCCCAGACCACGGCGCCGGTCGCCGGCGCCTCGGAGACGAAGGCGGCGCCTTCGCCGGCGATCCATTCGTTGGCGATCAGGTGGGTCATCGGTGTCTCCTCGAATCTCCCCGATCCCCCTGCTTCAACGGGGGATCGGGAGCCGTTCACGTCCCCGTTCGAAACCAGGGGAGCAGGGGGGATTTCTACAGCTCGGCGTAGCACAGCCGGTCGCCGACGCCCAGGCGCAGCGCCTCGGCGACGTCGCTCGACACGTCGACGCGGCCGTCGTCGCGGACGATCAGCGGCGCGCTCGTGGCGCGGTAGTGCTCGAGCACGGTGCTGGCGATCATCTGCCGCGGCTCGTGCTCGGGCACGCGGTCGAGCACCGCGGCGATCTCGGCGGTGCGCGCCTCGCGCACGCCGCGGAGCTGCTCGATCGGGCAGTGGATCGTCGGACCACCGTCGAACACGTCGATGCAGCCTTCCCAGCGGAAGCCCTCGCGGACGAGCAGCTCGAAGGCCGGGCGCGTGTGCGGGTGGGGCTGGCCGATCACCGCCTGCGCATCGGGCGGCAGCAGGCGGATGTAGATCGGGTACTTGGGCATCAGGTCGGCGATGAACTGGTACTTGCCGAGCGAGCTCAGGTGATCGGCCTCGATGAAGTCGAGGTCGAAGAAGTGCCGCCCCAGCCCTTCCCAGAACGGCGTACGACCGTCGGCTTCGTGCACGCCGCGCATCTCGGCCATCACCAGCTCGGCGAAGCGGCTGCGAAACCGGCCGAGGAACAGGAAGCGGCTGCGCGACAGGAAGCGCCCGGCCCTGTCGGCGCGCGCCTCGGGCAACAGGAACAGGCTCGCGACCTCCGAGGCGCCGCGGTACTCGTTGACCATCTGCAGCACGTCGACCGTCTCGTAGCGGTTCAGCTCGAGCGAGGTATGGGCGAGCTTCAGGATCTTGTACGAGTAAAAGGGGCGGTTCAGGCCGACGGTGGCGAACAGCGCGCAGGTGCCGACGACGCGGCCGTCGCGCTCGAGCACGAACACGTACTGTTCGTCGCCGGGTTGCGCCGGCGTCCTGGCGAAGCTCTCGAGCGAATGGGCGATCTTGGCTTCCAGCGGCGCGGCTTCGGGCGGCAGGCTGGTCATGCCCGGGCCGGCGGCGCGGGCCAGGGCCAGCAGGGCTTCGAGGTCGGTCGCGCGGATCGGGCGGATCAGGAGCATGGGGCACCTCCGCGGACGAAGGTTTCGACCGGGATCTCGCCGGCGGCGAGCCGCATCAGCAGCAGCGCGGAGAGCCGCGCGCGCTCGGCGAGGCTGTCGACGCGCATGAACTCGCGCTCGGAGTGGATCTCGCCGCCTCTGACGCCGAGCGTGTCGACGTTGGGCAGGCCTTCGGCGGCGAGGTTGTTGCCGTCGCAGCAGCCACCCGAGGGCTTCCAGCGGATCTCGAGCCCGAGGCTGCGGCCGCAGTCGGCGACCAGCTCGAACAGCGCGGTGTTCAGCGCGTCGAGCACCTTGGGCGGCCGGCCGAAGCCGCCGTGCAGCGCGACGCTGAAGCCTTCTTCGCGGTTGGCGGCGGCGACGATGTCGGCCAGCATCGCCTCGACCCAGTGCTGTTCCTCGAAGCTGGCGACGCGCACGTTGAAGCGCACCACCGCCAGGTCGGGGACGATGTTGACCGGGCCGCCGCCCTCGAGCCTGGCCGGGTTGACGGTCACGCCGGGCAGGCCGCCGCTCAGCTCGGCGATCGCGCCGATGAAGCGTGCCGCGGCGACCACGGCGTTGCGCCCGAGCGCGTGGTCGCGCCCGGCGTGCGCGGCGCGCCCGCGCACCACGACGCTGAAGTTGCCGCTGCCCTTCCGGCTGCCTGCGAGCGTGCCGTCGGCGAGCGCCGGCTCGTACACCAGCCCCAGGTGGTTGCGCGCCGCAGACTCGGCGAGCAGCGGTGCCGAGCCGGGCGAGCCGATCTCCTCGTCGGGGTTCAGCAGCACTTCCCAACCGAGCCGCTCGGCCCAGGGGCTGGCCTCGAGTGCGCGCAGCGCTTCGAGCATCACCACCAGCCCGCCCTTGAGGTCGGCCGCGCCGGGGCCGTTGACCGTGTTGCCGTCGAGCATCCGTGGCATCTGGAACGGGTGTTCGGCGCCGAACACGGTGTCGTAGTGGCCGACCAGCAGCACGCGCAGCGGCGCGTCCATGCGCTTGCGCAGCCGCAGCGCCCGCCCGAGCGGGCGCTGGCGCAGCTCGCCGCGGGCGTCGATCACCGTCTGCGGCGCCAGCGCCAGCGATTCGAGCGTATCGGGGGCGAGTCCGGCGAAGGCCTGTTCCAGCGCGTCGTGCATCCGCGTCAGGCCCTCGAGGTGCTCGCTGCCCGAGTTGATCGCCGACCAGGCGAGCAGCCGCTCGAGCATCGCCGGCTGGGCTGCGCTCAGCCGGTCGAGGTGCGGGGCGTAAGGCTCGCGCATCAGGCCTGCTCCGCGCGGCTGGCCGCCTCGAGCGCCTGCGCCAGGCGTGCCAGCCCGGTGTCGAGTTCCTCGTCGGTCAGCGTCAGCGGCGGCACGAAGCGCAGCACGTTGGGGCCGGCCTGCAGCACCAGCACGCCGTGGCTGCGCGCCAGCTCGGAAACCTCGCCGGCCTTGCCGACCCAGCGGCCCTTGAGTTCGGCGCCGAGCATCAGCCCGCGGCCACGGATTTCGCTGAACAGGTCGAAGCGCCGGTTCAGCTCTTCGAGCGTCGCGCGCATCCGCCCGCCCTGGCGCTCGACCTGGGCGAGGAAGGCGGGCGCATTGATGCGCCCGAGGATCACGCGCGCGACCGCGGCCGCCATCGGGTTGCCGCCGAAGGTCGAACCGTGGCTGCCGAAACCGAGGACTTCGGCGACCTTCGGCGCGACCAAGAGCGCGCCGATCGGGAAGCCGCCACCCAGGCCCTTGGCCAGCGACACGGTGTCGGGCGTCACCTCGTCCCACTGGAAGCCGAACAGCCTGCCGGTGCGCCCCATGCCGCACTGGACCTCGTCGAACATCAGCAGCGCGCCGACCGCGTCGCAGCACGCGCGCAGGTGCTTCAGGAAGCCGGGCGCGGCCGGCACCACGCCGCCTTCGCCCTGCACCGCCTCGACCAGCACCGCGCAGGTGCGCTCGGTGATCATCCGCTCGGCGGCTTCGAAATCGTTGAACGGCGCATAGACGAAGCCGCCCGGCAGCGGCTCGAAGCCTTCCTGGTACTTGGGCTGCGCGGTGGCGGTGACGGTGGTCAGCGTGCGGCCGTGGAACGAGCCCTGGAAGGTCAGGATCTCGCGCCGCTCAGGAGGGCGCCCCTGCTGGGCGGCGAACTTGCGCGCGAGCTTGATCGTCGCCTCGTTGGCCTCGGCCCCCGAGTTGCAGAAGAACACGCGGCTGGCGAAGCCGGAGGCTTGCACCAGCTCCTCGGCCAGGCGCACCGCCGGCTCGGTGAAGAAGATGTTGCTGGTGTGCCAGAGCTTGTGCGCCTGCGCGACCAGCGCATCGACCAGCTCGGGATCCTGGTGGCCGAGATTGCTGACCGCGATGCCGGCGCCGAAGTCGATGTACTCGTTGCCGTCGAGGTCCCAGAGGCGCGCACCCTTGCCGTGGTCGAGGATCATCTCGCGCGGCTTGTAGTTGGGCACGTAGTACTGGCGGCCCTTGTCGACCAGGGTGCGGCTTTCGGGGGACAGGTTCATGGTTCGCTCCTTCGGTTCGTCGCGTGCCGGGGGCCCGGTGCTGGTGGCAAAAGAGTATTCAAGCGCAGCCGAGAGCCGCTGTCGAAATCGGCCCGGATGCTGGCAGATCGTGCTGAACGCAGCCGCGAAAGCGCAGAAAATGCTGCGGCGCTTGCGCCGGTCCGCACGGACGCCGTGCCGAAGGCCCGGACGGGCCAGCGCGCCGCGTTCGCGCCGGGACGCCCGGCGTGAAGCGGGGTGCGATGCGCGAGTTGTCGCCGTCGATTTCTGCTCGAGGTTCGTTCACCGTTCCGGAGTGCGGCTCTGTCGTATCGAGTGCCGGCAGGTCCGCCGAGGTAGCGTCCGCTCAAGTGGTGTTCAAGTGGTGTAACGCTGTGAGCGCGGAACTCCGATCAGATCGCGCGGTTGTCGCTCAGCGCGGCAGGGCCGGCGGAGCGGGTTCGGTGGCCGGGCTGACCTCGGCCATCGTCTCCAGGGTCAGCGCGGCTCGAGAAACGAGGGGAAGTGGCTGCCCTGCCTGAGCTTGGGGATCGGCCCGCTCCAGCGTGCCCAGGCGCGTGTGCAGGGCGCGCTCGCGGTAGCCGTTGCGGTGCGTGGTGCGCTCGGCGCTCGGCTCGCCGTGGGCGGCACCGATCAGGCGCTCGACCTCGAACGCCATCAGCTGGGCCAACGCCGTCTCGGCCAAGCGGCGTAGCAGATCGCCGTCGCCGCACTTGCCAACCGCTTCCAGCAGATTCACCTTGGTGCCGGTCATCGGGGTTCCTTACGGGTCGGTTCCGTCTTCGCAAACGCAACCTTACCGGAGTTCCCCGATGGCCTTCCTCCAGGCCATCCCTGCCGCCTCCTCCGTTACACCACTCCGGCGGACTCTACCGACGATATCCCGCTTCGATTCACTGACCGGGCGCGTTCCGCGCCCATTTACCCAAGGAGTCGTACATGAACAGTTCGAGGAGGCGATGAAGACGCTCCGGCTGTTCTCCCACGGCGAGGTGGCCGTGCCGGGCAGCACCTCCTGGTATCTCGCCGACCTCGGCGAATTCCGGGGCAAGCAGGAGCTGTACACCCGCCAGTCGCCCCAGCGGCTCAAGACGCTTCGCGAGCACGCGCTGATTGAAAGCGCGGTGTCCAGCAACCGTATCGAGGGCGTGGTGGTCGACACCGGCCGGGTGCGGGAACTCATCCTGGGGCGGCCGCTGCTGCGCGACCGCGACGAGGAGGAGGTCCGGGGCTACCGCGATGCCCTGCAATGGATTCACGAGCAGGGCAGCAAACTGCCCGTGGCCGAGGACACCATCCGCCAACTGCACCGGCTGACGCGCGGCCAAATCTGGGATACCGGCCAATACAAGGAGAAGGACGGCGATATCATCGAACGCTACCCCGACGGCAGCGAGCGCGTCCGCTTCCGCACCGTGCCCGCTGCCGACACGCCTCGCTGCATGGCCGAACTGGTCTCGGACTGGCACCGCTGCCTGAATGAGCGCTGGGTGCATCCCCTCATCGCCCTGGCCGCCTTCGACCTCGATTTCCTCTGCATCCACCCTTTCCGCGACGGCAACGGCCGGGTCTCACGGCTGCTCCTGCTGCTGCAGTGCTACCACCTGGGCTACGAGGTCGGTCGCTACATCAGCCTGGAGCGGCTCATCGAGGAGAACAAGGAGCGCTACTACGAGACGCTGGAGCAAAGCTCCCAGCGCTGGCACGAAGGCCGGCACGACCCCTGGCCGTATATCAACTACCTGCTGTTCATCCTGAAGACCGCCTACCGAGAGTTCGTGGAGCGCCTCGGCGACATCCAGGCCCCACGCGGTTCCAAGACCGAGCAAGTGCTCTCCGCCATCCAGCGCCTGCCGCCGGAGTTCACCCTGGCGCAGCTCGAACAGGCCTGCCCGGGCGTCAGCCGCGACATGATTCGCCGGGTGCTTCGGGAGCAGCAGGGCAGTGGTGCTGTGGAGTGCATGGGCCGAGGCCCGGGGGCCAGGTGGAAGAAGAAAGGGTAATTGCCCTCAAGAAAGGGCAATAAAGAGGGTAATGACTGCAATGCCCAAATGGGGCAAAGGAGATAGCTTATGAGCATCCCAGGCCCATGACCGCGCCCAGCGTTTGCGAAGAAACGATGGAGTTGCTGCGCTACAAAGCGAACGGCAGCGCCGTCATGACCGATACGTCATTGGTGCGAGCCCGTGGCGTTCGCAGCGCCACGGTTGCGAGCCCGCTTCTGAGCATGGTCCGCAGGTCGTCGGCGACAGTGGTGAGCGGCG
>JBDHRG010000108.1:0-13965 GCA_039807445.1 Candidatus Competibacteraceae bacterium
GGGTGCGCGAGCGTCAGATCGGTCAGCGTCACCCGCTCGGCCTCGGTCAGTTCCAGCGCTCGACCCACGGCAGGTCCCCCTTCTCGCACCGCCAACAGGATTCGGAGTGTAGCGGATTCAAGAAGTACTCAAAACGATTTTATGCTCATACTTCAATCGGGGCGGGCGGGGCGTGAGGAGCCCGCTGGACTGATGCTGGTTCTACCAGCAAGGCGGCGAATTCGAATGCAGGGCGCAAGCCGCGTAGCGGCGTATTGCGCCCTACACTTTTGTGCTGCCCCCATTCCCCATTCCCCATTCCCCATTCCTGCTCGCTCATTTCCCGGTCTTCAGCAGTTGCCAGTACTTCTCGTAGAGCGGCAGCGCGTCGCCGACGTCGTTCTGGAACTCGACCCTGGCGAGGTCGTCGTCGCTCGGGTTGGCGGTCCGGTTGTCGCGCACCTTCTTCGCCATCAGCGCGATCGCGCCGAGGTTGGGGCTGGTGTAGCCGACGTCCTCGGCGATCAGCTTGGCGATCTCCGGACGCAG
This sequence comes from Candidatus Competibacteraceae bacterium, assembly GCA_039807445.1. GTDB lineage: Bacteria > Pseudomonadota > Gammaproteobacteria > Competibacterales > Competibacteraceae > JBDHRG01. The sequence goes on from JBDHRG010000108.1 coordinate 529, forward strand.
CACGAAGTTGATGAATTCGTGCGCCTCGGTCAGGTTCCTGGCGCTCTTCGGGATCACCAGGTTGTCGACCCAGCCGAGCGGCCCTTCCTCGGGGTAGACGAACTTGATCTTCGCGTTCTCGCCGGCCGCCATGTACGCCTCGCCGTTCCACATCTGGCCGACGGCGACTTCGCCGGCCAGCATCACCGCCTTCGGCGACTCGGCGTTGAACACCTTGACGCTGGGCCTGAGCTCGAGCAGCTTGTCGTAGGCGGCCTTGATCTCGGTTTCGTCGCGGCTGTTGACCGAGTGGCCGAGCACGCGCAGCGCCAGCCCGAAGACTTCGCGCACGTCGTCGAGCAGCATCACCTGGCCCCTGTACTTCGGGTTCCACAGATCGGCCCAGCGCTTCACCGCGGCCGGGTCGATCTTGCCCGAGTCGACCGCGATGCCGCTGGTGCCCCACAGGTAGGGCAGGCTGTAGGCGTTGCCCGGGTCGTAGGGCTTGTCGAGCAGGCGCGGATCGAGGTGCTTCAAGTTCGGCAGTCTGCTCTTGTCGAGCGGCGCGAGCATGCCGGCGGCGATCATGCGCCCGACGTAGTAGCTCGACGGCACCACCAGGTCGTAGCCGCCGCGGCCCTCGACCGCCTTGAGCTTGGCGAACATCGCCTCGTTGTTGTCGTAGGTCGAGTACTTGATCCGTATGCCGGTTTCCTTGGTGAACCGGGTCAGCACGCTCTTCGGCATGTACTCGGCCCAGTTGTAGATCACCAGCGTGCGCTCGGCGGCGATGGCCAGCGGCGCCGCCAGCAGCAGCAGTCCGGACAGCAGGCGTTTCACGGCGCGCACCTCCTCCTCGATCGGTCCACCAACGAAAAAGCCCGCGGACGCTAGGTGGCTCACCCTCTGGTGACCCCCACGGACCGCGGGCCGCGAAGCGGGGCGGGCGGATTACTCGCCGCCGACCACCTTCTTGCCGACCTTCAGCTCGGACCAGTACTTCTCGTACAGGCCCTGCGTCTCGGTCGGAATGTCTTCGAGCAGCTCGGCGTTCTTCAGGTCGGCGTCGGTCGGGTAGACGATGCGGTTGGCCGACAGCACCTTCGGCAGCTTCTTGACGCCCTCGGCGTTCAGCGTCGCGTAGCCGAGCGCTTCGCTGATCTTGGCGGCGTTGTCGGGGCGCATCACGAAGTCGAGGAACTTGTGCGCGTTGTCGGGGTGCTTGGCGGTCTTCGGGATCGCCATCGTGTCCATCGCCAGCACCACGCCTTCCTGCGGGTAGACGAAGGTGATCTTCGGGTTTTCCTGCGCGCCCATGAACGCTTCGCCGTTCCAGGCGATGCCGACGCTGACCTCGCCCTCGATGAAGCTGACCTTCGGTGATTCGCCGTTGTACAGCTTCACGTTCGGCTGCAGGTCGCGCAGCTTCTGGAACGCCTGCTCGATGTGCTTGGGGTCGGTGTCGTTGGCCGGGAAGCCGGCGGCCTTCTGCACCACGGCGAAGGTTTCGCGCGCGGTGTCCATCAGCAACAGCGCGCCGGCGTACTCGGGCTTCCACAGGTCGTTCCAGCTCCTGATCCTGGCCGGGTCGACCTTGGCGCTGTCGACGATCACGCCGACCGACGACAGCAGGTAGGGCACGCTGTAGCTGTTGCCCGGGTCGTAGGGCTTGTCGAGGTACTTCGGGTCGATGTTCTTCAGGTTCGGCAGCTTGCTCTTGTCGAGCGGCGCCAGCATGCCTTCCTTGGCCATGCGCGTGACGAAGTAGGTCGACGGCACGACGATGTCGTAGCCGCCGCCGCCCGCCTTGAGCTTGGCGTACATCTCCTCGGTGCTGGCGTAGTTCGATTCCTTGACCTTGATGCCGGTTTCCTTGGTGAAGGCCTTCAGGACCTCCTTCGGCATGTACTCGGTCCAGTTGTACAGGTTCAGCACCTTTTCCTCGGCAGCGAACGCGGAGTTGACGGCACCGGCGACGGCCAGCGCGAGCAGCAGTTTCTTCACTGTTTCTTCTCCTTGAGCAGCGATTGCGCGAACAGGACGATTACCAGCGTCAGCACGAACATCAGCGTGGACAGCGCGTTGATCTCGGGCTTCACCCCCAGCCGCACCATCGAGTACACCTTCAGCGGCAGCACCTCGTAGTCGGGGCCGGTGACGAAGAAGGTGATGATCACGTCGTCCATCGACAGCGTGAAGCTCAGCAGCCAGCCGGCGATCGCCGCCGGCGTCAGCAGCGGCAGGATCACCTTGCGGAAGGTCTGGAACTCGCTGGCGCCGAGGTCTTGCGCCGCCTCGATCAGGTGTTTGTCGAAGCCGCTCATGCGGCTCAGCACGGTGATCACGACGAACGGGATCGAGAAGGTGACGTGCGACAGCAGCAGCGTCCAGAAGCCGAGCGGGAAGTTCAGCGTCACGAACAGCAGCAGCAGCGAGATGCCCATCACGATCTCGGGCGACATGATCAGGATGAAGATCAGCCCGTTCAGGAGCTGCTTGCCGCGGAACGCGTAGCGGTACAGCGCCACCGCGCCGAGCGTGCCGATGATCGTCGCCAGCGTCGCCGAGGTCAGCGCCAGCTTGACCGAGTTCAGCGCCACCTGGATCAGGTCGCTGTTGTCGAACAGCGACTCGTACCACTCCCAGGTGAAACCCTTCCAGCTGAGCGCGTACTTGGTGTCGTTGAACGAGTAGACGATCAGGATCGCGATCGGCGCGTACAGGAACAGGTAGACGAAGCCGAGGTAGCCGCTGGACCCGATGCGCTTCATCGCTCAGACCTCCGTCTTGACCCGCGCGCGCTGCACGGCGATCCAGTAGGCCCACAGCATCAGCCCCATCGCGACGGTCAGCGTCACGCTCGCCGCCGAGCCGAACGGCCAGTCGCGCGCCGACAGGAACTGGCGCTGGATCAGGTTGCCGATCAGCGTGGTCTTGGCGCCACCGAGGATGTCGGCGACGTAGAACAACCCCAGCCCCGGCAGGAACACCAGCATGCTGCCGGCGATGATGCCGGGCATCGTCAGCGGGATGATCACCTTGGTGAAGGTGCGAAGTCGGTCGGCGCCGAGGTCGCGCGCGGCCTCGACCAGGCGCAGGTCGAGCTTTTCGATCGCCGCGTACAGCGGCAGCACCATGAACGGCAGCAGCGTGTAGACCAGGCCGACGATCACCGCGAAGTCGGTGTACAGCATCTCGATCGGCTCGGTGATCAGCCCGAGCGCCAGCAGCAGTTCGTTGAGCAGCCCCTTGGTCTTCAGGATCACGATCAGCGCGTAGGTGCGTACCAGCGAGCTGGTCCAGAACGGGATGATCACCAGCATCAGCAGCATCGGTCGCATGCGCGCGGGCGCGCGCGCGATCAGGTAGGCGAACGGATAGCCGAACACCAGGCACAGCACCGTGGTCAGCGCCGCCAGGTAGAACGAGTTCCAGAACACGTGCAGGTACAGCGGATCGAACATCCGCGCATAGCTGCCGAGCGAGAAGCCCCAGACCAGGAACTCGCTCTCGCCGCGCTGCATGAAGCTCGCGCCGACCACCATCAGGTTGGGCACCAGCGCGAACACGATCAGCCAGGCAGCGATCGTGCCGATCGCGAAACGCTTGAAGAACTGGCTATTCATGGTGCGGCAGCACCACTTCCCAGCCGTGGACCCAGTCGACCAGCACGGGGTCGCCGATCCGGTAGTCGAGCAGCGAGGTTTCGGCGTCTTCGTTGAAGAACTGCGTGGTCGCGAGCTGCTCGCCGGACTCGCTCAGGCGCACCAGCAGGTCGACCGTGGTGCCCTTGTAGATCACCTCCTCGACCACCGCCGGGAACAGGTCGGCGATGTCCTCGACCGCGGCTTCGCCCTCGCGGCAGATGCGCAGGTCTTCGGGGCGCACCAGCACGCTGACCGGGTCGCCGAGCGCGAAGCGGCGCGTCTTCGACTTCAGGTCGAGCACGTGGCCGAACAGGTCGACGTCGAAGCCGTCGTCGCGCACCGCCGCCACGTGGCCGGTCAGCGTGTTGATCTCGCCGACGAACTTGGCGACGAACAGGTCCGCGGGCTCTTCGTAGACTTCGCGCGGCGTGCCGACCTGGCGGATGTGGCCGGTGTTCATCACCACGATGCGATCGGACATCGACAGCGCCTCTTCCTGGTCGTGGGTGACGAACACGAAGGTGATGCCGAGGCTGCGCTGCAGCTGCTTGAGCTCGATCTGCATCGCCTTGCGCAGCTTGTAGTCGAGCGCCGACAGCGATTCGTCGAGCAGCAGCACCAGCGGCTGGTTGACCAGCGCGCGCGCGATCGCGACCCGCTGCTGCTGACCGCCCGAGAGCTGGTCCGGCCGTCGCCGGGCGAAGCTGTCGAGCTTGACCGTACGCAGCGCCTCCATCACGCGGGCCTCGATCTCGGCGCCGTCGACGCCCTTCAGCCGCGGGCCGAAGGCGACGTTGTCGAACACGCTCATGTGCGGGAACAGCGCGTAGCTCTGGAACACGGTGTTGACCTGGCGCGCTTCCGGCGGCAGCGCGCCGACGTCCTGGCCGCCGATCCACACCTGGCCCGAGCTCGGCGTCTCGAAGCCGGCGAGCAGGCGCAGGATCGTGGTCTTGCCGCAGCCGGACGGGCCGAGCAGCGTCAGGAACTCGCCCTTGCGCACCTGCAGGTCGATGCCGTGGAGCACCTGCTGGCTCCCGTACGATTTGCTGACACCTTTCAGCTCGATGACGAAGTCGCTCATGGCTCCTCGGGCCGTGGCAAGGGTGGACGGCGGGCGTGGCGATGCGGGTTCACCTTACACGAAAACCGCGGCCGCCAGCTTGCAAACAATATCGTGCGCCGCTAGCGCTGGCAGCGCGGACACCAGTAGCTCGAGCGCTGCCCCAGGCGCAGCGCGGCGATCGGCGTGCCGCAGGCGCGGCAGGGCAGGCCGGCGCGGTCGTAGACGGCCAGCGCCTGCTGGAAGTAGCCGGGCCTGCCCTCGCTGTCGACGAAGTCGCGCAGCGTCGTTCCCCCCGAGCGGATCGCCGCCTCGAGCACGGTGCGGATCGCTTCGACCAGCACGGCGTAGCGTTCGCGCGACACCTGCCCGGCGGCGCGGCGCGGGGCGATGCCGGCGGCGAACAGCGATTCCGACGCGTAGATGTTGCCGACGCCGACGACGGTGTGGCTGTCCATGATGAAGGTCTTGACCGCCTGGCGGCGGCCCCGGGCGCGGCGGTGGAGGTAGCCGGCGTCGAAGTCCGGGCCGAGCGGCTCGGGGCCGAGGCTGCGCAGCAGCGGATGGGTCTGCGGATCGGGACCGGCCCACAGCGCGGCGCCGAAGCGGCGCGGATCGGTCAGGCGCAGGCAGCGGCCGTCGTCGAGCACCAGGTCGAGGTGGTCGTGTTTGCCCGGCGGCGTGTCGGCGCGTAACACGCGCAGGCTGCCCGACATGCCCAGGTGCAACAGCGCCCAGCCCGCGGCGTTGCCGAGCAGGAGGTACTTGCCGCGGCGCTCGATGCGCTCGATCGCGCGCCCGGCCAACCCCTCGGCGAGCGCCGGCGGTACCGGCCAGCGCAGCCGCGGCTCGCGCACGCGCACGCCGGTGACGGTGCGCCCGAGCAAGTGCGGCGCGATGCCGCGGCGCGTGGTCTCGACCTCGGGCAGCTCGGGCATCGCTCAGAACAGGGTTCGCGTCGCCTGGTACGCCTGCTGCAGCGCGGCGAAGTATGCGGTGCTGGCCGCCTCGCCGCCGATGCCGCTGGCGTCGACCGCGGCCCAGTCGCCGCGTTCGTAGGCGAGCGTGCAGGCGAGCAGGCGGCCGTGCTCGCCTTCGTGGCGCGTCAGCGCCGCGGCCACGTCTTCGGCCAGCGGCAGCGTCGCGATCACTTGCTCGAGCGGCATGCGGGTCAGGCGGTCGAGCACCGACAGCAGCCCGACGGTGAAGCTGACCTCGGGGCGCTCGATGTCGAGCGCCTGCGCCAGCCCGCGGCACATGAAGCCGCGCACCAGTGCGCTCTGCGCCATGTCGCTGCCCCGGCCGTCGAGCTGGGCCAGCGAGATCAGCGTCGCCCAGGCCTTGAGGTGATCGAGGCCGAGCAGGACCACCGCGTGCCGGATCGAGTCGACGCGGTTGGGCAGGTTGAAGTAGGCCGAATTGAGGTGGCGCAGCAGCTTGTACGACAGCGACACGTCCTGCGCGACCATTCGCTCGATGTCTTCGAGCCGGGCATCGGGATCGTTCAGCGCGCCGATCAGCTGCAGGATCGCCGCCTGGTTGGTCGGCATCGCCGCGAACTTCAGCAGCCGCGGCTGCGAGAAGTGGTAGCCCTGCAGGTAGTCGACACCGGCCTCGAGGCAGGCATCAACCGCCTCCGGGGTCTCGATGCGGGTCGCCATCAGCCGGATGCCCAGACCCTTGCACTCGCCGGCCAGGCGCGCGAGCTCTTCGGGGGCGGTGCTCAGCATGTCGAGCTTGACGAAGTCGGCGACCTCGAGCAGCGCGCGGTTGCCCGGCGTGTCGACGTAGTTGTCGAGCGCGAAGCGGCGGCCCTGGGCGCGCAGCGCGCGCAGCGCGCCGAGCAGCCCCGGTTCGAGCGCTTCGCCGGCGGCGATCTCGAACACCAGTTGCGGGTGCTGCACCGACTTCAGCCCGCCGTCGACGACGAAGCGGCGCGCGACGTTGACGAAGGCGAGGCGTTGCTCGACCAGGTTCGGCAAGCCGATTTCGCTGACGACGTTCAGGATCACCTGCGAAGTCGCGGTGTCGGCATCGTCGATCCGGGCGCTGTCGACCGCGGCGTGGCGATAGAGCAGTTCGTAGGCTTCCAGCGACAGCTTGCGGTTGTAGATCGGCTGACGCCCGAGGTAGATGTCCCGCATGGAGTCGTCCTGGTCCATCGGCAAGGTGTACACGGGGGATGATGCTGCGCTGCGGCGGCGGGCGCAAGGCGCCTGCGGCGCTGCCTTTTCCCGGCCCCGCGAACAAAAAAACCCGCCGGAGCGGGTTTTTCTGCGGCGGCCAGGATCACTTGATCTTGGCTTCCTTGTACATCACGTGCTTGCGCACGACCGGGTCGAACTTCTTCAGCTCGAGCTTTTCCGGCATCGTGCGCTTGTTCTTGGTGGTGGTGTAGAAGTGGCCGGTGCCGGCGCTGGAAACGAGCTTGATCTTGTCGCGCATGGTTCGGTCCTCCTCAGAACTTTTCGCCGCGGGCGCGCAGGTCGGCCAGCACGGCGTCGATGCCGCGCTTGTCGATCTCGCGCAGACCGGCGTTCGACACCCGCAGGCGCACGAAGCGATTCTCGCTCTCGACCCAGATGCGGTGCGAGTGCAGGTTCGGCAGGAACCGGCGGCGGGTCTTGTTGTTGGCGTGCGAGACGTTGTTACCGGTGATCGGGCGCTTGCCCGTCACCTGACAGACTCTGGACATGGGGATGACCTCCGTTGCATTCGACACCGCTCCGCGCCGAGCGGTGTTCGGCGCGCCCCGCGGGCGACACCCGAGATGTTCTGTGACCGGCGAACGGCGGCGCCTGCCGCGATCGAAACCTGTCGAAGGTCGCGTTTTATAGCAGAGGAGCGGGGGGGAGGCAAGGAGCGAGGCGATGGGACAGGTACGAGGAGCGAGTTGCGAGGCGCGAGTAAAGGCGACATCTCTCGTCGTGCCTCGTGCCTCGTGCCTCGTGCCTCGTGCCTCGTGCCTCGTGCCTCGTGCCTCGTGCCTCGTGCCTTCTCAAAGTAGCCCCCGCTCCGCGAACGACACCGTCTCGCCGTCGCCGACCACGACGTGGTCGAGCACGCGCACGTCGATCAGCGCCAGCGCGTCGCGCAGCCGCAGCGTGAGCTGTTCGTCGGCGAGGCTCGGCTCGGCGACGCCCGAGGGGTGGTTGTGGGCGACGATCAGCGCCGCGGCGTTGTGCGCGAGCGCGCGGCGCACGACTTCGCGCGGGTGCACCGTGGTGCCGTCGATCGTGCCGTGGAACAGCTCTTCGTAGGCGATCACGCGATGGCGGGTGTCGAGGAACAGCACCGCGAACACTTCCTGCGGCTGGTGGCGCAGCCGCGCGGCGAGGTAGCGGCGCGTCGCCCCGACGCTGGTCAGCGCGTCGCCGCGCGTCAGCTGCTCCTCGAGGTGGCGCCGGCCGAGCTCGAGCGCCGCGGCGAGCAGCACCACCTTGGCCGGGCCGAGCCCGGGCTGCGCGCACAGCCGCGCGTGCCCGGCCTCGAGCAGCGGGCGCAAGCCGCCGAAGGCCGCGAGCAGTTCGCGTGCGAGGTCGACCGCGCTCTTGCCGCGCACGCCGGTGCGCAGGAACAGCGCCAGCAACTCGGCGTCGGACAGCGCCTGCGCACCGCGCGCCAGCAGCTTTTCGCGCGGGCGCTCCTGCTCGGGCCAGTCGCGGATCGGCATCGTGATCTTCCTCCTGTGTCGATAGCCCCGGGCTATCACCCCGATTGGAACAAATGAATGGCGGCGCCCGAGGCGGCTTCTACAGTTCTACCGTACCCATGGGGGTATCCGTCGTCGGCCGCGAGTCGGCGGCGGCACCAACCAAAGGCAAGCAGAGAGGTGGAGATCATGCAGCTCAGGGGAAGCAAGACCGAGGAGAACCTGAAGTACGCGTTCGCCGGCGAATCGCAGGCGAACCGCCGCTACCTGTACTTCGCCGCCAAGGCCGACGTCGAGGGCTACAACGACGTCTCGGCGGTGTTCCGCTCGACCGCCGAAGGCGAAACCGGCCATGCCCACGGCCACCTCGAATACCTCGAGGTGGTCGGCGACCCGGCGACCGGGCTGCCGATCGGGCCGACCGGCGACAACCTCAAGGCCGCAATCGCCGGTGAGACGCACGAGTACACCGACATGTACCCGGGCATGGCGAAGACGGCGCGCGACGAGGGCTTCGACGAGATCGCCGACTGGTTCGAGACGCTGGCCAAGGCCGAGCGCTCGCACGCCAACCGCTTCCAGAAGGCGCTCGATACGCTGGGCACCTAGCGGCCCGACCGCAGGCATCGGGGTCGCGTGCGGCCCCGATGCGTTTTCCCTGCCGCCAAACACGATCCCGAGGGCCAGCCGATGTCTGCCAAGCCCATCAAGGAAGGCAGCCTTGAAGCGCCGATCCGGCACCCGCTGAACTGGAAGGACCCCGAGTTCCACGACGGTGAAGCGCTGTTCAAGGAGCTCGAACGGGTGTTCGACATCTGTCACGGCTGCCGCCGCTGCGTCAGCCTGTGCAATGCGTTTCCGACGCTGTTCGACCTGGTCGACGAATCCGCGACGATGGAAGTCGACGGCGTCGCGCACCGGGACTACTGGAAGGTCGTCGAGCACTGCTACCTGTGCGACCTGTGCTACATGACCAAGTGTCCGTACGTGCCGCCGCACGAATGGGCGGTCGACTTCCCGCACCTGATGCTGCGCGCCAAGACGGTCAGGTACCGCGAGCAGGGCGCGAGCCTGCGCGACAAGGTGCTCTCGAGCACCGATGTCGTCGGCAGCCTCGCCGGTATCCCGGTGGTCGCGCAGGTGGTCAACGCGGTCAACGGCAATGCCACGGCGCGCAAGGCGATGGCGGCGACGCTCGGCGTGCACGCCGACGCGAAGCTGCCGCCGTACGACCCGAAGCCGCTGCGCCGGCGGCACAAGGCGCGCATCGGTCGCAGCGACAAGGGCACGCCGGCCGGGCGTACGCAGGGGCGGGTCGCGCTGTTCACGACCTGCTACGGCAACCGCAACGAGCCGCAGATCGGCGAGGACTTGATCGCGGTGTTCGAGCACAACGGCATCCCGGTGCGGCTGGTGCCGCGCGAGCGCTGCTGCGGCATGCCCAAGCTCGAGCTCGGCGACCTCGAGGCGGTCGAGGCCTCGATGAAAGCCAACCTGCCGGTGCTGTCGAGGCAGGTCGAGCAGGGCTGGGACATCGTCGCGCCGGTGCCCTCGTGCGTGCTGATGCTGAAGAGCGAGTGGCCCCTGCTGTTCCCGGACCAGCCCGAGGTGCGGCGCGTCGCCGCGGCGGTGTTCGACCCGTTCGAATACCTGATGGCGCGCCACCGCGAAGGCCTGCTGAAGACCGACTTCAAGCAGTCGCTGGGCAAGGTCGCCTACCACGTGCCCTGCCATCTGCGCGTGCAGAACATCGGGCTGAAGAGCCGCGAGCTGCTGTCGCTGATCCCCGGCACCGAGGTCGAGGCGATCGAGCGCTGCTCGGGGCACGACGGCACTTACGCGGTCAAGCGCGAATACCACGATTTGGCGATGAAGATCGGCAAACCGGTGGTCAACCGTATCCGGCAGGCCGAGGCCGACCATTACGGCAGCGATTGCCCGATCGCCGGCCACCACCTCGAGCACGGCCTGGCCGACGGGCGCAAGCCCGAGCACCCGCTGAGCCTGTTGCGCAAGGCCTACGGCATCTGACAGGAGGATGACCGATGCAGCCCCTGACCCGTGCAGATCTCTACGGCCTCGAGCAGTACGCCGAGGCGCGCCCCGCGTTCCGCGCGCACGTGATGGCGCACAAGCGGCCGCGGCAAGTGTCGCTCGGCGAGCACGCGCGGCTGTGCTTCGAGGATCGGCTGACGATCCAGTACCAGGTGCAGGAGATGCTGCGCGTCGAGCGCATCTTCGAGGCTGCCGGCATCCAGGACGAGCTCGATGCCTACAACCCGCTGATCCCCGACGGGTGCAACTGGAAGGCGACCTTGATGCTCGAGTACGTCGACGTCGACCAGCGCCAGCGGGCGCTGGCCGAGCTGGTCGGCGTCGAGCGCCGCGTCTGGGCGCAGGTCGCGGGCTGCGAGCGGGTATGGGCGATCGCCGACGAAGACCTCGAGCGCGAGCGCCCCGACAAGACCTCATCGGTGCACTTCCTGCGCTTCGAGCTCGACGCCGACATGGTCGGTGCCGCCAGGGCCGGCGCCGCGGTGCGCATCGGCATCGATCACCCGCGCTACACGGCCAGCGTCGAGGTGCCCCCGGCAACGCGCGCGGCGCTGGCGGCGGATCTCGACTGAATCCGTAATGGAGTGAAGGGAGAGGAGTGAGGAGGGGGCGGACCGCCGAGCTTCTTTTTCCCCTCACCCCTCACCCCTCACCCCTCACCCGTGCCTTTGCTAGTCTCACCGAGGACGCGCCCGCAGACGGCGCGATGGCGAGGAAGAAACGATGAACAACAAGGCAGGGGGGATGCTGCTCGCGGCCGGCCTGCTGGCCGCGCCGGCGGCGCAGGCGCTCGACGGCGTGGCGCTCGAGCTCGGCGGCGGCGACGACAGCACCGGGGTCGTGCGTGCGGCGCTGTTCTGGGACTGGGACGCACGCTGGTTCGCCGAGGGTGCCTGGCACGTCGGCGGTTACTGGGAGCTCGACGCCGGCTACTGGCATGCCGACTCCGGCCACCGCGGCCACCGCGACATCGCCGAAATCGGCCTGACGCCGGTGTTCCGGCTGCAGCAGAACGATCCCGGCGACGCGGCTTTCTACCTCGAAGCCGGCATCGGCGTACATTTCCTGTCGCACACCAAGATCAACGAGGATCGCGACTTCTCGACCGCGTTCCAGTTCGGCGACCTGGCAGGCTTCGGTGTGCAGTTCGGCCACCGGCACGCCTGGGAGCTCGGCTACCGCTTCCAGCACCTGTCGAACGGCGGCATCGAGAACCCGAACGACGGCATCGGCCTCCACCTGCTGCGGCTGGCGTACCGGATGGATTGAGGCTCAGCGCAGCCCCAGGCCGCTGAACACCAGGTGCAGCGCGCCGGCGAACAGCATCGCGCCGAGGAACACGCACATCGGCAGCGTCAGCACCCAGGCGAGCAAGAGGTTGCGGATCATCCTGCCGTGCACGCCCGACTTGTTGGCGACCATGGTCCCGGCAACGCCCGAGGACAGCACGTGCGTGGTGCTGACCGGCAGGCCGAGCGTGTCGGCGACGCCGATCGTGCTCGCCGCGACCAGCTCGGCCGAGGCGCCCTGCCCGTAGCTCAGGTGCGACTTGCCGATCTTTTCGCCGATGGTCACGACGATGCGCTTCCAGCCGATCATCGTGCCGAGGCCGAGCGCGAGCGCCGAGGCGATCTTGACCCAGGTCGGGATGAATTCGGTGACCTGCTTCAGCTGCGTGCGGTAGCCGCGCAGTGCGGTGCGCGCCGCTTCGTCGAAACCGGGGGCTTCCTTCGCCAGCCGGCCGGCGGCCTCGGCCGCGAGGTAGAGCTCGGCGCGCAGCGCGTTGCGCTCCGCACCCGGCACCGTGGCCAGCGCCGCCACGCCCTCGAGCCGCGCCGCGATGCGGCGGTTTTCGAAGGCGAAAGCGCCGAGCGTCCCGGATTCGAGCGCGCCGCTGCGCACGAAGCGCTTCAGCGTCTCGGTCGGCGCCTCGGCGTTGGGTGCCAGACGCGTGTCGGGGCGCGCCTCGACCAGGGCCGCCGCCTGCGCCGCCTGGCCACGGACCGCCGCCAGCGTTTCGGGTGCGGCCTGCAGGTTCAGCGCGTACAGCCCCGGCACCAGCCCGATCAACACCAGCATGATCAAACCCATGCCCTTCTGGCCGTCGTTCGAGCCGTGCGCGAAGCTGACGCCGGTGCAGGTCAGCACCAGCAGCGTGCGGATCCACAGCGGCGGCACGCGTCCCGGTTGCGGCTCGCGAAACAGCGCCGGCGCGCTGTCGAGCAGCCAGCGTCGTGCGACCCACATCAGCGCGAAGGCGCAGCCGAAACCGGCCAGCGGCGACACCAGCAGCGACAGCCCGATGTCGGCGACCTTGCTCCAGTTGATGCCTTCGCCGAACGCGGTCTGCGGCGCCAGGTACGTGTTCATCAGCCCGACGCCGACGATCGAGCCGATCAGCGCGTGCGAGCTCGAAGCCGGCAAGCCGATGTACCAGGTGCCGAGGTTCCAGATGATCGCCGCCAGCAGCAGCGCGAATACCATCGCTGCGCCGATCCGGGTATCGAGGTTGACGATCAGGTCGATCGGCAGCAGCGCGACGATGCCGAAGGCGACCACGCCGCTGGAGAACAGTACGCCGAGGAAGTTCCAGGCGCCGGCCCAGACCACCGCGGCCGTCGGCCGCAGCGTATTCGTGTAGATGACGGTAGCGACCGCGTTGGCGGTGTCGTGGAAGCCGTTGACGAATTCGAAGCCGAGGGCGAGCAGCAGGGCGGCGCTCAGCAGCAGGCTGACGCCGCCCAAGGCCGGGTCGAGGAGCAGGTCCACGCGCTTGTTTCCGGAATATGACGGAGGCCGCGGATGATACCTTGCGGCTTCGCTTTTGCACCCTAGTCGCTTTGGGCTAATACGGCCTCCGGCAAGCTCCCGCTGGTCGGCCAGCTCCGGTACGGCGGCGCGAGGGGATGTTGCTGCGCTCATTCTCGGCATACCTCCGTGTATGCCTCCGAGGTACGGCGCCGCTCCGCGCTGTCCTGCGCCCGCGGCGCGCGTAATCCGCTCCGCAACATCCCCCCTCGCGCCGCTCAACGCGCGCAAAA
>JBDHRG010000109.1:0-13905 GCA_039807445.1 Candidatus Competibacteraceae bacterium
CTCCGCGCGAAGCACCGCCGGTGCTCGCCGAGCCGCGTTTGCCGGCGGCGGACGCCGGCTCCATCGGGCCGGCAGACGACAGCGCAGCGAATGCGCCACCGCCTGCGCCCGCCCGGCCCCCGCTCGCCGAGCCCCCCGCTGCCGAGCTGACACGGCCTGCGCTGGCCCCGTCCCCGGTCGACGACTCGATCCGCGCCGTGCCCGCGATCGCCGCACCGGCGCCGCTCGAAGACACCGTGCCCTCGGTGATCCGTACGCCGCCGCGCGAACCGGCACCGCCGCCGGCGACGGCCGTGGCACCGTTGATCCCGTCCGAGGCCGGCGAACCACCGTTGCCGCCGCTGTTCCCGCCCCCTGGCCAAGGCTCGCCGCCGATGCCCGCCGTGCCGCTGGCGCCAGCCGTCCCGGCCCCGCCCGCCGAGCCGCGCGCCGAGCCGTCGCCTCCCAAACCGAAGGCCGCCAAACCGGCGATCAGTCGCCAGGAGCCGGCCGTGACCAGGAAACCGCCGGCGCCGCGCAAGCCGCCGCCCCCGCCACGCGAGGAGTCCCCCGGATGGATCATAAGACGCTAGTCGGTTTCGGCGTGCTGCTCGCGGCGAGCGGTTGCGCCCCCGTGATTCAGCAGCTCGAGGATGCCGTCTGGGACCTCCAGAAGCGCCTGCGCGCCCCCGGCGAAGCCTCGCTGGCACTGCCCGCCGATGTCTGGAAGGAATACCGCTGCTCCGAGACGCGCCTGCCCCTGTTTCGCATCGAGAACCGCGAGCTGATCCCGCCGCGGCTGCGTCCCGGACAGGAGTTCGATCACCGGCTGGTGTACGCGCTGTGCAACGGCCGCGACGACGCCATCCAGGGGAGCTTGCGCACCCGCATCAGCTACCAGGGCAAGGTGCTGGTCGACGACGTCAACAAAAGCTTCAGCATCAAGCCCGGCCGCTGGCAAGTGGACACCTTCATCCGCCTGCCGCCCCAGGCCGAACGCGGTTCCTACACCCTGGAGCTGGAGTTCGCGAGCCTCGACCTGGCCTTCACCGAACGCAGCGGCTTTATCGTGCAGTGAGGGCGCCCGTCAGGATGACGGCCGTAATGCCGCCAGCACCGGTGCGGTGTCGGGGCGCACGCCGCGCCACAGCCGGAACGATTCCGCCGCCTGCTCGACCAGCATGCCAAGGCCGTCGACGGCCTGTGCCGCGCCGTGGTTGCGCGCCCAGCGCACGAAGGCGGTGGGCGCGTCGGCGTACATCAGGTCGTAGGCCCAGGCGCCGTCGGCGAACACCGCCTCGGGCAGCAGCGGCACCGCGTCCGCCAGTCCGGCGGCGGTGGCGTTGATCACCAGGTCGAAGCGCTGGCCGTCGAGTTCGCCGTAGCCGCAGCCGTAGACGCGGCCGAGGTCGCCGAAGCGCAGCGCCAGCTCGGCCGCCTTGTCGGCGGTGCGGTTGGCGATCGTCAGCGAGGCCGGGCCGGCTTCGAGCAGCGGCGCCAGCACGCCGCGCGCGGCGCCGCCGGCGCCGGCGAGCAGGATGCGCCGCCCGGCCAGCACGCAGCCGTGGTTGTGCGCCAGGTCGTGCGCCAGACCGAGGCCGTCGGTGTTTTCGCCGTAGACTTCGCCCCCGGCGAACACCAGCGTGTTGACCGCGCCGGCGCGCTCGGCGCGCGGCGACAGCCGGTCGGCGAACACCCAGGCGTCCTGCTTGAACGGCACGGTGACATTCAGCCCGCAGCCGCCGGCCGCGGCGAAGGCGCGTGCGGCCGCGTTGAAGCCACCCGGCTCGACCAGCAGCGCCTCGTAGACCAGGTCCTGCCCGGTCTGCGCGGCGAACAGCGCATGGATCTTCGGCGACTTGCTGTGGGCGATCGGGTTGCCCATCACGGCGTAACGGTCGGTCATGGTTCGAGTTCCGGACTGGAGAGGCACGAGGCACGACGAGGCATTCGAGTCTGTGGTCTTTCCTCGCGCCTCGCAACTCGCGCCTGTCCTATACTCGATCCCCCAGCGCGGCTCAGGCTCCGCGGCGCAGCTCGAGCGCGACGCGCTTGGCGAAGTACGTCAGCACGCCGTCGGCGCCGGCGCGCTTCATGCCGAGCAGCGATTCGACGATCACCGCCTCGGACAGCCAGCCGTTCTGGACCGCCGCCATCAGCATCGCGTACTCGCCGCTGACCTGGTAGACGAAGGTCGGCACCGCGAACTGGTCCTTGACCCGGCGCACGACGTCGAGGTAGGGCATGCCGGGCTTGACCATCACCATGTCGGCGCCTTCCTCGAGGTCCAGCGCCACTTCGCGCAGCGCCTCGTCGGAATTGGCCGGGTCCATCTGGTAGGTGGATTTGTCGCCCTTGCCGAGGCTGGCGGCCGAGCCGACCGCGTCGCGGAACGGGCCGTAGAAGTGCGATGCGTACTTGGCCGAATACGCCATGATGCGCGTGTGGACGAAGTCGTTCGATTCGAGCGCTTCGCGGATCGCGGCGATGCGCCCATCCATCATGTCCGAAGGCGCGACCACGTCGGCGCCGGCCTCGGCGTGCGACAGCGCCTGCTGCACCAGCACTTGCACCGTCTCGTCGTTCATCACGTAGCCGTTCGCGTCGACGATGCCGTCCTGGCCGTGCGTGGTGAAGGGGTCGAGCGCGACGTCGGTGATGACGCCGAGCCCGGGGTACTCGGCCTTCAGCGCCCGCACCGCGCGCTGCGCCAGGCCGTTGGCGTTGCAGGCTTCGACGGCGTCGAGCGACTTGGCTTCGGGCGGCGTCACCGGGAACAGCGCCACCGCCGGTACGCCGAGCTCGACCAGCTCGCCGGCTTCCTTCAGCAGCTCGTCGATCGACAGACGCTCGACGCCCGGCATCGACGCCACCGCCTCGCGCACGCCGTTCCCCTCGCGCACGAACACCGGCAGGATCAGATCGTCCACGCTCAGCCCGTGCTCGCGCATCAGTCGGCGCGAAAACGTGTCGCGGCGCATGCGGCGCGGGCGCGCGCCGGGGAACTGGCCGGTGATGATCTGCGGCATGATGCGGACCTCGGATGTGGATAGAGCGGCGATTATCCCACAGCGCGGTATGCTCGGCGGTAGCGCCGCGCGCGGCCGGGCCGACGGGCCCGCGAATCCGCCGGCAGCGGCAGGGCGTACACCGCGTTACGCTGACAGAATGCATGCAAGCTTTGCCGGGCCGCCCGGGGCGGCCCGGCGGCACGTCGGAGCCGGACACCACCCGCAAGTATCCATGGACACCTGGCTGCTCGAACACGAACCGCTGGTCCGCCTCGCCGCCTCCGCCGGCGTGCTGGCGGCGATGCTCGCCTGGGAGCTGGCCGCGCCGCTGCGCCCGGCGCTCGCACCGCGGCGACGGCGCTGGGTGACCAACTTCGCCCTGGCGGTGCTCGATGCGGCCCTGTTGCGGCTCGCCTTCCCGCTGCTCGCGGTCGGCGCCGCGCAGGCAGCCGCAGCGCACGGCTTCGGCGCGCTCAACGCGCTGGCCGCGCCCGGCTGGCTCGCGTTCGCGGCCAGCCTGATCGCGCTCGATCTGGCGATCTATGCCCAGCACCGGGTTTCGCACCGCTGGCCGCTGCTGTGGCGACTGCACCGCGTGCACCATTCCGACCCCGAGGTCGACGCGAGTACCGCGCTGCGCTTCCATCCGCTCGAGATCGCCCTGTCGATGCTGTACAAACTGGTGCTGGTGACGCTGCTCGGCGCGCCGGCCTCGGCGGTGATCGCGTTCGAGTTCGTACTCAACGCCTGCGCGCTGTTCGACCACGGCAACGTGCGGCTGCCGCCGCGGCTCGAAGCCGTGTTGCGCTGGGTGCTGGTGACGCCGGAGCTGCACCGCATCCACCACTCGATCCACCGCGACGAGACCGACAGCAACTACGGCTTCAGCGTGGTCTGGTGGGACCGGCTGTTCGGCACCTGGCGCGCGGCGCCGCGCGAGGGGCAGGCGCGCATGGCCCTCGGGCTCGACGCCTTCCGCACCCCGGCCGAACAGACGCTGGGGCAGCTGCTGCTCCAGCCGCTGCGGGAGACGCGGCGGTGACGGGGCTGAAGCGCTTCTTGCCGGCGACGCTGCTCGCCGCCGGGCTGGTGGCGATCATCGCGCTCGACCTCGACCGCTTCCTGAGCCTCGCGGCTTTGCGCGAGCACCGCCATCTGCTGACAGCCTGGGTCGATGCGCGGCCGCTCGCCGCCGGACTCGCGTACTGCGCGCTGTATGCGCTCGCGGTCGCGTGCTCGCTGCCCGGGGCCACGGCGCTGACGCTGTTCGGCGGCTTCCTGTTCGGCACCGCACTGGGTTCGACCCTGGCCGTGGTCGGCGCCACGCTCGGCGCCTCGATGCTGTTCCTGGCCGCGCGCAGCGCGCTCGGCGACAGCCTGCGCCAGCGCGCCGGGCCGTGGTTCGCGAAGCTCGAAGCCGGCTTCCGCGAAGGCGCGATCAGCTACCTGCTGGTGCTGCGGCTGGTGCCGCTGTTCCCGTTCTTCATCGTCAACCTGGTGCCGGCCTTCTTCGGCGTGCGGCTGCGCGACTACGTCTGGACCACGGCGCTCGGCATCGTGCCCGGCGCCGTGGTCTACAGCTCGGTCGGCGCCGGGCTCGGTGCGGTGCTCGACGCCGCCGACACGCCGATCCGCGGGCTGCTGCGCTCGCCACCGATCCTGTTGCCGCTGCTCGGGCTGGCGCTGCTGGCGCTGCTGCCGCTGGTCTACCGGCGCTGGCGCGCCCGGAAGAGGTGAGCCATGGACGAGATCGTCGAGGCGGATCTCTGCGTGATCGGCGCCGGCTCGGCCGGACTGTCGCTCGCGGCCGGGGCGGCGCAGCTCGGCGCGCGCGTGGTGCTGATCGAGCGCGGTGCGATGGGCGGCGACTGTCTGAACCACGGCTGCGTACCGTCGAAGTCGCTGCTCGCCGCCGCCGCAGCCGCCGAGGCGGTGCGGCGTGCGCCGCGCTTCGGCGTCGAGGCCGACGAACCGCAGGTCGCCTTCACACGCGTCCACGCCCACGTGCACGGCGTGATCGCCGCGATCGCACCGCACGATTCCGAGGAGCGTTTCAGCGGGCTCGGCTGCCGCGTGATCCGCGCCCCCGCGCGCTTCACCGCCCCCGATGTGGTCGAGGCCGGCAGCTCGCGCATCCGCGCCAAGCGCTTCGCGATCGCGACCGGATCGCGCCCGGCGCTGCCGCAGCTCCCGGGGCTGGACGCGCTGCCCTACCTCACCAACGAGACGCTGTTCGAGCGCCACGAAGCGCCGAGGCATCTGTTGGTGCTCGGCGGCGGCCCGGTCGGCGCCGAGATGGCGCAGGCGCACCGCCGCCTCGGCGCACGCGTGACGCTGTGCGCGCGCACCCGGCTGTTGCCGAAGGAGGATCCCGAGCTCGTCGCTGCGGTGCGCGAGCGGCTGCTCGCCGAAGGCGTGGAGCTGGTCGAGGGCTGCGACTTCGTCCGCGCCGAGCCGGAGCCGGCACTGGTGCTGCGCCACCGCGGCGTCGAGCGCCGCATCGCCGGCACGCACCTGTTGGTCGCAACCGGGCGCGCGCCGAACGTCGAGGGGCTGGGGCTCGAGGCTGCCGACATCGTTCACGGTCCGCGCGGCATCGCCGTCGATGCGCGGCTGCGCACCAGCAACCGCCGCGCCTTCGCGCTCGGCGACGTCGCCGGTCCGCACCTGTTCACGCACATGGCCGCGTACCAGGCCGGCATCGTGATCCGCAACGCGCTGTTCCGGCTGCCGGCGAAGGTCGATTACCGCGCCGCACCGCGCGTCACCTTCACCGACCCCGAGCTGGCGCACGTCGGTCTGAGCGAAGCCGAGGCGCGCGCGCGCCACGGCGATGCGGTGCGCGTGCTGCGCTGGCCCTTCGCCGACAACGACCGCGCGCGCACCGAGGCTGCCGCCGAGGGGCTGGTCAAGCTCGTCAGCACGCACCGTGGGCGGGTGCTCGGCGCCGGCATCGCCGGGCGCTGCGCCGGCGAGCTGATCCAGCCCTGGTGCCTCGCGCTGGCGCGCGGCCTGCCGCTCGGCGCACTCGCTGGGCTGGTCACACCCTACCCCACGCGTGCCGAAGCCGGCGTGCGCGCCGCCGGCAGCTTCTATACGGCGACGCTGTTCGGCCCGCGCACGCGCATGCTGGTACGCTGGCTGCTGCGGTTGCCGTGACCCGGCCGCCGACTCGGGCTCGCACGATGGGGAATGGGAAATGAAGAGACGATGCTCCATCGCTCATTCCCCATCCCCGCTGGCCGTGCTATCTATGCGTCCCCGCGCGAACTGCCCGGCGACTCGACAGCCATGATCTTCAAGCGATTGTTCCAGCGCCAGCCGAAGTGGCGCCATTCCGATCCCCGCGTGCGCCAGCAGGCGCTGGCGGCGCTGCCGGCCGACGACCCCGTGCTGATCGAGCTGGCCCGCACCGATGCCGATGCCGGCGTTCGCCGCGCCGCGCTCGAACGCCTCGACGCCCCGGAGCTGCTGCTCGAGCGCGTGCGCGACGAGGCGCACGCCGCGCTGCGCGAGGTCGCCGCCGCGCTGCTGCGCGCGCTGCTCGCCGGCCGCGTGCCGCCGGTGCCGCCGCTCGAGCGGCGGCTGGCGCTGTTGCCCGAGTGCCCGCCCGAGCTGTTCACGCACCTGGCGCTGGAAGCCGCCGAACCGGCGCTGCGGCTGGCGGCGGTCGCGCGCCTCGACGACCCCGACCGGCTGGCGACGGTCGCGCTGAGCGACGCCGCCGCCGACGTGCGGCTCGCCGCCGCCGAGCGCATCCACGACGCGTCGGCACTCGAGCGGCTCGCGCGCGATGCGCGCGGCCATGACAAGCGCGTGCACCGGCTCGCGCGCGAGCGCCTCGACGCGATCGTCGCCGCGCACACACAGCGCCAGCGCTGCGAACAATTGTGCGCCGAGATCGAGGCGCTCGCCGCCGTCGCCGAGCTCGACGCCGGTCGACTGCTGCGCCTCGAACGCGAATGGGGCGAGCAAGCCGGGCGCGCAGCCTACGCGGCGCGCTTCGAAGCGGCGCGCGCCCCGGCGCGCGCAAAGCTCGAGGCGCAGAACGCACGCCTGCGCGAAGCCCAGCGCCTGCAGCGCGAACTCGGTGCCGCGCACGAGCGGCTCGCGCGCGGCGCCGATGTGGCGGAAGCCGAACTCGAGCGGCTCGAGCGCGAAGCCCGCGCCGCCGGCGCCGCGGGACCGAGCTTCCTCGACAGCCTGGACGAGCTGCGCGCGCAACTCGCGCAGCGCCGCCGCGCCGCAGTGCCGGTGCACGCCGCCGCGGGCTCCGGGCCGGGTGCGGCGCCGTCACCGACCGAGCGTCCGGCCGCCGTCGCCGAGGCGAAGCTCGATGCCGCAGCGTTCGAAGCCGAACTCGCGGCGCTGGAAACCGCGCTCGAGGCCGGCGAGCTGGCGCATGCCGAGCACGCGCACGCCCGCCTCGCGGCGCTGCGCGCCGAGGCCGGTGGTGCCGGACGCTTCGAGCGCCGGCTGCACGCCGCCGGCGCTCGGCTGCAGACGCTGCGCGGCTGGCGCCGCTGGGGTGGCAGTCAGGCACGCGAACACTTGTGCGACGATGCCGAGCGTCTCGCCGCCAGCGCCGATGCCGAAGCGCCCGACGAGATCGCCCACCGCGTGCGCACGCTGCGCGAGGCATGGAAGCGGCTCGACCGCCAAGGCGTGCCGGCACCGCAGGCGCTGTGGGAGCGTTTCGACCGCGCGCTCGAAACCGCCTACGCCCCGTGCCGCGAGCACTTCGCCGCGCGCGCCGAGGCGCGCGCGCAGGCGCTCGCGGCGCGCACGGCGCTGTGCCAAGCGCTCGAGCGGCTCGAGGCCGACACCGACTGGCACGCGCCGGACTGGCGCACGGTCGAGCGCCACTTGCGCGAGGCGGTCCATACCTGGCGCGAAGCCGGCCCGGTCGACCGCACCGAGCACAGGGCGCTCGAGCGCCGCTTCAGTGGCGCGCGCGCTGCGATCGAGCGGCGGCTCGACGCCGAGCGCAGCCGCGAGCGGGCGCGGCGCGAGGCGCTGATCGCGCGGCTCGCCGAGATCGCCGCGGGCGCGGACTTGCGCGCGGCGATCGCGGCAGCCAAAGAGGCGCAAGCCGAGTGGCCGCCGACGGTACAGCTGGCGCGCGCCGAAGAACAGGCGCTGTGGCTGCGCTTGCGGGCGGTCTGCGACGAAGTGTTCGCGCGCCGCGAGGCCGAACGCCATGCGCACGATACCGAACGCGAGACCAGCCTCGCCGAGCGCGAAGCGCTGTGCGACGAGCTCGAGGCGCTGGCCACGCTCGAGCCACTCGAGGCGCTGCTCGCACGTCGCGCCGAGATCGACGCGCTCGAGGCACGCTGGGACGCGCTCGGCCCGGCGCCGCGCGCCATGGCCGCGCGCATCGAGCGCCGTCATGCGCACGCGTGGGAGGCGCTGCTCGCACGGCTGGCACAGGCCGAACGGGTCCGCGCGCGGCGCGCGGTGCGCGAGATCGCCGAAAAGGCGGCGCTGTGTGCGCGCGTCGAGGCGCTCGCGCTGACGGCGCAGCGCGAAGACTCGGTGCGGCTGCGTGCCGAATGGGACGAACTGGCACCGCTCGCACCGGCTACGGAAAAGCGCCTGACGGCACGTCTGGCGCAGGCGCTGGCGGCGCTCGACGACCCGGACGCGCGCGCGCGGTTGCGTGCGCAGCTGGCCGCCGGCGCCGAGGCGCGCGCGCGGCTGTGCCTGCGGCTGGAAGTACTGGCCGGGCTCGAGCCACCGTCCGAGCTGGCGCGCGACTACCTCGAGCTGCAGGTGTCGCGGCTGTCGGCTTCGCTGAACGGCGCGGTCGAATCGCCGGACGAGGCGGCGAGCGCGGTGATCGCCGACTGGTACTGCACCGCGGCCCCCGCCGACCCTGCGCTCGACACCCGCTTCGCGATGGCGCTGGTCGAGCTGGGAAGGGCGTGAATCGAGTGCGGAGCAATGGGTGAGGCGGAAAAGGCGGCGGCCTGACCGCGACTCCCCTCACGCCTCACCCGCAAAGTACCGCCGCAGGAATTCTCCGAACGGCAGTTCGTCGCTGGCCTCGATCGCGGCCTGTTCGGCCAGCGAGCGCCCGGCGAGCTCGACGAACCAGTTTTCGCGCTCGGGCGCCAGCGGCGTGGCGCGGTAGCGCGCGGCGTGGCGCTGCGACAGCGCCAGCGTGAACTCGACGAAATCCTGTCCGGCTTCACGCATCGCCGCCAGCACGCGCGCCGACGGCGTCCGCTGCGGGTCGGCGACGCGCGCGTGCATCGTCGCCAGCGCCTGCGCGTAGGGCCGCTCGGCGAGCCCGGCATCGAGCGCCGCAACGACCGGCGCCATCGCCTCGAGCACTTCGAACGCCCAGGCGGCGAGCCCGATCGGCTCGCCGGCGCGCACCAGCGTCAGCCCCGGCTCGCGGCCGCGCAGCGCCGCGCGCTCCAGGTTGGCGTCGATCGCCGGCTTTTCCTCGGCGCCGATCACCGGGCTGTCGGCCAGCGCGCAAAGCACCAGCAGCGCCTCGGCGAAGCGCAGCGCCCGCGCGTCGACGCCGCACGGCGCGAACGGGTCGAGGTCGAGCGAGCGCAGCTCGACGTAGGCGACGCCGCGGTTCGCCAGCGCCTCGCTCGGCTTTTCCAGACCGCGCGGCGGCTGCTTCGGCCGGATCGTGGTGTAGTACTCGTTCTCGATCTGCAGGATGTTGGCGTTGAGCTGGCGCCATTCGCCGTCGACCTGGACGCCGATCGCCTCGAAGCTCGGGCACGGCGTGCCGATCGCGCGCTTCAGGCTGGCGACGTAGGCGTCCAGGCTGTCGTAGCGCATGTCGGTGCCGCAGCCCTTGCTCTTGCGGTTCTGGTAGCCGATGCCGCTCATGCGCAGCGACGTCGCGTGCGCGCCGAAAGCGGTGTGTCGGTCGAGCTCGGTGAGGTCGGCCGGCTTGCCGTCGAGGAAGGATTTGCACACCGCCGGCGAAGCGCCGGTCAGGTACGGCACCAGCCAGCCGAGGCGCTGCAAGTTGCGGATCAGGCCGAAGTAGCCCTCGGAGACGAAGTCGTGCAGCGGGCGCTGCCCGCCCTCCAGCGCGTGCAGCGCGCGCCACGCGCGCTCGGGCAGCGAGAAATTGAAATGCACGCCGGCGATCACTTGCATCAGCTTGCCGTAGCGGTAGCCGAGCCCGCGGCGGTAGACGTGCTTCATCAGGCCGAGGTTGGAATCGCCGTACCGGCCGATCGGGATCGAGGCTTCGCCTTCGACCACGCACGGCATCGACGAAGCCCATACCATTTCGCCGTCGAGCCGGCCATGCACGAAGCGGTGGATCTCGTCGAGGAAGCCGACGCACGCCTCGGTGTCGGCCAGCGGCGGCGTGATGAACTCGAGCAGCGCCTCGGAATAATCGGTGGTGATGCACGGGTGGGTCAGCGCCGAACCGAGCGCCACCGGATGCGGGGTCTGCGCGATGCGCGCGGCGGCGTCGACCCGCAGCGATTCTTTCTCGAGGCCGCGCAAGCCGCCCTGGAGCACGGAAGAGCCGGCTTCGGCCAGCAGGCGGGCCAGACGCTGTTGTGCGGAACGGTACACGGGATCGCTCTCGGCTGGGATGATCGGGCGCATCATAACCGCCGCGACCGGCGCGCCGCGAGCCATCGCGGATGCCGCCGGGCCCGTCGGTAACGCATTGTAGCGCCGCTGTAGTCTGCGCTTGCCCCTGCCGCGAGGCGGCAGCTACAATCCGCGCGCGCTCGGGCCTGATTCTGCTGGGGTTTTCCGCGGAGCGGGCCGGGCCTCCTTATGTCAGACCGCCTTGGAACTCGCGCATGAGCCAGACGCAGCATGACTTGATTTTGCAGGACTGGAAAAAGCAGCAGGAGCTGGCCGAGGAGATGCTCCCGCTGATCGGCAAGCTGTACCGCGACCGTGGCGTCGTCTTGCGCGTCTATGGCCGCCTGATCGTCAACTGCTCGACGATCGATATCCTCAAGGCCCACCGCTTCGCGCGCCAGCACGAAGGCGTCGAGCTCGACATCCGCGACAGCTTCGCGGTGCTCAAGGCGCTGTCGCAGCTCGAACTGGCGCCGGCACGCATCGACCTCGGCAAGCTGACTCGCGCCTGGCAGCGCCAGGGCGAGGGCTGCGAGCTACGCGACTTCCTGCAGACGGCGCTCGTCGACGCGCTCGGTGACAATGCGCAGAAGTCGATGGAGCCCAAGGATGTGGTGCTGTTCGGTTTCGGCCGCATCGGCCGCCTGCTGGCACGCCTGTTGATCGAGCGCACCGGTTCGGGCAACAAGCTGCGCCTGCGCGCGATCATCGTGCGCAAGGGCAAGGGCAACGACCTCGAGAAGCGCGCCAGCCTGCTCCGCCGCGACTCGGTGCACGGCCCGTTCAACGGCACCATCGTCATCGACGAGGCGAACCAGGCGCTGATCGCCAACGGCAACTTCATCAAGATCATCTACGCCGACACCCCCGGCTCGGTCGATCTGAACACCCACGGCATCAAGGATGCGCTGCTGGTCGACAACACCGGCAAGTGGGCCGATATCGAGGGCCTGTCGAAACACCTCGAAGGCAAGGGCGTCGCCCGGGTGCTGCTGACCGCGCCGAGCAAGGGCGAGGGCATCAAGAACATCGTCTTCGGCGTCAACCACCAGACGATCACCGCCGACGACAAGATCGTGTCGGCTGCCTCGTGCACCACCAACGCGATCACGCCGGTGCTCAAGGCGCTCAACGAGCGGTACGGCATCGTCGACGGCCACGTCGAGACGGTACACTCGTACACCAACGACCAGAACCTGATCGACAACTACCACAAGGCCGACCGCCGTGGCCGTGCGGCAGCGCTGAACATGGTCATCACCTCGACCGGCGCCGCCAAGGCCGTCGCCAAGGCACTGCCCGAGCTGACCGGCAAGCTGACCGGCAACGCGATCCGCGTGCCGACGCCGAACGTGTCGATGGCGATCCTGTCGCTGAACCTCGAGCAGGCCACCAGCAAGGACGAGCTCAACGCCTACCTGCGCGAGATCGCGCTGCACTCGCCGCTGTCGGAGCAGGTCGACTACACTGCCTCGACCGAGATCGTCTCGACCGACATCGTCGGCTCGCGCCATGCCGGCGTGGTCGATTCACAGGCGACGATCGCCAGCGGCAAACGCTGCGTGCTGTACGTCTGGTACGACAACGAGTTCGGCTACAGCTGCCAGGTGGTGCGCGTGATGCAGCAGATGTGCGGCATCCGCCTGCCGAGCCTGCCGCGCTGACGCTGACGCAAAAGCCGGCCCCGAGGCCGGCTTTTGCGGGTGCCCGAAGCGCGCTTCAGTGCGCGTGCACCCAGCGCAGCAGCGCCGCTTGCAGCGCGCGCGCGGCGTCGGGGTTCAGATCCTTCTGGTTGTGCAGCACGACCACCGCGTAGCGCTTGCCGCTCTTCGCCTGGACGTAGCCGGCGATCGCGCGCACCTCGTCGAGGCTGCCGGTCTTCAAGTGTGCGACCAGCCCGCCATCGCGGTTCAGCCGGCGTGCCGTGCCGTCCTGGCCGGCCAGCGCCAGCGAGGCGACGAACTCGGCACCATAGGGGTGCGTGTACGCCGCTTCGAGGGCGCGGCCGAGCTGGCGCGCACTGACACGGGCGCTGCGCGACAGCCCCGAACCGTTGTCGATCACCAGCCCTGCGCTCGGCACACCGTGTGCGGCGAGCACCTTCAGCACCGCCGCCCTGCCCTTCTCGACCGTACCCGGCGCGCCGCCGTCCTCGGCACCCAGCGTCAGCAGCAGCATGCGCGCCATCGCGTTGTTGCTGTGCTTGTTGACGCCGAGCAGCACTTCGGCGAGCGGCGGTGACTGCTGACGGTAGAACAGCCGATCGCCGGCCTCGACGCGGCCGCTGCGCGCCTCGCCATTGATGCTGCCGCCGAGCTCGTGCCACAGCCCACGGAACAGCGCGCCGACATAGGCGTTGCCACGCAGCACGACGCGGTTCAGCTCGGTTTCGCCGCAGGCGGCGGCGTAATCGCCGTCGAAACCGACGATCGGGCCACGGCCGTCGGAAGTCTGCGTCATCGCCGGCTGGCGGTGCCCCGGCTCGCAGGGGCCATCGGCCAAGTACAGCAGGTTTTCGATCCGCAAGCCGGGCAGCGCCGGCCGGGCGACGATGTCGACGCGTCTGGCCTCGGCATTGGGCAGGAACAGGAAGCGCACCGCCTGGAAGTTCAGCAGCGTCGCGCGCGGAATCACGTTGTAGACGCGCTCGGGCTGGTCGTCGAAGGCAGCAGGGTCTTCGGGTGGGGACTGGAAATGGCTGTCGTCGATCACCAGTCCGCCGCGGATCTCGCGTAAGCCGCGCTCGCGCAGCGCACGCAGCAGCAGCCACACCCGCTCCTCGACCAGCCAGGGGTCGCCGTAGCCCTTGATCACCAGATCGCCTTCCAGGCGACCATTGCCCAGCGGACCGCGCAGGTAGATCTCGGTCGGCCAGGCATAGACCGGACCGAGGCGGTCGAGCGCCGCGAACGCCGTCAGCAGCTTGATCGTCGAGGCGGGCTGGCGCGGTACATCGGCTGCGTGTTCGAGCGGGGGCTCCCCCGCGCCCGGCTCGTGCACGTAGAAGCTGACGGCTTCCGCCGGCAGTCCCTGGTGCTCGAGCACCTGCTGCAGCGGCGGCGGCAGCGCCGCGCTAGCGGCACCGACCGACGCCAGCAACGCGATCCAGGCAATTCGAGCAACGAGAGTCTTGAACGGTCGCAACGGGGATCCTCCGAAACCGGTAGCCAAACCGAGCATGATCGATCAGACCGACACGGTACACGCTGCAACAAAAAAAGCCCTCCCCGCGCGGGGGGAGGGCTTGTACAGGGGAGCCTGGCGGTGACCTACGTTCACATGGGGAGGCCCCACACTATCATCGGCGCAGGCGCGTTTCACGTCCGAG
>JBDHRG010000002.1:0-58151 GCA_039807445.1 Candidatus Competibacteraceae bacterium
GCTCGACGAGATCGCCCGTCACACGGGGGTCTCGATGCGCCAGATCGAGCGGCTGTTCCACAACTACCTGCACCGCACGCCGAGCCAGTACTACCTCGAGCTGCGGCTGATGCGCGCGCGCTACCTGCTGCTGCACGGCGAAGCGCAGGTGCGCGACATCGCGCGTGCCTGCGGCTTCGTCTCGCCGGCGCATTTCTCGAAGTGCTACAGCCGCCTGTTCGGGGTCGCACCGCAACAGGAGCGGCGCAAGGCCGGCATGGTCTACGGTGCCGGCGTCCGAGGGGAGCGCGTTTGAGCGCGTGCGGATCGCCGGGAAAAAAGAACCCGGCCTCGAGGGCCGGGGGCAAACTCTCGGAGACAGAGAGGGTAAGCGGTTCGGCGCGTCACTCGTCCTCGAGCGGCTTGCCGGCCGTTTCGCGGCTGGCGACCATCGCGACCATCGCGACCACGGCGACGGCGACCAGGTACCACGCCGGCGCCAGCTTGCTGCCGGTGATGCTGATCAGCCAGGTGGCGATGAACGGGGCGGTGCCGCCGAAGATCGTGTTCGCCAGGTTGAAGCTGAAGGCGAAGCCGCTGTAGCGGACCTTGGTCGGGAAGATCTCCGACAGGAAGCACGGCAGTGTGCCGTCGTTCATCGTCAGCAGCGCACCGAACGCGATCTGGATCAGGATGATGCCGAGCACCCCGACGCTGCTGAGCTGGCTGAACAGCGGCACGGTCAGGACGATGAAAGCCAGCGACGCGGCGATCAGCATGGTCTTGCGGCCGAAACGGTCCGACAGCTGGCCCATCAGGAAGATCAGCCCGATGTAGACGAATAGCGACACGTTGGTCGCGAGCAGCGCGGTCCCCTCGCTGACGCCGAGTTCGGCCGAGAGGTAGGTCGGCATGTAGCTCAGGATCGTGTAGAAGCCGACGGCGTTGAGGAAGGTGACGCCGAGGCCGATGACGATTTCGCGGCGATGGGTCGTCAGCAGCTCCTTGATCGGAGTGCGCGAGACGTGATGCGCGTTCTCCAGCTCCTTGAACTTGGGCGTGTCCTCGAGGTTGACGCGGATGTAGCGGCCGATCAGGCCGAGCGGCGCGGCCAGCAGGAAGGGCAGGCGCCAGCCCCAGTCGTGCATCTGCTCGGGCGTCAGCACGAGGTGCAGCAGCGAGACCAGCAGCGAGCCGAACAACAGTCCCGCGGCGGTGCTGGCCGGCACGATGCTGGTGTACAGGCCGCGCTTGTTGGTGGGCGCGTACTCGGCCATGAAGGCCGATGCGCCGGCGTACTCGCCGGAGGCCGAGAAGCCCTGTACCAGGCGCACCAGCAGCAGCAGCGCCGGCGCCCACATCCCGACCTGCTGATAGCTCGGCAGCAAGGCGATGAAGAAGGTCGCGACCGACATGATGATGATCGACCAGGACAGCGTGTTCCTGCGTCCGATCTTGTCGCCGAAGTGGCCCCAGACGATGCCGCCGATCGGCCGCACCAGGAACGACAGGGCGAACACGCCGAAGGTGTACAGCAGGCCCGAGGTCGCCGACGCTTCCGGGAAGAACACGACGGCGATGATCGTCGCCAGATAGCCGTAAGACGCGTAGTCGAACCACTCGACGAAATTGCCGATGAAGCTCGCCGCTGCGGCCCGCTTGAGCAGGCCCTGCTGTGGTGCGGCCGGCGCGAGGCCGGCCGACGCCGACGGGCCCTTGCCCGTGCGAGTGTCGTAGATTTCCACGATTCCTGATCCTCCGGTCTTGGTGGGGCCGCGATGCGATCGGGCGCTGGGATGTCGTCGTGCCGCCCGTCAACGTCTGCTCCGGGATTCACCCGGAGGGCTCGCCGCTTGTCGTTCTCGATCGTCCAGCGACTCGGGCTCGATTCTCGGGCGGCGGCCCGCTCGGGCGTTTGCCGCTCCCGACCGGGGATTGCCCGTTCGCGACGCGTGTGGATTCGCAGGCGTCGCACGCAGCCGCGGTCCGCGGCGCGTCGGTGGCTGGCGTGCGGTGTGCGGGGTTCCGAGGTGGGGTCAGCAGGGGGACGGTTCCGCGCGCTCCATCAGCAGCGGTATATACTGCACCTGTACGACTCTCTGCACAGGTAAAGACCGATGGACGCGATCACTTACACCGATGCCCGCGAAAAGCTGGCGCCGCTGATGGACCGCGTGGTCGACGACCATGAAGCGATCATCATCACGCGCCGCAACGGCCGCCATGCGGTGCTGATGAGCCTGGAGGACTACAACGCGATCCAGGAAACCGCCTACCTGCTGCGCAGCCCGGCCAACGCGGCGCGCCTGCTGCGGGCGGTCGAAGAGGTGAAGGCCGGCGGCCATCAAGGGCACGAACTGATCGAGTCGGACGAGGATCACGGATGATCCGCTTCCATGCCCACGCCTGGGAAGACTACCTGTACTGGCAGCAGACCGATCGGCAGATCCTCGAGCGCATCAACGCGCTGATCCGCGACATCCAGCGCAGCCCCTACGCGGGCATCGGCAAGCCCGAAGCGCTGAAATTCAACCTGTCCGGCTACTGGTCACGACGCATCGATGACGAACACCGCCTCGTCTACACGGTGATCGACGGCGACATCGTCATCGTCCAGTGCCGGCACCATTACTGAGCGAAGGCCGGCATTCGAAAGGGTGGAATAGCGAAGCGTATCGCGCCGCATGCTCTGGCTTCGGCGTGCGGCGCGATGCGCTGCTGCGCATTGCCCCCTCCGGCTGCGGATTACGCCGTCGGCGGGCGGTAGCGCAGGTTGGCGGCTGCCTGCATCGCCGCGACGGCTTCGGCAGCGGTCAGCAGGGGGACGGTCTTGATCGAGGCCACGGCGCCGCCGGCGAGCACCGTCATGGTCAGCGCTTCCAGCCCGGCGCCGTCCGGGAGCTGGCCGATCACGTAGACGGTGGGGCTGCCGACGGCGAAGTAGTACGCTTCGAGCTTGCCGCCGAGGGTGTCGTACATCGGCCGGATCGCCTCGGCGCGGTCGTGTGGATTTTTGATCAGCGCCGCGAACGATTGCGGCGTCAGCCCGACTTCGAACAGATAGCGCGTCATACGGCACCTCCTCGCGGTGCGCTCAGAGCGAAAACGCCTTGGTGTCGACCCACTCGTTCTTGATCAACGACCACCAGTCGACCGCCAAGCCCTTCAACACGTAATCGTAGGGCAGCCAGCCGTAGCCGGCATCGCCCCAGCCGCTGCCCCAGGAGTTGCGGATCATCAGCGCGCCGGTGGTGGCCTTGCCGCCGCCGGCGTTCTGGATCTTCAGCGCGTCGTCGTAGCCGATCGCGACCACGGCGTGGCCGCCGAGCACCCGCTCGCCGGCGTTGGGGTAGGGGATCTTGCCGTCATCGGCCTGGCGGAGCGACGAATACACGGTGAAACCGAACATCGACGGCAGCTTGGCGGCGAGGTTGGTCTTGATGCGCGCGAGCACCGCGGCGGCCGAAGTGCCGGGCGGGTCGAGGCGGTAGTACTTGATCGCCTGGTAGTTCTGCGCGAAGGCGTAGCAGAACGCCGAGGGTTCCTGGTCGAAGTCGGCGATCTTGTACGGCCAGTACTCTTCGGGCGGCACGCCGAACAGCACCATCGCCTTCATCGTGTCGCGCAGATAGGCGCCGGTGTCGCCGTTCCACTTCAGCAGGTTGCGCGTGGTCTTGTAGAGGAACAGCCGCGAGGCGTCGATGTGGCTGCCCTTGGCCTTGCGCTCGTAGTACTCGACCAGGCCGACGCCGGCGTTGGCGGTGCACGAGCCGAGGTTGCCCTGGTCTTCGATCGGCGCGCACCAGGCGCGCAAGTCGACGCTCGCCGGCAGCTCGACCTTGGCCGGGCTGGCCGCACCGCACGCCTTGAGCAGCGCCGCGATCGGTTTGTCGCCGTCGCTGTAGTCGCGGAAATCGGGCCGATCCCGCATCCAGCCGAACCCATACGTCGCACCCATCGCACACCTCCCCGGGGCATCCCGTCGGACCCGCGGGCGCAGCGATCGCCGCGACGGCGCAGGTCCAATGCGACAGGCATAGCTGTCCGCGCCGCCGCCGTCACGTCCGCCGCGACCCCGATGGCAGATGCAGATATCGTGCCGTACCCCGGCACCTTGCATACGCAAGTCACTGATCCATAATCCGCAAACGCAGGGGGCGTCGGCGCGGGGGAAGAATATACGGATGTCGCGTGCGCCGTCGGAGCGAGCGCCGATCCTGACCGAGCTGAAGGCGCGCCTCGAGCAGCGCCGCTACGCCGCCGTCACCGTCAAGCGCTATCAGGCTTGGGTGTGGCCGCTTCCTGCTGTTCCACCACCGCCGCGACCCCACCGAGATCGAAGGGCACGAGGTCGCGGCCTTCCTCGCCGACCTCGCACGCCACTACCACGCCGCATCGGGCACCTGTAACCCGGCGCGCGATACACTGCGCTTCCTCTACGCGCGCGGCGCATCGCTGCGCAGCCCGCTGGATTGATCCGGCGGTGCGCCTCGGTCAGTGGCGCTGCTCGTCGCAGGCGAGCTTGCTGCCGGCGTAACCGCCGGCGGCAGCACCGCCGACCGTGGCGACCGTCTTGCCGGTACCGGCGCCGACGGTGCTGCCGGCCAGGCCGCCGAGCGCGGCGCCGGCAACCGTGCCGCCGACGCACTTCCAGTCGCCTTCGCGGGCGGCGGTGCCGGTGCGGTCGACGGTGGCGCAGCCGGCGGCGAGCGTTGCCAGCGCGCTGAAAACGAGGATCGGTCGGAGTTTCATTGGCAGCCTCCAGCGCTTGCCCTTGCGGGTGCAGCTTTCGGCAGCGCCGGCGGCACGGGGTTCCGTACGCCTCAAGCGCCTTTGCCGTTGGCGGCATCGCGGCGGATCGCATCGAGCGCGTCGAGCAGGCGGCGCGCATGCTGCGGGTTCTGCAGCAGGTAATGGGCGTCGCGCCAGCCCTCGAAGTCGTCGAGGCCGATCAGCACCGCGGCTTCGCCGTTACGGCGCGTGATCACCACCGGTGCGTGCTCGCGCGTGACGCGTTCGAGCAGGGTGGCGAGCTTGTTGCGGGCTTCCGTATAGCTGAATTCATCCATCGCGCAAAAAAGAGGCGGGGCACACGACCCCGCCAACCTGCCTCAGGAGATCAAACGAGCTGGGACTGCCTCGAGCCGCACCCATCACGGCAACTACCCTCTGCGGTCCCCGAAACCGGCGACCCGGCTTCAGGACGAATGAAACCGCAATCGCGGCACGGGCACGTTGACCTGGATCAAGCCGGTACGCGTTCGCGGCTACGGCGCGCGCCGCGCCAGCGCCGCGCGGTATGCCGCCAGCGTCGCGGCGCCGAAGCACACCAGCAGCACGCGCTCGGGCAGGCGCTCGGCCGCGAGCCAGTCGGCTGCGGTGCCGACGGCGATGTCGGCGGCCTGCTCGAGCGGGTAGCCGTAGACGCCACAGCTGATCGCCGGGAAGGCGAGGCTCTTCGCCTCGAGCGCCAGCGCCAGCCGCAGGCTCTCGCGATAGCACGATGCGAGCAGCTCGGCTTCGCCGTGGTCGCCGCCGCGCCAGACCGGGCCGACGGTGTGGATCACGTGCGCCGCCGGCAGCCGGTAGCCGCGCGTAACCCGGGCTTCGCCGGTCGGGCAGCCGCCGAGCGTGCGGCACTCGGCCAGTAGCTCGGGGCCGGCGGCGCGGTGGATCGCGCCGTCGACGCCGCCGCCGCCGAGCAGCGAGGAATTGGCGGCGTTGACGATCGCATCGACCGCGAGCCGCGTGATGTCGCCTTCGAGCACTTGCAGCCGTTCGCCCGGAAACGCTGACATGGCGCTATCCTCCTGCATCGACCTGGCCTGGAGATCGTTCCGATGAAGCTTAGGTACCACATCTGCGACGTGTTCACGCGCGAACCGCTGCGCGGCAATCCGCTGGCGGTGTTCCCCGATGCCGGAGGGCTGGACGAAGGGCTGATGCAGCGGCTGGCGCACGAGCTGAACCTGTCCGAGACCGTGTTCGTACAGCCGGCGACGCTCGACGGCGCCGCGTGCCGGCTACGCATCTTCACGCCGGCGCGCGAGCTGCCGTTCGCCGGGCATCCGACCGTCGGCACCGCGGTGTTGCTGGCGCGGCTCGGCCGGCTACCGGACGAGGGACGTGCGCTGCTCGAAGAAGCCGCCGGACCGGTCGAGGTGGAACTGCGCGCCGAAGGCGGTGCGCCGGGCTTCGCCTGGCTGCGCGCGCCGCAGCCGGGGCAGGTCGCGGTGCGCGACGTATCGCTCGCGCAGCTGGGGCTGGCGCTGGGGCTGCCGGTGCACGCGCTGCAGTGTCCGGGCTACATCCCGTGCGTCGCCAGCTGCGGCGTACCCTTCCTGCTGGCGCCGCTGCGCGACGCCGACGCGCTGGCCGCGGTGCAGCCGGATTCGGCCGCGCTCGGCGAGCTGCTCGCGCAGGCGGGCGCCGACGGCATCTACCTGTATCTGCCGGGCGCCGGCGGCGAAATCCGCGCGCGGATGTTCGCACCCGGCATGGGCCTGGCCGAAGACCCGGCCACCGGTGCCGCCGCCGCCGCGCTTGGCGCCTACCTCGCCGGGCGCGCGCCGCGCGAGGGCAAGGCGGGGTGGAGCATCGTGCAGGGCGTCGAGATGGGTCGGCCGAGCCGCATCGAACTCGAGCTCGAGAAGCGCGGCGGCAAGCTCGCCGCGGTGCGCGTCGGCGGGCATGCCGTCGTCATCGGTGAAGCCGAGCTGACACTGGAGTTCGGCTGACAGGCGGTGACGCAGGAGCGTCGGGCTGCGCCGGTTCAGCGCACCGGAACCGCGTTTGCCGTGCCCGTGCCCCGCACGCGGGATTGCCGCAGGGCAGCCGTGCGTGTCGCCATCAAAGGAAGGGAGCGTCCTGGCGCAGCGTCTGCTCGATAGCGGGCATTACCAGTGTTCTTCGTCATTGGCGAGCAAAACGATCGCCTTCACCAGCCCCTCCACCACCTGCGCCATGCGCGCATAGTCGATCTTCTCCGGCGTGTCCTGCCCCGTATGGTAATAGGGATAACGGTAGAAGGCCGTGTCCGTGACCATGATGGCAGGATAGCCTTCGCGCCAGAAGGAGAGCTGGTCGCTCCATGATACGCCCGGCACGATGCCGGGCGCCGCCAGGTACTCGGAGGGAAAGTGGGAGTCGGTGCGAAATGCCGCCACCGTCCGCTCGAGCACATGGCGCGAAGCGAGGTTGGAGACGAAGGCGATGAAGTTCCCTCGGTCCGGGTAGAACCAGCCGATGATCGATGGATAGCGCTGGCTGCCCGGCGCGTCGCTGTAGGCGCCGAGCATTTCCAGCGACATCATCAGTCGGATGTCATCGCCGCGCTGGCGCGCCGCCCTGGCGTAATGACCGCTGCCCATGTCGCTGCCGAAGAAGGGCACCTCTTCGTTGACGAAGGCGACCAGACGCACCGTGCGGTGCAACTCGACGCCCACCAACGCCCGGCCGATCTCCAACAGCGCCGCGACGCCGCTCGCGTTGTCGTTGGCACCCGGGCTGCCGCGCACCGAGTCGTAATGGGCGCCGACGATGATGATCTCGGCGGGTTTCGCGCGGCTTGGCAGGATGACCTCCAGGTTCTCGCTCGGCACGTCGTAAGCGGCGTAGCGCTGCGCCACCACCGTGTACCCCTGACACTGCCATTCGGTGCGGATGTAGTCTGCGGCCGCATGCAGGGCGCGCGGTCGCCAGACGCTGCGCTCGCCAATGTCACTGGCGAGCCGCTCCACGTGGGCGCGCAGGCGCCCGGCAAGCGGCGATGGTGCAGGGGTGTCGGACATCCGTGCAACGTCCCGGAGTGGGGATGAGGGGCTTTCTGGCATGCACTCGGCCCCGAAGAGCGGGGACGCCAGCAAGAGCATACTCAAAGCAAGACCCCATACATTCATTGAACCGCCCTGACTTTGCGTGAGGCCGCACTGGCGACCGCTTCGGCGCCGACTTGCGCCGTGCCGTCTCGACGTGCGCGATCTGATCGACGGCGGCCTGATCGCCATCGTTCGCCACGACGCGACAGCGACCTGGCTGGAACGTTGAGCGCGCCCTCGGCATCCGCCCCTGGCCCGAGTCGGATGCGCTGCACCAGCGCCTGATGGCCGACCTGGAGCCCGCCCTTTCAGTTCGATGCGGACCAGCCATCGGTAAGTCATCTGTAAATGCGCCACCGCTAGAGTGGTCCGCAGGCAGGTCGACACCCCCGAAGCCGCGATAGCCGGCCCGGGGTTCGGACGGCAACCCGCCAGGGTTGCCCGATCGCCGATGACAATCCCGCCCTGAACTGCGAGGAGATACCCATGCAGACGACCGGTTTTGTGCCCCGGATCGGATTTTCGACCAACGTCTTCGACAACCCGGCGGACATAGCCGCCACCGCCGAAACGATCCTCGGTCATTTCGCCGACATCGAAATCGAGCTCGAAGACGACGCCGAGTCGGTCGTTTACGAAGCCAACAGGGAGGAATACCGGCAACTGACCGCGCGACTGCGCAAGGTGCTGTCGGGCGCGCATCGGCAGATCTCCGTTCATGCCCCCTACCTGGCGCGCTCGACCGATCTCGCCGCTACCGACCGGGGCGTGCGGCTCGGCGCGGTCAAACTGCTCAGGCGCGCGATCTGGTTCTGTGCGGATATCGGCGGCGATCGCGTCACCTACCATCCCGGCTTCATCGACAGGAACGACGACAAGGCCGTGCTGGTCGACAATTTGAAGCGATCGATCGAGCATCTGCAGCACGAAGCAGAACTGCTGGGTGTGCATCTGTGCCTGGAGAACATGGGCAACGGACGCCCGAAGTATCTCGTGTTCTCGCCCGAAGAGCATGTCGAGCTGCACCGGCAGACGGGAACCTGGGTGACGCTGGACCTCGTTCACTTGGCCACCTGGTGCACCACGGTCGAAGAAATGGAACGCCAGATGGCGCTCTATGCGCCGATCACCGCCAACGTCCATGTCAATGACATGCCCGACGGCAAGCATCGCCACGTCCCTCTCGGTCAGGGTGTCCTGCCTATCGCCCATATGCTGCAGACGATGCACGCCTGCGGCTACCGCGGCGCCGCCATCGTCGACGAATTCGCCAAACCGATACCGACGCACGACTACCTGCACTTCACGCAGCAGTTCATGCTGAGCGCCCACGCGTAGCGGGCGCCGACATGAATCCGTTCCATGATGTGATCGGCGACCGCGACCTGATCCGGAACATCCACCTGGACGAGTGCGATGACGAATCATTCGTCAATCTGTGCGCCTACGACAACGTGCTGTCCCTGAGCGCCAGGCGTTTCCTGAAAAGCCCGCTCGGCAGCCGTTACCGGATAGGAACCTTCGAGGCGCGCGTCAAACCGGCATCACCCGACAAGACCGGGCTGCTGCTGCGCGGCTTCAGGTACCTCGACGAACTCGAGCATGCAGCGCATCAGGCAGCGCTGCAATTGTTCGGCGGAACCCGGGTCGACCTGCGACCACTATCGGGTGTCCACGCGACGGTTTCCATCATTCTGTCGATCACCGAGACGGGCGACACGCTTTATTCGATCGCCCCTGAGCACGGCGGGCATTTCGCCACACGCCATATCGCGGAACGCGCCGGACGCGTATCCCGATACTTGGCCTGGGACAGCGAGCGCCAGAATCTGGACATCGAGCGTATCGCGCAGCAGTTCGAGCAGGAGCCGCCGCGCTACATCCTGCTCGATCACGGCATCCCGCTGGCGCCGCTGAACGTGACGGCGCTGCGGGAGGTGGCCGGAAGCCGCCCGCTGATCGACTACGATGCGTCGCACACGCTGGGTCTGATCGCCGGCGGACACTTTCAGGATCCGCTGCGAGAGGGGTGTGACATTCTGCACGGCAATACGCACAAATCGTTTCCCGGGCCGCAGAAGGCGCTCATCGTGTTCGGGGATGAGCGGGTAGCGCAGCAGGTACAGAAAGGCCTCGACGCCGGACTGATCTCCAGCCTCCATACGCACCACCTCGCCGCCCTTTGTGTCACGCTGCTCGAGATGAAGTCTTGGGCCAAGGCCTACGCCGCGCAAATGCTGAAAAACGCCGCGGCGCTGCACGGAGCCTTGCAGGAAAATGGCAGCCTGTCCGGCGCTCCGTCCCCAGCCGAAACGCAGTCGCACGTGTTGCTGATCCGCACACCGGGGCAGGATGAAGGCTATGCGTGGTTCGAAAGGCTTCGGTCGGCGCATATCGCGACCAATGTGCGCCCGCTGCTCGGTGGAACGATGATGCGCTTGGGCGTGCAGGAAGTCACGCGCCGGGGCTTCACCGAAGCCGATATGCACGAGCTCGCGCTCCAGATCGGGACGGCGATTTCCGATCCCAGCGCCCTGGAGCGGGTCGGTCGGCGGGTCGTCGACAAGCGAATGGCCCGAAACACGATTCTGTTCAGCTTCGACAGCGACCATGCCACCCGGGAACGCTCGCTCGGGATCAAAGGGTAACAGCATGCGACAGGTCATCGATGTGCGCCGCCCGTGCCTGCCGAAGAGCGCACGACTCCGTGGACCGGAGGAAAAGCCGATGTCATTCAAGTTTCTCGCGTTCGACCGCTTCGACTATGCGGGCGCCAACATCAGCCTGCGCGATCCCGCGTGGACCGCGCTGCGATCGTCCTACGAAGACCTGCCGATCGACACGTACCTTCCTGCCGGACAGACCTACCGCCGTCGGCGCTTCGGCCGTTTCCGCTATGACCGGGACACGAGGGAGCTGACGCCGCTGGCCGAGCGACCCTTCTTCCAGGCCAAGGAGTTCAACCGCCTGAGCGGCGGCATCCAGCGAACGTTCGCTGCGCTGGCACCCGAAACCGGACGCAACCGTGTCCTCCACCAGCTGATCCGCTTTCACGCGACGCAGTTCGCAGCAAGCCACCCGGGCATCGATTCCTGGAAAGTCTTCGTGCATCAGGTACGCATCGTCGGCAACGGCGAGGCGCCGGCCAAACCCACCCCCGAGGGCATCCATCAGGACGGGCATCATTATGTCGCACAGATCCTGGTGGCGCGGGAAAGCGCCACGGGAGCGGAAACACGGATCTATGACGTCGACAGGGAACTCATCACCCGCACGACCCTGAAGCACAGGCTGGATTCGCTGCTGGTCAACGACAAGGCCGTCTTTCACGATGTCACCGAGCTCCGCAGCAAGGCCGCGGATCGAACCGCGTATCGCGACATGCTACTCATCGACTTCAATCCCCATGATGAATCCAGCGAAAACTGAAGCGCCCGTCGAAAACCCTCCCGGCACGTGGCCGCTGATATGGCTGATCCTGCTGGGTAGCTTCTGGGTCAAATGCGCCGCCTATTTCAGCGTGCCTTTCCTCAGCGTTTTCCTGTCCAGGAACACCTCGCTGCCCCTGCCCATGATCGGGCTCGTCGTTGGCCTGCAGCCCCTCGCCGCCTTCGCCGGTGGCTTCCTCGGCGGACACTTCTCGGACTCCAGCAGGAAGCGGATCCTGCTCATTTCACTGACCGGCTCGACGCTGACCTACCTGGGCTTCTTCCTCGCTTCGCAGTACCTTGCCAGCTCGGCGAACGCGGGACTGTACTTCGCGTTGCTGAACCTGTCGGCCGGCTGGTTCGCGTCGTTCTTCTGGCCGGCGACCCAGGCGCTGCTGGGCGACCTGACGGCCGAGCAGCAGAGGCCGCGCCTTTACCGGTACCGCTACGTGATCGCCAACATCGGCGGCGGATTGGGGCCGGTGCTCGGCGTCGCCCTCGGCCTGGCAACGGCGCCGACGGCGTTTCTCGCGACGGCGGCGATCTACGCTGCCCTGCTGGTGCTGCTGCTGTCCTGCCCGTTTCCCATCGACGCCACGCTCGCGCGTCAAGGCGCACGTCCGGTTCGAAGCCTGCGGGAATCCTTCGACGTGCTGCGGCGGGACAGGCCCCTCCGTTGGCTGCTGCTCTCGGCGATCCTCTTCGGCAGCGCGTATGCACAGATCGAGTCGAACCTGTCCCAGTTCCTGTACCGCGAATTTTCCGATGGGGTGCAGTTCTTTTCCCTGCTGATCATGCTCAACGCGATCGGCGTGATCGCGCTGCAGCCCCTGGCGGCCCTGCTCGAAAGCCGCCTGTCGGCGAGCATCACCATGAGCGTCGGAACTGCCGTCTTTTGCACAGGGTGCCTCGTGATCGCCGCCTTGCCGGGGCACAAGGAGGCCATCGCGCTCGGCATCCTCATCATCACCCTGGGGGAGGTATTGGTCGTGCCAACACTCAGTGTCCTGATCGACCAGATAGCGCCTGAAGACATGCGTGGAACCTACTTCGGAGCGGCGACGCTGCGCCAGCTCGGCCCCGCTTCAGGCCCTTTCATGGGGGGCATCGTGCTCGGCGGCCTGGGACCGGTCGCGCTGTTCATCTTCATGGCCATGCTGGGAGGGCTGTCGATCCTGTTCGTCAGACTTTCCGCGAATCGGGGAGCAAGCGAACATGCATAAGCCGCCGTTGGTGTTGCTGCTGGGCAGCGTCCGCAAGGGCGAGTACGAAACGATCCTCGCCCAGGGATATAGGCTCGGCATCATTCTCGATAAAAGCCGTCATGCGACGCTACCGTCTCGCGACGGTTTCGATTTTGTCACTGACCACGACTTCAGTCGTTCCCCGGCGCATCTGGACCCTGTCCTCGAGACGCTCGGCGAAAGCTTCGAAGTCGTCGCGATCCTCAACCTCCGCGAATTCTACGTGCGCACGCACGCCCATGCCGCGAAGACCCTGGGCCTGCCCGGCTTGCCCGAACAGGCCGTCGATCTCGTGCTCAACAAGACCCTGATGCGCCAAGCGTTCGCTGTCGCTCTGGGTCCCGCATGCACGCCCAGATTCCGCCAGTTGTCGAGTATCGACGAGGCGATCGCGTTCACCCGGGCAGTGGGGTTTCCGGTGATTCTGAAGCCCAACAATCTTTACGGCAGCCTGTTCGTCAGAATGGTTCACGACGAAACCGGGCTGCAGCAGGAGTTCGCGACGATCAATACCAGCATACAGGCTCACGCCGCCACCTTCGGGGTGCAGCAGACGCTCGAGGAGACCGTCCAGATCGAAGAGTTCGTGACGGGCACGGTGCACTCGATCGACTGCCTCGTCGATGGAGTTCAGAACGTGTATCCGACACCGGTGGTCGATGTCCTGACTGGGCGTGATGTGGGACAGCATCATTTCGGGCATGTGATCCGAAAAGCGGACTCCTGCCTCTCCGCGGCGACACAGGCGACGATGCGACGGCTTGCCGTGGATGCGGTGAAGTCGCTGAAAATCCGGAATGCGGCGGCGCACGTCGAATTCATCGTCTCCGCGTCGGGTCCGAAGCTGCTGGAAATCGCCGCCCGTCCGGGCGGTCATCGCAATCGCGTCCTCGAAATGACCTTCGGCATTTCCTTGAACCATCAATACCTGCGGATGTTGTTGGGACACCGGCCGGATGTCGCGCCGCGATACCAGCAACCGTTTGCCATTTTCACGCCTTATTCAGAGAAAGAAATCGTCTTCGATGGTGTCAGGCATCTGCAGTCCTTGGTCGGCCTCAGGTCCTATCATCGACACGAAGTGAGGGCCAGGGATGGAGAAATGATCGGTCCGGCCAGCAAAGGCTTCATGTCTTCGCTGGTGGTCGAACTCAGCCATCCTGACCGGGCAGTGGTTCATGACGACATGAACTGGCTGTCGACACAGGGTACATTTTTCGAGGAGGCGACATGCGAATCCTGATACTGCATCACAACCGCTACTACAAGATCCGGTACGATGTGGCGATCGACCACGACAGGCACGATGTCTGCTATGCCGGCTTGCAGGAGTACCTCGATCAGATTCCGCAGGGTCTACGCTACACGATGCAGGCTCTGAACCCGGAAAAGCCGGTCGAAGAGCAGTTGCGGGCGTGGCTGAAGACCCAGCCGCCTTTCGATCGGATACTGACGCGCCAGGAGAACCTCCTCATCACTGCCGCCGAGTTGCGCGAAGCGTTCGGGATTCCCGGCATGACGGTCGATCAGATCGTGCTGTTCCGTGACAAGATCCGGATGAAGGACGCCATCCTCGCGGCGGGCATTCGCGCGCCGCGTTATCGGAAGGCGGAGCGCGGCCTAGTGACGCTGCCGTGGTCGGGAAAGACGATCCTGAAGCCGCGCGACGGCGCCGGCAGTCGGGGGATCAAGCTTTTCGCGACAGCACGGGAGGCGCTTGCCCACCTGAGCGAGGCCGTCGCCGCGCAGCCGGAACACCCCTATCTCGATAACTACGAACTCGAGGAGTTTCTCGAGGGGCCGATCTGGCATGTCGATGGCTATCTGTTCCGCGGCAGCCCCGTGGCCATTCGCACCAGCAAGTACATCGGTACATGCCTTGACTACGAGTTCGGCAAGCCGCTGGGCTCGATCCAGTTCGACCATCCGGCGCTGGCGGAGTGGGCAGTGGCTTGCCTGCGAGCATTGAAGGCCGAAAACATCACCTTCCACCTGGAAGCGATCCTGACCGAGGACGGTCCGGCATTCCTGGAGGTCGCAGGCAGGGCCGGTGGCGGAGACGTCGTCGAAACCTTCGAAAGGGCCACCGGGATTCATCTGCACGCCCTGGATATGGCGAGCGACGTGCACGGAAACATCGTCGAGCGCTTCGCCAAGTTCAGGCAAGCCGGCAAGAAGTATGGCTTCTTCATGATCCCCGGGCATGGGCTGGGTGGCGCACCATGCAGGGTCCTGGGCGTGGAGCAGCTGCTGAGGGCTCCGATCGTCGAGGAATACCGGATATTGCCCGAAGACAGGCCCACGCCCCGGCAAGCGACCTATCAGGCGCACGACCTGCCGCTTTCCGGAATCGTGTCCGGCCGTGACCCGCTCCAGCTGGAACACTGGATGCGACGCTTGTTCGCGCGTGTTCAAGTGACCCCGGCATGCCTCGTGTCAGCGGCACGGTAGCGATCGGTTCGAGTGCCCACGGAAAATCAGAATTTCCGGTCAACCGTTTTGAAAAGCAGGTGCACCGGATGCTGCGCGAGCACCAGGGGGAACACCGTAGGATGGGCAAGCGCCCCGCGCTTGCCCACGCCGCTTTTGAGCGCCTTCGGCTGGATTTAGGGTTCCTGTAAGCCTTGCGCTTCCGTGCCAAGAGTGGCAAACGTTCAAAAAAACCTAGACTAATCCAGGCCTTATATCGAATTTCGGGGTCAGGGCAAGTGCGGCCGGGCGAGGTATGCGGTCGACTGCATCTCCAGCAGGCGGCTGACCACGCGGCGGTACTCGAACTTCAGTTTTTCGCCGCTGTAGATCGCATCCACCGGTGCGGCGGCCGAGACGATCAGCTTGACGCCGCGGTCGTAGAACTCGTCGACCAGGTTCAACAGGCGCCGTGCCTGGTTTTCCTGGGTCCAGTCGAGTGCCGGCACGTTCGACAGCAGCACGGTGTGGAACTGGCGCGCGATCTCGATGTAGTCGTTCTGTGAGCGCGGGCCGTCGCACAGCTCGGAGAAGTCGAACCAGGCCACGCCGTCGGCGAGCTCGCGCGTGCGGATGAAGCGGCTTTCGACCTCGAGGCAGGCGTTGTGGCGCGAGGGCTCGGTCGCGAGCCGACGGAAGGTGTCGGCGAGCGCGGCGTCGGCGGCCGAGCCGAGCGGAGCGTGCCAGGTCGGCGCCTGTTCGAGCTGGCGCAGCCGGTAGTCGGTGCCGCCGTCGACGTTGACCACTTCGCAGTGCGACTTCAGCAGTTCGATCGCCGGCAGGAAGCGCGCGCGCTGCAAGCCGTCCTTGTACAAGTCGTCGGGCGGGATGTTGGTGGTGGTCACCAGCACCACGCCGCGCGCGAACAGCGCCGCGAGCAAGCCGTGCAGCAGCATCGCGTCGGTGATGTCGGCGACGAACAGCTCGTCGAGGCACAGCACGCGCGTATCGCCGGCGAGCTGCTCGGCGACGATCTCGAGCGGACTCTCGCGGTGCCTGAGGTCTTTCAGCCGCGCGTGCACCAGCTGCATGAAGCGGTGGAAGTGCAGGCGCTTCTTCTCGGCGATCGGTAGCGCGTCGAAGAAGGTGTCGACCAGGTACGTCTTGCCGCGGCCGACGCCGCCCCAGAAGTACAGCCCCTTGACCGCCGGTGCGGTTGCCGCTGCCTCGCCGGCTTTGCCGAGCAGCCGGGCGAACAGCCCGCCGGACTTGCGCGACGGCGCGCCGGTCGGGCGCGGGTTCGCGAGCAGCGCATCGCGCAGCCGCTGCAGGTGTTCGACCGCGTTCTCTTGCGCGGGGTCGTGGACGAAGCCGGGGCGTTCGAGATCTTGGCGGTAGCGGGCGTAGGGCATGGATGGGCATCCAGCGGTTCTTGCGGCAGCGCGTCATTCTGCGGTGCGCACCGGCAGGCTGTCGAGTGAGGGGTGAGGGGAAAAGATAGTCCTTCACTCCTCACTGACCTCTTCACGCCTTCGACTTGCGTCGCGGCAGGTAGCGCACCCAGTCGCG
The DNA here is from genome assembly GCA_039807445.1 of Candidatus Competibacteraceae bacterium. Lineage (GTDB taxonomy): Bacteria > Pseudomonadota > Gammaproteobacteria > Competibacterales > Competibacteraceae > JBDHRG01. The sequence continues at coordinate 16,447 of JBDHRG010000002.1, forward strand.
GCTGCGGTCGCCGAAGGCGAGGAAATCGGGGTTCAGCAGCGTCGGGCGGGCGTTGTAGCGCAGCGGACGCAGGAACAGGTCGGTCAGTGCACCGCCGGCTTCCTCGAGCAGGATCTGCGACGCCGCGGTGTCCCATTCGCAGGTCGGGCCGAAGCGCGGATAGAGGTCGGCGCGGCCCTCGGCGATCAGACAAGCCTTCAGCGCACTGCCAACGCCGCGATACTCGTGCCGGCCCAGGCGCTCGAGGTAGGTGGCGAGGGGATGGCCGATCCAGTGGCGGCTGCCGGCGACGCGGACCGGACCGGGGCCGAGCGCGCGCGCGCGGATCGGCAGCGGGCCGCCTCCGGGTGCGCACTTCCAGGCGCCGCCGCCGCGCCAGGCGAAATACACAGTGCCGCTGACCGGCAGCGCGATCAGGCCGAGCACCGGCGCATGGTCTTCGATCAGCGCGAGATTGATCGAGAACTCGTCGCTGCGGCGGATGAATTCGCGCGTGCCGTCGAGCGGATCGACCAGCCACAGCCGCTGCCAGCCGCGACGCTGCTCGAAGGGCACGGCGATGGCGGCTTCTTCGGACAGTATCGGCGTGCCCGGTGTCAGCCGTGCCAGACCCTCGACCAGGATCGCGTGCGCGGCGAGGTCGGCTGCGGTCACCGGGGTGTGGTCGGGTTTCTCGGTGACTGCGAACTCGGTGCGGTAGACGGTGAGGATCGCCGCCGCGGCGTCGGCAGCCAGGGCGCGCAGCGGCGCGATCAGCCCGGCGAGTGCGCGCGTGTTGATGCCTGCATCGGCGATCGGAGTCATGGCTCGCGGATCAGCAGGTCCCGGGCCAGGAACAGCGCCGCGATCGAGCGCGCTTCGGTGAAGTCGTTGCGGGCGAGCAGGGCGCCGAGCTCCGACAGGCGCCACGGTACTACTTCGAGTTCTTCGGGTTCGTCGCCGGCCAGGCGCTGTGCATACAGATCTTGTGCCAGCACCAGGTGCGTGGTGTGCGCGAAGTAGCCGGGGGCGATCGTCGCTGCGCGCAAGTGGCGCAGCCGGCGTGCGCCGTAGCCGACCTCTTCCATGATCTCGCGGTTGGCGGCGCCGAGCGGATCCTCGTCGGATTCGACCACGCCCTTGGGGCAGCCGAGCTCGTAGCGGTGCGTCCCGGCGGCGTATTCGCGCACCAGCAGCACGGTATCGGCATCGAGCATCGGCACGACCAGCACCGAAGCCACGTCGCCCGAAGGCACGCGCTCGTATTCGACCTCGGTGCCATTGGTGAAGCGCAGCCCCACGCGCTCGACCCGGAACAGACGGCTGCGGGCGACGGTTTCGGCGTTCAGGATTTCAGGCAGTTTGCGCATGGCGCCCATTGTCGGCGCAGGCGCGGTCCGGCGTCCAGCACCGCGGGCGAGGGGACATAATGGATGGCCGTTCCCCACCCGAAGAGGCTGCCCATGCGCCTGCCCTGGACCGCGATCGATACCGTCCTGCTCGACATGGATGGGACGATCCTCGACCTGCACTTCGACAACCGCTTCTGGCTCGAGCACTTGCCGCGGCGCTACGCCGAGGTGCGCGGACTGGCACCCGAGGCGGCACGCGCCGAGCTGCTGGCGCGCTACCGCGCGGTCGAAGGCACGCTGGCCTGGTACTGCGTCGAGCACTGGAATCGCGAGCTCGGGCTCGACGTGGTCGCGCTCAAGCGCGAGCTCGAGCACCTGATCGGTTTTCTGCCGGGGGCGGTCGGCTTCCTCGATGCGTTGCGCGCCGCCGGCAAGCGCGTGGTGCTGGCGACCAACGCCCATCCGCACAGCCTGGCGCTGAAGGTGGAGAAGACCGGGCTCGACGGCCACTTCGACGCGCTGGTGAGCTCGCACGCTCTGCGGGCGCCGAAGGAGAGCGCTGCGTTCTGGCAGCGGCTCGAAGCGGCGCTGGGCTACGACCCCGCGCGTACGCTGTTCGCCGACGACAGCCCGCGCGTGCTCGAAGCCGCGCGGGCGCATGGGCGCATCGGCCACCTGGTCGCGGTGCTGCACCCCGACACCCGGGAAGCGGCGAAGGCGCCGAGCGGCGCCTTTACCGAGGTGCATGCACTGGCGGAACTGCTACCTGTGTGCGAGGGATGAGGGATGGGATACTCATCGCGCCCATTCCCCATTCCTGCTCGCCCATTCCCCCGCTTCAGCGCACCACCTTGCGCTTCGCCACGGCGCGCGGCGCCGGACGCACGCTCACCGAGGGGCGCGGCGGGGTGTCGTTCATCGCGATCAGCTCGGGCGGCGTAGTGGCGCGGCCGGCCTGTGCCAGGCGCGCCAGCGTGCCGCCCGGCAGCCAGACACCGGCACCGGCCGGCAGCAGCGCGCGCCCGTTCAGCGCCGCCGGGCTCCACGCCGGGTTCAGCGCCGCGAGCTCGCCGCTCGTCAGACCGTAGTAGCTGGCGAGTTCGAAGGCCGAGGTCGGCCGGTCGAGCCCGACGCGTTCGCCCTCGTGCGGCGCGAGCTTCGCGATCGGCTCCTGGAAGTAGCGCTGCGGGTCGCCGGCGATCTCGCGCGCGGCGAGGAACTGCGTGTAGAAGTTGCGCGAGGCGAAGCCGAAGCTGGCGTGGTCGTAATCGCGCACGATGCGCGCGAAGTCGGTGCCGAACTGGCTCTTGGCGCGCGCCATGCCGCCGACGCCGTGGTTGTAGGAGGTGATCGCCAGCGACCAGTCGCCGAGCCGCGCATTGGCGTCGCCGAGGTAGCGCGCCGCGGCGCGGGCCGAGGTGATCGGGTCGAGGCGCTCGTCGGTGGCCGGGTGCAGCGCCATGCCGTGGTGGCGCGCGGTGGCCGGCATGAATTGCCAGATGCCGGCGGCGCCGACCGAAGAGCGCGCGCTGGCCTGGAACGAGGATTCGACGTGCGGCAGGAAGGCGAGGTCTTCCGGCAGCCCGGCTTCGCGGAACAGCGCGCGGAAGCGCGCATCGTAGCGGCTGCCGAGTTCGAGCCCGCGCCTGAAGCGCTCGCGGATGCCGCGCTGCGCGCGCAGACGCTCGGCGGCGCCGCGCACCCCGGCCTCGCCGGCGCTGCTGGCGACGATCTTCGCCTTCAGCGCCTGCTCGGCATCGTTCAAGGGCTCGCCGGTCGCGGCCTTGTGTTCGAGTTGGCGCAGCGCGCCCTCGAGTTCGGCTTTGCGCCCGCGCAGGAAATCCTTCTGGTACGCCGTGAGCCCCTCGCCGCCGCCATCGGGCAGCGTGACTACTTCGTAGACCAGGTCGAGGTGCTCGTCGTCGTGCAGCGCGTACTGACCCAGGCTCCAGCGCGAATAGACGTTCTTCCAGAACTCGACCTGGGGCCGCAGCGCCGGCGGCGCGGGGAAGGGACCGGGGCGGACGTAGGCCTGGTCGAGCTTCGCCGACGACGCCGGTTCGACCGAGGCGCAACCGGTAGCGAGCAGGGGCAGGGCCGCGCAAGCTATGGCGCGGTAGAGACGGTTCAGCTTCATCGGTGTACGGGCTCCGTGCGAAGGGAGATGGCGCGCGCCAACCGTATCTCGAAAGCGTTGTATTTTGGCTTGTGGGTCTTGGTGTTGCGGCGCGCCCACGGCCTTAATCATATGCGCTGGTCGAGGTTTCGGCCATGGTGCAATACGCCGCGCCGCCGCCTGCAGCCGTATCGCTGCGGCCTCAGTTCGCGCCGCCGTGCTCGAGCGACCAGTTGCCGATGTCGGTGTCGACGCCCTCGCCGCCGGGGTGGCCGTCGGCGCCGAGCGTGTAGACGTCGATCGGGCTCTGCTTGCCGGGCGACTGGTACTGGTAGTGACGATTCCAGGGGTCTTTCGGCACCTGCTGCAGGTAGGGGCCGCGCCAGTTGGTCGGCTCCGGCGCTTCGCTCGGGCGCGCGACCAGGGCCTCGAGGCCCTGGCCGGTTGCCGGGTAGCGGCCGTTGTCGGTCTTGTAGCGGTTCAGCGCTTCCTGCAGCAGCAGCAGGTCGGCCTTCGCCTTGCGCACGCGCGCCTCGTCGGGGCGCTCCATCACGCGCGGGATCACCAGCGCGGCGAGGATCGCGACGATCACGAGCACCGCGAAGGTCTCGAGCGCGGTGAAGCCCGCGTTGCGGCGTCTGGGGTGCAGTTCCATCGACAGGTCCAAAGCGGTCGGGGAGGCGGCGGATGATAACAGCGAGCGGTTCGCCGGTGAGGGGGAGGAGCAAGGGGCGAGAAGGCAGGCTGTCGCCCTTCGCCTCACCCCTCACCCCTCACGGACCTGTCACGCCCTCGTAACCGCCCGGAAACCGGCTCTCCCCAGACTTCGGGGACGTTCGCCGACCCGCTGGAGACCGTTCCGGCGTGCCCTTCGTCGGCGACGACAAATTTCTTACACACCTCTGGCGCCTGCTCGGCGAGCGGCGCATCGAAGCCGAAGTGCGCTTCTGCGCGCCGCTGGCCGCGGATGCCGGGCGCGACGAGCCCGCGCGCGCGGCACGGCACCGGGTTGCTGAACTCGTCGCCGGCACGGCAGGCCGGGTGGCGGCGCCAACAGGGTGTCAGCGGGCTTTACAGTGAGCCGCTGCGGTCCGAGTGCCGAGCACGGCAAGGAGCTGAAAGAAAAGGAAATCCATGACATGGCGCGTTGCTTGCATGAGACAGGATGCCGTTTGTGACCGCCGCAAACGGTCGACACCAATCGGACAGGGAAGTAAGCAGCATTTTCGGGGGTGAGCACGGCATCCAGGCCCGCGCGTCCACCCCCGTCGTTTTTTCGGCCGCAGCACGCCGCTGCGCGGTCTGCGGTGCTTGATCGGCGCGGCGCGGCATGCGCACACTCCGGGCCATGGCTTCCGAACCGCATCTCCCCGCCGTCACCGACCGCCGCCGCGGTGCGCTGTTGCGCGCGCTGCTCGAGCGCCCGGGGCCGCCGGTCGTCATCGGTGTGGCCGGCGACAGCGGCAGCGGCAAGACCACCTATACCAACGGCTTGCGCCGCATCCTCGGCGCCGACCTGGTCGGCACCATCGCGATGGACGGCTACCACAAGGAAGACCGCGCCGTGCGCCAGCTCAGCGGGCGGCTGCCGCTCGACCCGGAGATGAACCACTTGCCGCTGTTGCGCGAGCACCTCGAAGCCTTGACGCGCGGCGAGACGGTGCATCTGCCGCGCTACGACCACACCAGCGGCACCTTCCTGCCGCCGCAGCCGTTCAGGGCGCCGCCGATCCTGGTGGTCGAGGGCCTGCACGCGCTGTATCCCGAGCTGGCGCCGCTGCTCGACTACACGCTGTTCGTCGACCCCGACCGCGACATCAAGTGGCGCTGGAAGATCGCGCGCGACACGCAGTACCGCGGCCACGAGGTGCAACTGCTGGCCGACGAGATGCGCCGGCGTGAATCGGCGTACCGGCGCTGGATCGAGTGGCAGAAGACCGACGCCGACGTGGTGATCAAGATCCACCCGAGCCGGCTGCGCGAGCTGGCGGGCGACGAGTACTGGGAAGCGCCGCCCGACAACTGCTATCGTATGGAGCTGATCTTCCAGCCCACGCACGCGCCGTTGCCCAACCCGCGGCTGTCGTTCAATCTGGCGCGGATGTTCGGCGAAGACCCGCTGCCGTTCATGCTCGCCGTGGTGCCGCGCAGCTACTGGGGCCGACGCGCCAACACCATCCACCTCGACGGGCTGATGCCCGCGCGCGCGGTGAGCGTGCTCGAGCGGCAGATCGTCAAGTACACCGGCATCCCGCTGCAGTCGCACCATCTCGCCGGCTTGCGCAAGCACGAGCGCATGCCGGCGATCGTGTTCGCGCAGCTCTTGATCGCCTGGCCGATCCTCGAACACATCGCCGACCTGCTGGCGCGGCGTGAAGCGGCGCCCGTAGCCGTGGCGGAGGAGGAGGGGTGACGCGCCGCGATGGGGTCGCGTTGGTGCTGGCGGCGGCGCTGACCGTGCTGGCCGCGGTGGCGATCGTGTGGCTGTTCGACGCCGGCTGGGAGCGGCTGCCGAAGCCGGTGGCGCTGGTGCTGGCGATCCTGCTCGGCGTGGCGCTGATCGGCAGCCCGATCTATGCGCTGTACCGCTGGTCGGAGGCCTGGCTCGCGCGGCAGAAGCGCGACGGCAAACGCTGATGGGCTGGCTGCGCGACTGGCGCCGCCGGCAGGTGCTCGCGCGCACCGAACTCGACGAGGCCCGCTGGGCGCGGGCGCTCGCCGCCGATCCGGTGTTCGCGGGGCTGTCGTCCGAAGAGCGCGCGCGGCTGCGCGGGCTGGCGATCCTGTTCCTGCACGAAAAGGCGCTCGAGCCGACCGGCGGGCTCGTGCTCGACGCCGATCAGGCGCTGGCGCTGGCGGCCGTTGCCTGCCTGCCGATCCTGAACCTGGGGCTGGACTGGTATCGCGGCTGGTCCGCGGTGGTGGTCTACCCGCAGGGTTTCATCGCCCGCCACGAGTACACCGACGCCGCCGGCGTGCACCACGTGGTGCGCAAGCCGCTGGCCGGCGAAGCCTGGGAGCGCGGGCCGGTGATCCTGTCGTGGGACGACTTGCTCGGCAGCCGCGGACTCGACGGCTTCCACGTCGCACTGCACGAGTTCGCGCACAAGCTCGACATGCTCACGGGCGAGCCCAACGGCCTGCCGCCGCTGCATCGCGGCATGTCGGTGCGGCGCTGGGCAGCGGTGTTCACCGAAGCCTACGCCGACCTGTGCGCGCGCGCCGATGCCGGCGAACACACCGCGCTCGACCCCTACGCCGCCGAGGCGCCGGAAGAGTTCTTCGCCGTCGCCAGCGAAGCCTTCTTCGAGACGCCGGAGATGCTCGCCGGGTGTTATCCGGCGGTCTACGAGCAGTTGCGCGCCTTCTACCGGCAGGATCCGCTTGGGCGGCTTCGGGGAATGGGGAATGGGGAATGAGGGATGATGCTCGTTACCCGTCGCTCATCCCTCACCGCCCATCACCCTTCACCTTCCGCTATCATTCGCGCTCCGCCCGCCCCGCTCGAGTACAAGCGATGCTGCGTTTCCGTGGAAGTCCTGTCCTTTCCGCCTTCCGTCTGGAGAAGCTGCTGGCGGCCGCGCGTGCGCGCGTGCCGGCGCTGGGCTCGATCTACGCCGAGTACGTGCACTTCGTCGACGGCGCGCTGAGCAGCCATGAGCGCGTGGTGCTCGAGCGCCTGCTCGAGTACGGCCCGGCGGTGGCGGAGCAGGCCATTGACCGTGAGCCGACGCTGATCGTGGTGCCGCGCCCGGGCACGATCTCGCCGTGGTCGTCGAAGGCGACCGACATCGCGCGCAACTGCGGGCTGGCGCAGCTCAAACGCATCGAGCGCGGCGTCGCCTGGTGGATCGACGCCGATGCCGACGACCTGGAGGCGCTGAAGCCGCTGCTGCACGACCGCATGACCGAAGCCGTGCTCGGCGCCAGCGACGACCCGGCGGTGCTGTTCGCGAGCCACGCGCCGGCGGCGCTGGCGGCGGTCGACGTGCTCGGCGGTGGCCGCGCCGCGCTCGAGCGCGCCGACGCCGAGCTGGGGCTGGCGCTGTCGGAAGACGAGATCGACTACCTGGTCGACAACTTCACCCGGCTCGGGCGCAACCCGCACGACGTCGAGCTGATGATGTTCGCCCAGGCCAACTCCGAGCACTGCCGCCACAAGATCTTCAACGCCGACTGGATCGTCGACGGGCAGCGGCAGGAGCGTTCGCTGTTCGCGATGATCAGGAACACCCACGCCCACGCCCCCGAGGGCGTGCTGTCGGCGTACAGCGACAACGCCTCGGTGATCGAGGGAAGCCGCGGCGGGCGCTTCGCCCCCGACCCGGCGAGCGCCGAGTACCGCACCACCGAAGAGCCGCTGCACATCCTGATGAAGGTCGAGACGCACAACCACCCGACGGCGATCTCGCCGTTCCCGGGCGCGGCGACCGGCTCGGGCGGCGAGATCCGCGACGAGGGCGCCACCGGGCGCGGCTCGCGGCCCAAGGCCGGGCTGTGCGGCTTCTCGGTGTCGAACCTGAAGATCCCGGGCTTCGTCCAGCCCTGGGAAACCGACCACGGCAAGCCGGGGCGCATCGCCAGCGCGCTCGACATCATGCTCGAGGGCCCGATCGGCGCCGCGGCTTTCAACAACGAGTTCGGACGGCCCAACCTGGCCGGCTACTTCCGCACCTTCGAGCAGCCCGATGCCGAGGGCCGGCTGCGCGGCTACCACAAGCCGATCATGATCGCCGGCGGTCTGGGCAACATCCGTGCGAACCAGATCCACAAGCAGGCGGTGCCGGCGGGGTCCCCGATCGTCGTGCTCGGCGGCCCGGCGATGCTGATCGGCCTCGGCGGCGGCGCGGCCTCGTCGATGGCGACCGGCGCATCGAGCGAAGACCTCGACTTCGCCTCGGTGCAGCGCGGCAACCCCGAGATGCAGCGCCGCGCGCAAGAAGTGATCGACCGCTGCGCCGCGCTCGGCGAAGCGAACCCGATCCTGGCGATCCACGACGTCGGCGCCGGCGGCCTGTCGAACGCGGTGCCCGAGATCGTGCACGGTGCGGGCAAGGGTGGGCGTTTCGAGCTGCGTCAGGTGCCGAGCGACGACCCCGGCATGTCGCCGATGCAGATCTGGTGCAACGAGGCGCAGGAACGCTACGTGCTCGCAGTCGCCGCCGAGCGGCTCGAGGCCTTCGAGGCGCTGTGCGCGCGCGAGCGCTGTCCGTACGCGGTGCTGGGCGTGGCCACCGACGAGCAGCGGCTGGTGGTCGAGGACCGCCACTTCGGCAACGCCCCGGTCGACCTGGCTATGGAGGTGCTGCTCGGCAAGCCGCCGAAGCTGCTGCGCGAGGTGCAGCGCGTGGCGGCGGCGGGCGCGGCGTTCGCGACCGCCGGCATCACGCTCGCTGAGGCGGTCGAGCGCGTGCTGAAGCTGCCGGCGGTCGCCGACAAGAGCTTTTTGATCACGATCGGCGACCGTTCGGTCGGCGGCCTGGTCGCGCGCGACCAGATGGTCGGCCCCTGGCAGGTGCCGGTCGCCGACTGCGCGGTCACCGCAACCGGCTTCGACACCGTGACCGGCGAAGCGATGGCGATGGGCGAGCGCACGCCGCTCGCCGTGCTCGACGCGCCGGCTTCGGGGCGCATGGCGGTCGCCGAGGCCGTCACCAACCTCGCCGCGGCGCGCATCGCCTCGATCCGCGACATACGCCTGTCGGCCAACTGGATGGCGGCGGCGGGCGCCCCCGGCGAAGACGCGCGGCTGTTCGACACCGTGCGCGCGGTCGGCATGGCGCTGTGCCCGCAGCTGGGGCTGGCGATCCCGGTCGGCAAGGATTCGCTGTCGATGCAGACCGTCTGGGCGCAGGGCGGCGAGACGCGCAAGGTGGTCGCGCCGCTGTCGCTGATCGTCTCGGGCTTCGCGCCGGTGGTCGACGTGCGCGCGACGCTGACGCCGGAACTCAGGCGCGACGCCGGCGATACCGACCTGATCCTGGTCGACCTCGGCCGTGGCAGGAACCGCCTCGGCGGTTCGGCGCTGGCGCAGGTGTACGGCGCGCTCGGTGAGGCGGTGCCCGACCTCGATGCGCCGCAGGACCTGCTCGGCTTGTTCGCCGCGGTGCAGGCGCTGAACGCGGTCGGCAAGCTGCTCGCCTACCACGACCGCTCCGACGGCGGCCTGCTCGCGCTGCTGGCGGAGATGATGTTCGCCGGCGGCACCGGCATCAGCGCCATGCTCGATGACCTCGGCGACGACCCGCTGGCGGCGCTGTTCAGCGAAGAGCTGGGTGCGGTGGTGCAGGTGAGGAGCGCCGAGCGCGACGCGGTGCTGGCGCGCTTCGCCGCCGCCGGGCTGGCCGGCTGCTGCCACGTGATCGGCTGCCCCAGCGGCGACGACCGGCTGACGCTGCGCGCCCGGGGCGAGGTGCTGTTCAGCCGTACCCGTTCCGAGCTGCGCGCGGCCTGGTCGGAGACCAGCTACCGCCTGCAGGCCTTGCGCGACGAGCCCGGCAGCGCGCGCCAGGCCTTCGACGCCGCCTGCGATGCCGCCGACCGGGGGCTGAGCGCGAAGCTCGCCTTCGACCCGACCGATGACCCCGCCGCACCTTTCGTCGCCAGCGGCGCGCGGCCGCGCGTCGCGGTGCTGCGCGAGCAGGGCGTCAACGGCCAGGTCGAGATGGCGGCGGCCTTCGACCGCGCCGGCTTCGCGGCGGTCGACGTGCACATGAGCGACATCCTCGGCGGGTGCGTCAGCCTGGCGGACTTCGCCGGCATCGTCGCCTGCGGCGGCTTCTCCTACGGCGACGTGCTCGGCGCCGGCGAAGGCTGGGCCAAGTCGATCCTGTTCAACGTGCGCGCGCGCGACGAGTTCGCGGCGTTCTTCGCCCGCAGCGACAGCTTCGGCCTCGGCGTCTGCAACGGCTGCCAGATGATGTCGAACCTGCACGAGCTGATCCAGGGCGCCGAGCTGTGGCCGCACTTCGTGCGCAACCGGGTCGAGCAGTTCGAGGCGCGGCTCGGTCTGGTCGAAGTGCTGCCGAGCCCCTCGCTGTTCTTCGCCGGCATGGCGGGCTCGGTGCTGCCGATCGCGGTCGCGCACGGCGAGGGCCGCGCCGAGTTCCGCGCCGACAGCGGGCCGCGCAAAGCGCTCGCCGCCGAGCTGGTGACGCTGCGCTACGTCGACAACCGTCACCGGCCGACCGAAGCCTACCCGGCCAACCCCAACGGCTCGCCCGAGGGCATCACCGGGCTGACGACGCGCGACGGCCGCTTCACGATCACGATGCCGCACCCCGAGCGCACGCTGCGAACGCTCAACTTCTCGTGGGCGCCGAAGGCTTGGCCGGAAGCGAGCCCCTGGCTGCGCCTGTTCCGCAACGCGCGCCAGTGGCTGGGCTGAGCGATAAAGGGTGGTCTGCCGGAGCCTGCGGAACAGGTGGAACCCGGCTCAGCTTCGCTTCGCCAGCACCGCTTTCGCGACCTTCGAGCCGGTCTCGCGGCCGAGCTGCTCGCTGATCCAGGCGCCGGTGTCGACCAGCGCGTCGAGGTCGACGCCGGTGGCGATGCCCAGGCCGTGCAGCAGATAGACGACGTCTTCGGTGGCGACGTTGCCCGAGGCGCCCTTGGCGTAGGGGCAGCCGCCGAGGCCGGCGACCGAGGCGTCGGCTACGGCGACGCCTTCGTCGAGCACGGCGTACAGGTTGGCCGCGGCCATGCCGTAGGTGTCGTGGAAGTGCGCGGCCAAGTGGTCGACCGGCACGACTCCGGCGACCGCGCGCACCATCGCGCGGGCCTGCTCGGGGGTGCCGACGCCGATGGTGTCGCCGAGCGAGACCTCGTAGCAGCCCATCCGCTGCAGCTCGAGCGCGACGCGCGCGACCGCGGCCGGGGCGATCGCACCCTCATAGGGGCAGCCGAGCACGCACGAGACGTAGCCGCGCACGCGCACGCCGGCCGCCTGCGCGGCCGCCATCAGTGGCACGAAGCGCTCCAGGCTCTCGGCGATCGAGCAGTTGATGTTCTTCTGCGAAAAGCTCTCGCTGGCGGCGGCGAACACCGCGACCTCGTCGGCGCCGGCGGCGCGCGCAGCCTCGAAGCCCTTCAGGTTCGGGGTCAGCACCGGGTAGGCGACGCCGGGCTTGCGCTTGACGCCGGTCAGCACCTCGGTGGCGTCGGCCATCTGCGGCACCCACTTGGGCGAGACGAAGCTGGTGGCCTCGACCACCGGCAGCCCGGCGGCGGCGAGGCGCTCGATCAGCTCGATCTTGACCGCGGCGGGGACCAGGGTCTTTTCGTTCTGCAGCCCGTCGCGCGGGCCGACTTCGACGATCTTGACCTTGCTCGGCAGGCTCATGTTCGCTCTCCTCGTTCAGTAGACTTCGTCGTGGTCGCTGACGTTGATCAGGATGATCTCGTGCTCGCGGAACATCAGCTCGAGCGTGATCCGGTAGCTGAGGTTGATCGACACCGAGTGCAATCCCTGCAGCCGTCCCGACAAGGCGTGCAGGCGCAGCGAGGGGTGGTGCGGGTTCAGCTCGAGCAGTTTCAGCGTCTTCTCGTAGGTGCGGACCATGTCCGGATGGCGCTTCAGGAAACGAATGGCACGGCGGTTGTAGCTCTCGGTGAAGACCAGCCTATACGCCATCGCTGACCCGCTTGACGTGGGCTTCGACCGACTCGTCGACCACCCGGCCAGCGGCGATGTCGGCCTGCGCCTGCAGCAGCGCCGCTTCCAGCTCGCACTCGCGCAGGTACTGGTAGTGCTCGAGCTCCATCACCACGAAGCGCTTGCGACCGCGGACCGTGATCGTCGCTTCGGGCTCGTCCTGCAAGGCTGCCTCGAGCGCCGAAACGCCGCGCGTCTTCAGCTCGTTGGCGCTGATCGTGCTCATGATCGTGCTCTCTGCCGCACTGTCGATCGCACGATCATAGCGTGCCCTTCAGCCCGATGCTGCGTCGCGCGCCTCGACCCAGCAGTTCGGTTCGATCACGGCGACGGTGTCGCCGTGCTGGTTGCGCGTGGTCCAGCGCACCTTGACCACGCCCCAGCCGGGGCGCGAGCGCGAAGGCGTGACCTCGAGCACCTCGATCGTCACGCGCAGCCGGTCGCCGGGGCGTACCGGCCTGGGCCACTGGATACCGTTGACGCCGAGACCGACCTGGCCGTTGGCGATCTTCAGCCCCGAGCGCACCACCAGCCCCATCGTCAGCGCCGAGGTGTGCCAGCCGCTCGCCGCCAGCCCGCTGAACATCGTGCCCTTCGCCGCTTCGGGGTCGGTATGGAAGAGCTGCGGATCGAACTGGCGCGCAAAGTCGATGATCATCGCCTCGGTGACGGTGATCGACTCGGTCTCGAAGCGCTGGCCGGGGGTGAAGTCTTCCAGGTAGTGGACGGTCATGGGGGCGCGCTCATTCCTCAGCGGCGATCGCCAGCAGCTCGGCGCCGTCCTGGACCTGGTCGCCGACGGCGTAGTTGACGCGCTCGACGGTGCCGGTTCGCGGCGCGGTGATGGTGTGCTCCATCTTCATCGCCTCGAGGATCATCAGCGGTGCGCCCTTTTCGACCGGATCGCCCGCCTTGACCATCACCGCGATGATCGCGCCCGGCATCGGCGCATTCAGCCCGCCTTCCTCGGCCTCGAGCTCGAGCGCCTGGTGCAGCGGGTCATGGACGACGATGGCGTGGCTGCCCTCGGCGGTGATCACGGTGGCCAGCTCGCCGCGGCGTACCAGGGTCGCGCGCAGCTGCATGCCGTCGAGGTCGGCGGCGAGTTCGCCGTCGGCCGAGAGCGTGCCGCGCGCGGTCACGGTGCCGCCGGGCAGGTCGAGCAGGAAGTGGTCGCGACGGAAGTGTGCGACGACGATCACGTCGCGCTCGCCGTCGCGCAGGTGCAGGTCGTGGTGGCTGTCGCCGTTCAGACGCCAGCCGGCGGCGGCGTTCCACGGCGACCACGGATCGTGCGAGCGGCGCGCGCGCTCGGCGCTCGCGTGCCGGATCTTCAGCAACTCGCCGAGCGCGGCGAGCGCCAGCACCGTATCCGGCGCCTGGCCCTGCGGGCTCAGCAGCGCGTCGGCGTGGCGAGCGATGAAGCCGGTGTCGACGTCGCCGGCGATGAAGGCCGGGTGCGCGGCCAGCCGGCCGAGGAAGCGCAGGTTGGTGGTCAGGCCGACGACCTGGTAGTCGGCCAGCGCGCGGCGCATCCGCGCTAGCGCGCGGTCGCGGTCTTCGTCCCAGACGATCAGCTTGGCGATCATCGGATCGTAGTGCATCGACACCTCGTCGCCTTCGCGCACGCCGGTGTCGACGCGTACGTGCGGGCCTTCGGCGGGCGGGCGCAGGTGCACCAGCCGTCCGATCGCCGGCAGGAAGTCGCGCTCGGGGTCTTCGGCGTAGACGCGCGCCTCGAAGGCGTGACCCCTGATCGCGAGCTGGTCCTGCCGCGAGGGCAGCGGCTGGCCTGCGGCGACGCGCAACTGCCACTCGACCAGGTCCTGGCCGGTGATCATCTCGGTGACCGGGTGCTCGACCTGCAGCCGCGTATTCATCTCCATGAAGTAGAAGGTGCCGTCCTCGTCGGCGATGAACTCGACCGTTCCGGCGCCGACGTAGCCGATCGCGCGCGCGGCCGAGCACGCGGCCTCGCCCATCGCTCGGCGGCGCTCGGGGCTCATGCCGGGGGCGGGGGCTTCCTCCATCACCTTCTGGTGGCGGCGCTGCACCGAGCAGTCGCGCTCGAACAGGTAGACGATTTCGCCGTGCTTGTCGGCGAATACCTGTATCTCGATGTGGCGCGGACGGCCCAGGTACTTCTCGACCAGCACCTGCGCGTCGCCGAACGACGCCTGCGCCTCGCGCTGAGCCGACAGGAGCTGGCTCTCGAGCTCACCCTCGTGGCCGACGACCTTCATGCCCTTGCCGCCGCCGCCGGCGCTGGCCTTGATCAGCACCGGAAAGCCGATGCGACGCGCTTCGCGCTTCAGCAGTTCCAGATTCTGGTCGGCGCCGTGGTAGCCCGGCACCAGCGGCACGTCGGCTTTTTCCATCAGCGTCTTGGCGGCGCTCTTCGAGCCCATCGCGCGGATGCTCGCGGCCGGCGGGCCGATGAACACCAGGCCCGCGGCTTCGAGGCGCTCGGCGAAGTCGGCGTTCTCGGACAGGAAGCCGTAGCCAGGGTGGATCGCCTGCGCGCCCGAGGCCTTGGCGATCTCGATGATCTTGTCGGCGCGCAGATAGGATTCGCGCGCCGGCGCCGGGCCGAGCAGCCAGGCTTCGTCGGCCAGCGCGACGTGGCGCGCACCGGCGTCGGCTTCCGAGTACACCGCGACGGTGCGGATGCCGAGCCGGCGGCAGGTCTTGATCACGCGGCAGGCGATTTCGCCGCGGTTGGCGATCAGGATCTTGTCGAACATCGGGTTCTCCCCGGGTTGTCGTTGTGTTCGGTCTTTCCCTCCTCCTCGACGGGGGAGGGTCAGGGTGGGGGTGGGACCGTTGGGCACTGCCGCCATCTACCCCCACCCCAACCCTCCCCCGCAAGGGGGGAGGGAGAGGGTGACGTCATCCGCCGATCCAGCCGGGCTTGCGCTTGTTCAGGAACGCCGACAAGCCTTCGCGGCCCTCGTCCGAGGCGCGGATCGTCGCGATGCGCCGGGCGGTATCTTCGATCATGTCGACGTCGATCGGTCCGCGCGACACATCGCGCGCCAGGCGCTTGGCTTCGCGCATCGCCTGCGGGCCGTTGCCGGCCAGCGCTTTCAGGATCTCGGCCAGCTTGGCGTCGAGCGTCGCGTGCGGCACGACTTCGTGCACCAGGCCGATGCGCTGCGCCTCGTAGGCGTCGAAGCGCTCGGCGCTGACGAAGTAGCGCCGCGCCTGGCGCTCGCCGATCGCGGCGACGACGTACGGCGAAATCACCGCCGGGATCAGCCCGAGCTTGACCTCGGACAGGCAGAAGCTCGCGGTCTCGGCGGCGATCGCGATGTCGCAGCACGCGACCAGGCCGACGCCGCCGCCGTAGGCCGGCCCCTGGACCCGGGCGATCACCGGCTTGGGCAGCGCGTAGATGGTGCGCATCAGTCCGGCCAGCCCGCGGGCGTCGTCGAGGTTCTGCTCGAGGCCGTAGTCGGCCATGCGCCGCATCCAGTTCAGGTCGGCACCGGCGGAGAAACTCTTGCCGTTGGCTGCGAGCACCACCACGCGCACCGCCGGGTCCTCGCCGAGGCGTTCGAATTCAGCGCTCAGCTCAGCGATCAGCGCGTCGTCGAAGGCGTTGTGCAGCTCGGGGCGGTTCAGCGTCAGCGTCGCCACGCCCTCGTGGTGCTGGGTCAGGATCGTCGGGTCGCTCATGGATTCTGCTTCCGTTCACGAGGTGAAGAGTGAGGTGTGAGGAGTGAGGGGAAAGGCATCAGGAGGGGGCATCTTTCCCCCTCACTCCTCACCCCTTACCCCTCACTCGTGCATCACATCCGGAATACGCCGAAATCGGTCTTCTCGATCGGCGCGTTCAGCGCCGCCGACAGGCCCAGCCCCAGCACCATGCGCGTGTCGGCCGGGTCGATCACGCCGTCGTCCCACAGCCGCGCGCTGGCGTAGTAGGGGTGGCCCTGGGTCTCGTACTGCTCGCGGATCGGCGCCTTGAAGGCTTCCTCGTCCTCCAGGCTCCAGCGGCTGCCCTTGCGCTCGATGCCTTCGCGGCGCACCTGCGCCAGCACGCCGGCCGCCTGCTCGCCGCCCATCACCGAGATGCGGGCGTTGGGCCACATCCACAGGAAGCGCGGGCTGTAGGCGCGCCCGCACATGCCGTAGTTGCCGGCGCCGAAGGAGCCGCCGATCAGCACGGTCAGCTTGGGCACCTGGGCGCAGGCGACCGCGGTCACCATCTTCGCGCCGTGCTTGGCGATGCCCTCGTTCTCGTACTTGCGCCCGACCATGAAGCCGGTGATGTTCTGCAGGAACACCAGCGGGATGCCGCGCTGCGCGCACAGCTCGACGAAGTGCGCACCCTTGAGCGCGGCTTCCGCGAACAGCACCCCGTTGTTGGCGACGATCCCCACCGGGTAGCCGAAGATGTGCGCGAAGCCGCACACCAGCGTGGTGCCGTAGAGGGCCTTGAACTCGTCGAACTCGGAGCCGTCGACCAGGCGCGCGATCACTTCGCGCACGTCGAACGGCTTGCGCGTGTCGGCCGGGATCACGCCGTGGATTTCGCGCGGCGCGTACAGCGGGTCGCGCGGATCGCGCAGGCTCACGCCCGGGCGCTTGACGCGGTTGAGGTTGGCGACGACCTTGCGCGCCAGCCCCAGCGCATGGGCGTCGTTGAGCGCGTAGTGGTCGGTGACGCCCGAGGTGCGGCAATGCACGTCGCCGCCGCCGAGGTCCTCGGCGCTGACCACTTCGCCGGTGGCGGCCTTCACCAGCGGCGGGCCGGCGAGGAAGATCGTGCCCTGCTTGCCGACGATGATCGACTCGTCGGCCATCGCCGGCACGTAGGCACCGCCGGCGGTGCACGAACCCATCACCACCGCGATCTGCGGGATGCCGCGCGCCGACAGGTTGGCCTGGTTGTAGAAGATGCGGCCGAAGTGCTCGCGGTCGGGGAACACCTCGTCCTGGTTGGGCAGGTTGGCGCCGCCCGAGTCGACCAGGTAGATGCACGGCAGCGCGTTCTGCGCGGCGATCTCCTGCGCGCGCAAGTGTTTCTTGACCGTCATCGGGTAATAGGTGCCGCCCTTGACCGTCGCGTCGTTGGCAACGATCACACATTCCTGCCCCTGCACGCGGCCGATGCCGGTGATGATGCCGGCGGCCGGGATGTCGTCGTCGTACATGCCGTGTGCGGCGAGCTGCGACAGCTCGAGGAAGGGAGAACCTACGTCGAGCAGCGCGCGGATGCGGTCGCGCGGCAGCAGCTTGCCGCGCGCGGTGTGGCGCGCGCGCGCCTCGGCGCCGCCGCCGAGCTTGATTCGCGTGACCTGCTCGCGCAGGTCGGCGACCAGCGCGCCCATGCGCTCGGCGTTGCCGCGGAAGTCCTCGGCCCGGGGGTTGAGCTTGCTCTTGATGACGTTCATGCCGGCAGGTTCCTTCCGGGCAGAGGGTTACTGGGCCAGCGCCCGGGCGATGACGATGCGCTGCACGTCGGAGGTGCCCTCGTAGATCTGGCACACGCGCACGTCGCGGTAGATGCGCTCGACCGGGAAGTCGGCGAGGTAGCCGTAGCCGCCGTGGACCTGGATCGCGTCGGAGCACACCGTTTCGGCCATCTCCGAGGCGAACAGCTTGGCCATCGACGCCTCCTTCAGACACGGCTTGCCGGCGTCCTTGAGGCTCGCGGCGTGCAGCACCAGCTGGCGCGCCGCCTCGATGCGCGTGGCCATATCGGCCAGGCGGAAGGCGACCGCCTGGTGCTCGATGATCGGCTTGCCGAAGCTCTCGCGCTCGCGAGCGTAGGCCAGCGCATGCTCGAACGCCGAGCGCGCCATGCCGACGCACTGCGAGGCGATGCCGATGCGCCCGCTCTCGAGGTTGGCGAGCGCGATGCGGTAGCCGTCGCCCTCGCGGCCGAGCAGCGCGTGCGCCGGGATGCGGCAGTTCTCGAGCGCGATCTGCGCGGTGTCGGAAGCGTGCTGGCCGAGCTTGTCCTCGACGCGGGTGACGTTCCAGCCGGGGGTGTCGGTCGGCACGACGAAGGCCGAGATGCCCTTCTTGCCGGCCGCCGGGTCGGTGACCGCGAACACGATCGCGACCTGGCCGTGCTTGCCCGAGGTGATGAACTGCTTGGTGCCGTTCAGCACCCAATGGTCGCCCTCGCGTACCGCACGGGTGCGGATCGCGCCGGCGTCGGAGCCCACGTGCGGCTCGGTCAGCGCGAAGGCGCCGAGCCACTTGCCCGACGCCATCATCGGCAGGTAGTGCGCCTTCTGCTCGACAGTGCCGAAAGCGAGGATCGGGCCGATGCCGACCGAGTTGTGCACGCTGACGACGGTCGAGGTCGCGCCGTCGCCGGCCGCGATCTCCTCCAGCGCCAGCGCGAGCGCGACGTAGCCGAGGTTGGCGCCGCCCCATTCCTCGGGCGTGGTGATGCCGAGCACACCGAGTTCGGCGAGCCCTGCCAGCGCCTCGCGCGGGAAGGTGTGGTCGCGGTCCCATGCGGCGGCGTGCGGTGCGATCTGCTCCTGCGCGAAGGCGCGCACCGCGTCGCGGATCATCTCCTGGTCGTTGGTCAACAACATCGTCGCTTCGCTCCGGTGAGGGGTGGGAAGGTGCGAGGTGCTAGGTGCGAGGCACGAGGTTACGGGAGATCAGCAACAGCCCCGCCTTGCCTCGCACCTCGCACCTCGCACCTCGCTACTCACTCACAGGCGTTCGACGGCGACCGCGGTCGCTTCGCCGCCGCCGATGCACAGCGAGGCCACACCCCGGGTCTTGCCGTACTTCTCGAGCGCGGCGAGCAGCGTGACGATGATGCGCGCACCCGAAGCGCCGATCGGGTGGCCGAGCGCGCAGGCGCCGCCATGGACGTTGACCTTGGCCGGGTCGAGCTCGAGGTCCCTGATCGCCGCCATCGTCACGACGGCGAAGGCTTCGTTGATCTCCCACAGATCGACGTCGTCGACGGTCCAGCCCACCCGGCTCAGCAGCTTCTGCATCGCGCCGACCGGGGCGGTGGTGAACAGCCCCGGCTTCTGCGCGTGCGAGGCGTGGCCGAGGAGGCGCGCGATCGGCTTCAGTCCGCGTCGGTCGGCTTCCGACTGGCGCATCAGCACCAGCGCGGCGGCGCCGTCGGAGATCGAGCTCGAGTTGGCCGGGGTGACGGTGCCGTTCTTGCGGAAGGCCGGCTTCAGCGTCGGGATCTTGTCGGGTTTCGCCAACAGCGGCTGCTCGTCGGTGTCGACCACGGTCTCGCCGGCGCGACCCTTGACGGCGACGCCGGTGATCTCGCCCTTGAACGAGCCGTCCTCGATCGCGGTCCTGGCGCGCCTGAGCGATTCGATCGCGTAGGCGTCCTGGGCCTCGCGGCTGAAACCGTACTGGTCGGCACACTCTTCGGCGAAGGTGCCCATCAGCCGGCCCTTGTCGTAGGCGTCCTCGAGGCCGTCGAAGAACATGTGGTCGAGCATCTGGCCGTGGCCGAGGCGGTAGCCGCCGCGTGCCTTGGGCAGCAGGTAGGGCGCGTTGGACATGCTCTCCATGCCGCCGGCGACGATCACCTCGAAGCTGCCGGCGACGATGGCATCGTGCGCGAGCATCACCGCCTTCATGCCCGAGCCGCAGACCTTGCTGACCGTGGTGCACGGCGTGGCGAGCGGCAGCCCGGCGCCGAGCGCGGCCTGGCGCGCCGGTGCCTGGCCGACGCCGGCCGGCAGCACGCAGCCCATGTACACCTCCTGCACGTCGGCGGGCGCAAGGCCGGCGCGCTCGACCGCAGTTCGGATCGCCGCCGAGCCGAGCCCGGGGGCGGGGACGGACGCCAGCGCGCCCTGGAAGCCGCCCATCGCGGTGCGGGCGGCGGCGACGATGACGATCGGGTCGTTGTGCATCTGGACTCTCTCCTGGCCTGGATCAGGCCGTCTTGTCGGCCTTCAGCCCGAGTTCCTCGGCGGTCTGCTGGCGCATCAGGAACTTCTGGATCTTGCCGGTGACCGTCATCGGGAAGGCATCGACGAACTTGATGTAGCGCGGAATCTTGTAGTGCGCGATCTGGCCGCGGCAGAAGTCGCGGATTTCGTCTTCGGTCGGCATCTCGCCATCGCGTGGCTTGATCCAAGCGCACAGCTCTTCGCCGTAGCGGCTGTCGGGCACGCCGACCACCTGCACGTCCTGCACCTTGGGGTGGCGGTACAGGAACTCCTCGATCTCGCGCGGGTAGATGTTCTCGCCGCCGCGGATCACCATGTCCTTGAGCCGGCCGACGATGTTGCAGTAGCCGTCCTCGTCGAGCGTCGCCAGGTCGCCGGTATGCATCCAGCCGGCGCGATCGATCGCCTCCGCGGTCTTGGCCTCGTCGCCCCAGTAGCCGAGCATCACCGAGTAGCCGCGCGTCAGCAGTTCGCCGGCGCTGCCGCGCGGCACGATGCGGTCCTCGGGGTCGACGATCTTGACCTCGACGTGCGGGTGGATGCGTCCGACGGTCGCCACGCGCTGCTCGAGCGGCTCGTCGGTCCCGCTCTGGAAGCTGACCGGCGAGGTCTCGGTCATGCCGTAGGCGATCGTGACCTCGGTCATGTTCATCTGGCTGACGACGCGCTTCATCACTTCGATCGGGCAGGGGCTGCCGGCCATGATCCCGGTGCGAAGCCGCGAGAGGTCGTGCTTGCCGAAGTCCGGGTGGTCGAGCACGGCGATGAACATCGTCGGCACGCCGTGCAGCGCGGTGCAGCGCTCGGCGGCGACGGCCTCGAGCACCGCCTGCGGCTCGAAGGCTTCCGACGGGTACACCATGCAGGCGCCGTGGGTGACGCAGGCGAGGTTGCCGAGCACCATGCCGAAGCAGTGGTACAGCGGCACCGGGATGCACAGCCGGTCCTCGGGCGTCAGCTTCATCGCTTCGCCGACGAAGAAGCCGTTGTTCAGGATGTTGTGGTGCGACAGCGTCGCGCCCTTGGGCGCGCCGGTGGTGCCCGAGGTGAACTGGATGTTGATCGGGTCGTCGAACTGCAGCCGCGCGCCGATCGCCGCCAGCGCTTCGCGCTCGGCGGGCGAAGGCTCGGTGCGCAGCGCATCGAAGTTCAGCATCCCGGGCGTGGCTTCGGCACCGAGGCGGATCACCCAGCGCAGCGTGGGCAGCGCCAGCGCCTCGAGCCGGCCGGGTCGGGCGGCCTCGAGCTCGGGCGCGATCTGGCGGATCATTTCCAAATAGTCGCTGGACTTGAAGCTCGGCGCCAGCACCAGCGCCTTGCAGCCGACCTTGTTCAGCGCGTATTCGAGTTCGGCGATGCGGTAGGCGGGGTTGATGTTGACCATCACCAGCCCGGCCTTCGCGGTCGCGAACTGCATCAGCACCCACTCGACGTTGTTCGGCGACCAGATGCCGATGCGGTCGCCGGGTTCGAGCCCCAGGCGCAACAGGCCGCAGGCCAGCGCCTCGACTTCGCGTGCGAAGTCGGCATAGGTCCAGCGGATGCCCTGGTGGCGCACCACCAGCGCATCGCGGCTGCCCCAGCGCGCGGCCGCCGCCTCGAGGAAGCGGCCGATCGTCTCGCCGATCAGGGGCTTGTCCGAAGCCCCGTGGACGTAACTCGGCTTCATGGCCGGCTCCTCCGGTCAGGCGGTTTCGGTGAACAGCTCGCGGCCGATCAGCATGCGGCGGATCTCGCTGGTGCCGGCGCCGATCTCGTAGAGCTTGGCGTCGCGCCACAGCCGCCCGACCGGGTACTCGTTGATGTAGCCGTTGCCGCCCAGCACCTGGATCGCTTCGCCGGCCATCCAGGTGGCCTTCTCGGCGGCGTAGAGGATCACGCCGGCGGCGTCCTTGCGCACGCTGCGCGCGTGCTCGGCGCCGAAGCGGTCGAGCGCCTGGCCGACCGCGTACACGTACGAGCGGCACGCCATCAGCGTGGTGTACATGTCGGCGATCTTGCCCTGCATCAGCTGGAACTCGCCGATCGGCTGGCCGAACTGCTTGCGCTCGTGGACGTAGGGGATCACCGCGTCCATGCACGCCTGCATGATGCCGATCGGGCCGGCGGCGAGCACCGCGCGCTCGTAGTCGAGCCCCGACATCAGCACCTTGACGCCGTTGCCGACGCCGCCGAGGACGTTGTCCTCGGGGACCTCGCAGTCCTGGAACACCAGCTCGCCGGTGTGCGAGCCGCGCATGCCGAGCTTGTCGAGCTTCTGCGCGATCGAGAAGCCCTTGTAGCCCTTCTCGATCAGGAAGGCGGTGATGCCGCGCGGGCCGGCGTCCATGTCGGTCTTGGCGTAGACCACCAGCGTGTCGGCGTCGGGGCCGTTGGTGATCCACATCTTCG
Source organism: Candidatus Competibacteraceae bacterium (assembly GCA_039807445.1). Taxonomy (GTDB): domain Bacteria; phylum Pseudomonadota; class Gammaproteobacteria; order Competibacterales; family Competibacteraceae; genus JBDHRG01. The sequence continues at coordinate 38,845 of JBDHRG010000002.1, forward strand.
AGCCGTTCAGCACGTAGCGGTCGCCGCGCTTGTCGGCGCGCAGACGCATCGACACCACGTCCGAGCCGGCGCCGGGTTCGGACATCGCCAAGGCGCCGACGTGCTCGCCCGAGATCAGCTTGGGCAGGTACCTGGCCTTCTGCTCGGCCGAGCCGTTGCGCGAGATCTGGTTGACGCACAGGTTCGAGTGCGCGCCGTACGACAGCCCGACCGAGGCCGAGGCGCGCGAGATCTCTTCCATCGCGATCATGTGCGCCAGATAGCCGAGGTTGGCGCCGCCGTACTCTTCCGACACGGTGACGCCGAGCAGCCCCATGTCGCCCAGCTTGCGCCACAGGTCCATCGGGAACTGGTCGGTGCGGTCGATCTCGGCGGCGCGCGGCGCGATCTCGGCCTGGGCGAAGCTGCGCACCGCTTCGCGCAGCATGTCGATGGTGTCGCCGAGGGCGAAGTTCAGGGACGGCAGCTCGATCATCGTGGTTTCTCCGGATGTTCTTCTGCGGCGCCGGACAGACCCGACCCCGACCTAGTGTAGTAGAGTGGGAGGAGATTAATTTACGTTGACGTAAACGTCAATATTGGGCGACCGAGCGTGCCCGATGCCGGGCGCGTGGTTCACGCAGAGGAGGCGAAGCTGTGCTCGGCGAGCAGGCGGCGGCACTCGGCGGCGGCCGTGTCGATCTCGAGCAGCACGGCTTCGATGTCGCGCTGCTGCTGCTCGAGGATCGCGCGGCGCTCGGCGAGGATCTTCATGAACAGTTGCAGCTGCCGCTCCTCGCCGCGTGCGGTGTCGAACAGGTCGAACAGCTCACGCGTCTCGCCGAGGCTCATGCCGAGCCGCTTGCCGCGCAGGATCAGCTTCAGCCGGGTGCGCTCGCGCTTGGTGTAGAGGCGCTTGCGGCCTTCGCGACGCGGGTTCAGCAGACCCTCGTCTTCGTAGAAGCGGATCGCACGCGTGGTGACGTCGAACTCGCGCGCGAGGTCGCTGATCGTGTAGATCGTCGAGCCGGAAAGCGTGTCGGCGCTGGTCAAGTTCGTGCTCCGTAAACCGTGGTAAGGTAGGTGCTCGACTTGGGAGTGTATCACGTTTACGTAAACGTCAAGGCGGTGCGCCCGGCATCGCCGCACGGCAGCCGGAGAGGGGGAAGCGTGGAGAGCGCATCGCATCACGAGCTGGAATATCCGCACGGCGCGCCGCCGGGCGCCGGCAGTGCGCGCACGATCGCGCCCGGCGTGCGCTGGCTGCGGCTGCCGCTGCCGTTCGCGCTCGACCACATCAACCTGTGGCTGCTCGAAGACGGCGAGGGCTGGTGCCTGGTCGATACCGGCGTCGGCCTGCCCGAGATGCGGGCGCTGTGGGAGCAAGCCTTCGTCGAGGCGCTCGGGGGGCGTCCGCTGACGCGGATCGTCGTCACCCACTGCCACCCGGACCATATCGGCGCGGCGGCCTGGCTCGCGGCGCGCTTCGGCTGCGAGGTCTGGATGAGCGCGACCGAGTTCCACGCCGCGCACGCGATCTGGCACGGCTTGCCCGGCTGGGACGGTGACGCGATCGACGCGCTGTTCGCCGCGCACGGCCTCGACGCCGAGCGCCGCGACACGCTGCGCCGTCGCGGCAACGCCTACCGCAGACTGGTCGACGGTTTGCCGCGCAGTTACCGGCGCTTGCTGGCCGGCGACCGACTCGCGATCGGCGGGCGTGAATGGCAGGTGCTCACCGCCTACGGCCACGCGCCCGAGCAGGTGCTGCTGTTCGAGCCCGGCGCGCGGCTGCTGATCGCCGGCGACCAGGTGCTGCCGAAGATCACCGCCAACGTCGGCGTTTGGGCCAGCGCGCCCGACGGCGATCCGCTGGCGCGGTATCTGGCCTCGAACCGGGGCTTGGGCAGCCTGCCGGCAGACACGCTGGTGCTGCCTGCACACGGCGAGCCCTACGCCGGGCTGCACGCGCGGCTGGCGGCGATCGCCGCGCACCACGAAGAGCGGCTGGACGTGCTGCTCGATGCCTGCGGCCAGGGCCTGAGCGCCGCCGGCGCGCTGCCGGTGCTGTTTCGCCGTGAGCTCGACCCGCACCAGACCTTCTTCGCGATGAGCGAGGCGATCGCGCACCTGAATCACCTGTGGCGGCGCGGCGCGGTGGCACGCCGCTGCGACGAAGGCGACATCTACCGCTTCAGCCGCGGCGCATAGCCGCCGCAACCGCTGTCCGCGGTGCCTGCGCGCCGCCGATCACAGGTGCGCCTGCGCCGAGGCGAATTCGCGCAGCGTGCGCAGCGACACACCGTAGTGGTAGGCGAGCACGTCGCTGCCGTAGCGCAACGGCGCGCCGGCGGGGCAGGCCAGCCGCGCCGGGCAGGTGGCGGCGCAGGGGGAGGCGGGCGCGAGGCGCTGCGCTGCGCAGGCCTCGAAGCGCCAGCCCGCGCGGCTCACCGCGCCGCCGGGGCAGGCGCTGATGCAGGGCGCGGCGCAGCCCAGGCACGGGTCGGCGCCGAGCGTGGTCGTCTCGACCGGGGCTTCGTCGTTGCCCGCCAGCGCGACGACGGCGCGCACCGCCCACCAGCTGCCGATGTGCGCGTGCAGGGTGTTCATCAGCGGCGAAGGGCGCAGCCAGCCGAGCTCGCCGAGCAGCTTCAGCAGCGGGAACGGCAGCTCGGCGTACGGGTGCGGGAACAGGAAGCGGTAGGCCAGCCCGTCGAGCAGCGTGGCGAGTTCTGCGCGGCAGAAGTCGTCGAGCGGGCCAGCCGAGGTTTCGGCCGGTGTCGCGGCTTCCTCGGCGAGGCAGGCCGCGACCGTCCGCCCGGCCAGCCAGCGCCGCTGCACCGCGTCGCCGGTCGAGCACACCAGCCACAGCCGCGTGCAGCCCGGCGCCTCGATCCAGCCGGGCAGCGGCAGCAGCGCCTGCAAGCCGTAGCCGAGCTCGCGCGCGCGGCTTCGCAGCGTGACGAGCCCGGACACCGTCAGTCCTCGGCCGCGTTCGGGGGCTCGGCGGCGCGCAGGCCGGCGCGCGCGGCGTCGCGGCTGGCGTACAGTTGCGGCACCAGCTGGCGGCGGCTGAAGGCGTCGCCGAGCTTCATGCGCAGGAAGGCGTTGGTGGTGTAGCGCGTCACGCCCAGGTAGTGGCGGCGCACCAGCTGCTCGACCATCGCGGTGTAGGCCTCGAGCAGCTCGGGGGCGATGTCGAAGCCGTCGTAGTTGACGATCGCATAGACTTGGCGCCCGAGCGGCGCCAGGCGGGCCTCGACCTCGGCGCCGATGGCCTCGACCTCGGCGGCGCTGCGCACCCGCAGGTTCTCGAAGTCGATGAAGAACAGGTTCTCGTCGGGCGCGTAGCTGAAGCGCTGCGCCAGCGGCAGTGCGGTCAGCTCCTCGCGCAGCCCCATCGGCTCGGGGCGGAACAGGCGCGCGTCCATCAGCCGCAGCGGCTCGCGCACCCGCGGGCGGAAGTCCATCTGCGCGCAGATGTCACGCTCGAGCTCGACGCCCGGGGCGATCTCGATCAGCTCCAGCCCGTGCGGGCCGAGCGCGAACACGCAGCGCTCGGTCACGTACAGCACCGGCTGGCCCTGGCGGTAGGCGTGCGCGCCGCTGAAGGTGCGCTGCTCGACCCGGGCGACGAACTTGCGCTCGCGCCCCTCACGCACGATCCGCAGCCGCCCGTCCTCGAGCGCGATCTCCAGCCCCCCGGCGGTGAAGCTGCCGACGAACACCACCTTGCGCGCGTTCTGGCTGATGTTGATGAAGCCGCCGGCCCCGGCCAGCCGCGGGCCGAACTTGCTGACGTTGAGGTTGCCCTCGGCATCGGCCTGCGCCAGACCGAGGAAGGCGAGGTCGAGCCCGCCGCCGTCGTAGAAGTCGAACTGCGCGGGCTGGTCGATGATCGCCTCGGCGTTGGTGGCGGCGCCGAAGTTCAGCCCCCCGGCCGGCACGCCGCCGATCACCCCGGGCTCGGCGGTCAGCGTCACCAGGTCGAGCACCCGCTCTTCAAACGCCACCGCCGCCACCCCCTCGGGCATGCCGATGCCGAGGTTGACCACGGCGTTCTGCGCCAGCTCGAAGGCGGCGCGCCGGGCGATCAGCTTGCGCGCATCCAGCGCCAGGGTGGCCAGGCCCTGCAGCGGCACGCGCAGCTCGGCGCTGAAGGCCGGGTCGTAGGGCGTGGCGAAGGTCTGCTGGTGGTTCTCGGGCCGCGCGACCACCACGCAGTCGACCATCACCCCCGGGATCTTGACCTGGCGCGGGTTGAGGCTGCCGCGCTCGGCCAGGCGCTCGACCTGGACGATCACCAGCCCGCCGCTGTTGCGCGCCGCGGTGGCGATCGCCAGCGCCTCGAGCGTCAGCGCCTCGCGCTCCATCGTCACGTTGCCGTCGGCATCGGCGGTGGTGCCGCGCAGCAGCGCGACGGCGATCGGGAAGGCCCGGTAGAACAGCCAGTCGCGCCCGTCGAGGCTGATGCGCCGCACCAGGTCTTCGCGGGTCGAGGCGTTGAGCTTGCCGCCGCCGTGCGCGGGGTCGACGAAGGTGCCCAGCCCCACCGCGCTGAGCGTGCCCGGCTTGCCGGCGGCGATGTCGCGAAACAGGTGCGAGATCACCCCCTGCGGCAGGTTCCATGCCTGGATCTGGTCGGCGATCGCCAGGCGCTGCAGCTTCGGCACCAGCCCCCAGTGGCCGCCGATCACCTTCGCCACCAGCCCGGCGTGGCCGAAGTGGTTCAGGCCGCGCTCGGCGCCGTCGCCCTGGCCGGCGGCGTAGACCAGCGTCAGGCCGCGCGGCTCGGCGTGCTCGAGGAAGCGCCGCTCGAGGGCGATCGCCAGCTCCTCGGGGAAGCCGATGCCGACGAAGCCGCCGGTGGCGACGGTGTCGCCGTCGCGAACCAGGCGCAGCGCTTCGTCCGGCGTCACCACCTTGCCGCGGCGCGCCAGCGGGCGGTCGGACAGCAGCGGGTGTCGATGCGGGGTCATGGTCGCTCTCCTGGCGCCGGAGCCCGGCGCCGTATCAAACCGTGTCAGTAGGTCCAGATCGGGTCGCTCGCGCTAACTCTAGAGCCTGGACTTTCGTGACGTGGGATTGCGTTGCGCAGTCCGGGGTCCCGCACGCATGCAGCGGCGGCTGGCACGGCCGCGGGTTCACCGTGAGCCCGATTGCCGGCGGTGCGATTGACGTCAACGCCGATGCATGCTGAGCTGCCGGCACCTGCGCCGCGATCCGGGAATCGACGTGAGCCACGACACCGAGCTGAATGCCGCCATCGCCGCGCACTGGAGCCGGCGCGATCCGCTCGCCTGGATCGTCGCCAGGCTCGAAGCCGAGGGCCTCGCCGCACCGGGCTGGCGTGACGTCGCGCGCTTCGACCAGATCCACGCCGGCGGCTTGCGTGCGGTGCGCCAACTCGCGACGCTGGCCATGGTCGCGCCGGGGATGCGGATCGTCGACCTCGGCGGCGGGCTCGGCGGCGCGGCGCGGTTCCTGGCCGCCGAGCACGGCGCCGACGTGGCGTGCATCGACCTGACCGAAGCGCTGGTCGATGCGGGTTCGGCGCTGACCAGACTCGTCGGGCTGCAAGGCCGCGTCGAGCACGTGCTCGCCGACGCGACCGCGGTGCCGCTGCCCGATGCGAGCTGCGACGGCGTCTGGGTGCAGCACCTGGCGCTGCACCTGCCCGAGCCCGGCCGGCTGTGGGCCGAGGCGGCGCGGCTGCTGAAACCGGGTGGATGGCTCGCGTTCCACGAGTGGGTGCTGGGCGGCGCGGGCGCGCCGTACTACCCGGCGCCGTGGGCGCCCGCCGACGGCAGCCTGAGCTTCCTGGCGCCGCGCGAGGCTTTCCTCGGCGCGATCGCGGCGGCCGGCTTCGCGCGGGTCGAAGTCCGCGACGTGTCGGCGGCGATGGCCGAGGCCTACGCCCGCCAGGCCGAGGCGCTGGCGCGCGGCGGCGACAGCCCGGTGCTGGCCGAAGGCGAGGCGCTGGCGGTGGTGCTCAATGCCGAGCGCAGCCTGCGCGAAGGGCGGGCGGCGTGCCTGATGGGGGTCGCGCAGCGGCTCCATGGCAGCCGATAGTAATTGACGTTGACGTAAACGTCATTATATATATCGTCCGCGCATCGTTCGGTTCCACCAGGAGGATTCCGATGTCGACCCCGTTCACCGCGTTTCTGGAAGCCCGCGATTTCCTGCTCGAACACCGCGAAGACTACGAAAGCGCGTACGCCGGCTTCCGCTGGCCGCGGCTCGAGACCTTCAACTGGGCGCTGGACTGGTTCGACGCGCTGGCGCGCGGCGAGCGCGCCGAGGCCGTCGCGCTGTGGGTGGTCGACGAAGACGGCACGGAAACCCGGCTCTCGTTCGCCGAGCTGGCGGCGCGCTCGAACCGGGTCGCCAATTTCCTGCGCGCGCAGGGCGTGCGGCGCGGCGACCGCGTGCTGCTGATGCTCGGCAACGTCGTGCCGCTGTGGGAGACGATGCTCGCGGCGATCAAGCTCGGCGCGGTGGTGATCCCGGCGACCACGCAGCTCGGCACCGACGACCTGCTCGACCGCTTCGAGCGCGGCGGCGTGCGCCACGTCGTGGCGGGGGTCGGGGATGCCGTCAAATTCGACCCGATCCCGGGCGGCTACACCCGAATCGCGGTCGGCGGTGAGCGCGCCGGCTGGACCGACTTCGATGCGGCTCGCGGCTTCCCGGCCGAGTTCGCGCCCGAGGGCGAGACGCGGGCCGACGACCCGCTGCTGCTGTACTTCACCTCGGGCACCACCTCCAAGCCCAAGCTGGTCGAGCACACGCAGGTCAGCTACCCGGTCGGGCATCTGTCGACGATGTACTGGATCGGACTGAAGCCCGATGACGTGCACTGGAACATCAGCTCACCGGGCTGGGCCAAGCACGCCTGGAGCAACCTGTTCGCGCCGTGGAACGCCGGCGCGACGGTGTTCGTGTTCAACTACGCGCGCTTCGACGCCAGGCGCGTGCTCGAGACGCTGGTCCGCTGCGGCGTGACCACGCTGTGCGCACCGCCGACCGTGTGGCGCATGCTGATCCAGGAGGACCTGGCCAGCCACCCGGTGCAAATCCGCGAGATCGTCGGCGCCGGCGAGCCGCTGAACCCCGAGGTGATCGAGCGCGTGCGCGCCGCCTGGGGCATCACGATCCGCGACGGCTACGGTCAGACCGAGACCACCGCGCAGATCGGCAACACTCCGGGCCAGCCGCTGAAGCCAGGCTCGATGGGCCGGCCGCTGCCCGGCTATCGCGTCGCGCTGCTCGACCCCGACGGCAAGCCGGCCGACGAGGGCGAGATCGCGCTCGAGCTCGGTGCGGCGCGCCCGCTCGGACTGATGACCGGCTACCGCGGCGACGCCGACAAGACCGCGGCGGTGATGCAGGGCGGGTTCTACCGCTGCGGCGACGTCGCCAGCCGCGACGCCGACGGCTGCATCACCTACGTCGGCCGCGCCGACGACGTGTTCAAGGCTTCCGACTACCGCATCAGCCCGTTCGAGCTCGAGAGCGTGCTGATCGAGCACGAGGCCGTCGCCGAGGCGGCGGTGGTGCCGAGCCCCGATCCGCTGCGCCTGGCGGTGCCCAAGGCGTTCGTGATCCTGCGCCAGGGGCACGAGCCGAGCCGGGCGCTGGCGCTCGACATCTTCCGCTTCGTCCGCGCGGCGCTGGCGCCGTACAAGCGCGTGCGCCGGCTCGAGTTCGCGGACCTGCCGAAGACGATCTCGGGCAAGATCCGCCGCGTCGAGCTGCGCAAGGCCGAGCAGGCGCGCGCGTCCGATGCGCCGCGCGGGCCGCTGGAGTTCTGGGAAGACGACTTCCCCGAGCTCAAATAAGCTTTCTTCAGTCCGGGCCGAGGCATAACCCCACGAGGGCAGCCCCGGCCTTCGCATCGGGCGGTGCCGCCGGCCGCAACCCAGAGTGCCGCGCCGCCGCTGCCAGAACCACCCGGCTGCCGAGCCGGGGCCATCCCAGGGGAGCGAGAAACCGATGTCCGCAGTCGTCAAGCCGATCGCCGCGAGCGCACCGTACAAACCCAAGCACAAGGTGCGTTTCGTCACCGCCGCCAGCCTGTTCGACGGCCACGATGCCTCGATCAACATCATGCGTCGCATCCTGCAGGCGCAGGGGGCAGAAGTGATCCATCTCGGCCACAACCGCTCGGTCGACGAAGTCGTCACCGCGGCGCTGGCCGAAGACGTGCAGGGCATCGCCGTCAGCTCGTACCAGGGCGGCCACGTCGAGTACTTCAAGTACATGATCGACCTGCTGCGCAGCCGTGGCGGCGGGAACATCAAGGTGTTCGGCGGCGGCGGCGGGGTGATCGTGCCGGCCGAGATTCGCGAGCTGCACGACTACGGCGTCACGAGGATCTTCTCGCCCGAGGACGGTCAGCGCATGGGGCTCGCCGGCATGATCCGCTGGATGGTCGAGACCTGCGACGAAGACCTGGCCGGCCAGGCGCCGGCTTCGCTCGACGGCCTCAAGGCCGGCGAACACCGGGCGCTGGCGCGGGTCATCACCGCGCTCGAGGCCGGCGCGCTGCCGGCACCGCTGCGCGAGGCGATCGTCAACGACGCCGCCAAGCGCGCGGTGCCGGTGCTCGGCATCACCGGCACCGGCGGCGCCGGCAAGTCGTCCCTGACCGACGAGCTGATCCGCCGCTTCCGCCTCGACCAGAACGATGCGCTGAAGATCGCGATCATCGCCGCCGACCCCTCGCGCAGGAAGAGCGGCGGCGCCTTGCTCGGCGACCGCATCCGCATGAACGCGGTCGACCACGGCAAGCTCTACGTGCGCTCGCTCTCCACCCGCGCCGGTGGCGCCGAAGTGCCCGAGAACCTCGCCGACGTGATCGCCGCGTGCAAGCTCGCCGGCTTCGACCTGGTGGTGGTCGAAACCCCCGGCATCGGCCAGGGCGGTGCCGGCATCGTGCCCTTCGCCGACGTGTCGCTGTACGTGATGACGCCCGAGTTCGGCGCTGCCAGCCAGCTCGAGAAGATCGACATGCTCGACTTCGCCGACGTGGTCGCGATCAACAAGTTCGACCGCAAGGGCGGCGAAGACGCACTCAGGGACGTGCGCAAGCAGGTGCAGCGCAACAAGGAAGCCTTCGGCACCGCGCCGGAAGAGATGGCGGTGTTCGGCACCATCGCCTCGCGCTTCAACGACGACGGCATCACCGCGCTGTACCAGTGCCTGCTCGAGCAGCTCAAGGCCAAGAGCCTGAAGCCGGCCAAGTCGCGGCTGCCGCCGGTGACGGTCAAGGCCTCCTCGGGCAAGACGGTGATCGTGCCGCCGGGCCGCAGCCGCTATCTGGCCGAGATCGCCGACACGGTGCGCGGCTACCACAAGCAGATCGCCGAGCAGGCCGGCTTCGTGCGCAGCCGCCAGCAGCTCGCCGCGGTCAAGGCGCTGGTGGCGAAGGAGGGCGGCGACACGGCGACGATCGATGCGCTGCTCGCCAAGGTCGAGGAACGCATCGACCCGCGTGCGCGCAAGCTGGTCGACCAGTGGCCGAAAGTGGTCGAGAGCTACTCGGGCGACGAGTACGTGGTCAAAATCCGCGACAGAGAGGTGCGCTACGCGCTGACCTCGACCTCGCTGTCGGGCTCGCGGATCCCCAAGGTCGCGCTGCCGCGCTTCGAGGACCACGGCGAGCTGCTGAAATTCCTGCTGAAGGAGAACCTGCCGGGCAGCTTCCCGTACACGGGGGGCGTGTTCGCCTTCAAGCGCGAGAACGAGGATCCGACGCGGATGTTCGCCGGCGAGGGTGACGCCTTCCGCACCAACAAGCGCTTCCACTACCTGTCCGAAGGCCAGCCGGCGACGCGGCTGTCGACCGCGTTCGATTCGGTGACGCTGTACGGCTGCGACCCCGACGAGCGTCCCGACATCTACGGCAAGGTCGGCAATTCGGGCGTGTCGATCGCCACGCTCGACGACATGAAGGTGCTGTACTCGGGCTTCGACCTGTGCCTGCCCTCGACCTCGGTGTCGATGACGATCAACGGCCCGGCACCGACGATCCTGGCGATGTTCCTGAACACCGCGGTCGAGCAGCAGTTCGAGAAGTTCGAGCGCGACAACGGCCGCGCGCCCACCGACGACGAGGCGGCCAAGATCCGCGCCTGGGCGCTGTCGACGGTGCGCGGTACGGTGCAGGCCGACATCCTCAAGGAGGACCAGGGCCAGAACACCTGCATCTTCTCGACCGAGTTCGCGCTGAAGCTGATGGCGGACATCCAGGAGTACTTCGTCCACCACCAGGTGCGCAACTTCTACTCGGTGTCGATTTCCGGCTACCACATCGCCGAGGCCGGCGCCAATCCGATCAGCCAGCTCGCGTTCACGCTCGCCAACGGTTTCACCTACGTCGAGACCTACCTGGCGCGCGGGATGCACATCGACGACTTCGCACCCAACCTGTCGTTCTTCTTCTCCAACGGCATGGACCCCGAGTACACGGTGATGGGGCGGGTCGCGCGGCGGATCTGGGCCGCGGCGATGCGCTTCAGGTACGGCGCCAACGAGCGCAGCCAGAAGCTCAAGTACCACGTGCAGACCTCGGGGCGCTCGCTGCACGCGCAGGAGATGGCGTTCAACGACATCCGCACCACGCTGCAGGCGCTGATCGCGATCTACGACAACTGCAACTCGCTGCACACCAACGCCTACGACGAGGCGATCACCACGCCGACCGAGGAGTCGGTGCGCCGCGCGATGGCGATCCAGCTGATCATCAACCGCGAGTGGGGGCTGGCGAAGAACGAGAACCCCAACCAGGGCAGCTTCATCGTCGACGAACTCACCGACCTGGTCGAGGAGGCGGTGCTGAAGGAGTTCGAGCGCATCGCCGAGCGCGGCGGCGTGCTCGGCGCGATGGAGACCGGCTACCAGCGCGGCAAGATCCAGGAGGAATCGCTGCTGTACGAAACCCGCAAGCACGACGGGTCGCTGCCGATCATCGGCGTCAACACCTTCCGCAACCCCAACGGCGACGCGGTGCCCGAGCACATCGAGCTGGCGCGCTCGACCGACGAGGAGAAGCAGAGCCAGCTCGCGCGGCTGCGCGACTTCCACGCGCGCCACGCCCTCGAGGCGGGGCCGATGCTCGAGCGGCTGAAGGCGGCGGCGATCGCCAACGCCAACGTGTTCGAGGTGCTGATGGACGCGGTGCGCTGCTGCTCGCTCGGCCAGATCACCGAGGCGCTGTTCGAGGTCGGCGGCAAGTATCGGCGCAACATGTAAGGCACGAGGTACGAGGAGCGAGGCACGAGCGGCGATCCACTCGCACCTCGTGTCTCGCTCCTCGTACCTTTGGGATACTCTGAACGCCGTTTTGCGGCTCTGACCGGGCCAGGGACATCGAGGGGGATCAACATGCAGATCAACAAGGTCGGCGTCATCGGCGCCGGACAGATGGGCAACGGCATCGCGCAGGTGTGCGCCGCGGCGGGCCTGCAGGTGGTGATGCGCGACATCAGCGAGCCGGCGGTCGCGCGCGGCATGGCGACGATCGCCAAGAGCCTCGAGCGCATCGTCGCCAAGGGCAAGCTCAGCGAAGAGAACAAGGCGCGCACGCTCGCCAACATCCAGGGCGTCACCGAAGTGTCGGCGCTCGCCGACTGCGACATCGTGATCGAGGCGGCGACCGAGAACCTCGAGCTGAAGCTGTCGATCTTCCGCGAGCTCGACGGCGTCGCCAGGCCGGGCGCGATCCTGGCGACCAACACCTCGTCGATCTCGATCACCAAGATCGCCGCGGTGACGAAGCGCCCCGCGAACGTCATCGGCATGCACTTCATGAACCCGGTGCCGGTGATGCAGCTGGTCGAGATCATCCGCGCGCTGCAGACCGACGACGCGACCTACGCCGCGGTCGAGGCGCTGTCGCGTCAGGTCGGCAAGACCCCGGTCGAGGTCAGGGACGCCTACGGCTTCGTCTCGAACCGCGTGCTGATCCCGATGATCAACGAGGCGGTGTACTGCCTGTACGAAGGCACCGGCACGCCCGAGGCCATCGACACGGTGATGAAGCTCGGCATGAACCACCCGATGGGGCCGCTGGCGCTGGCCGACCTGATCGGGCTCGACACCTGCCTGGCGATCATGAACGTGCTGTACGAGGGCTTCAACGACTCCAAGTACCGCCCGTGCCCGCTGCTGAAGCAGATGGTCGACGCCGGCTACCTGGGGCGCAAATCGGGCCGCGGGTTCTACGTCTACGAATGAGGCACGAGGCGCGAGGCGCGGGGCACGAGTGGGTTCACTCGCACCTCGCACCTCGTGCCTCGCGCCCTTCAGGAGCGAAGCGAAGTGAGCGACTACGAAAACATCCTGCTCGATCAGCCCGAGCCCGGCATCTGGCTGCTGACGCTGAACCGCCCGAAGGCGCTGAACGCGCTGAACGGCGCGCTGGTCGCCGAGCTGCACGATGCCGTGACCAAGGTCGGCGCCGAGCGCGACGCGCGCGTGCTGCTCTTGACCGGCGCCGGCGACAAGGCCTTCGTCGCCGGCGCCGACATCAAGGAGATGCAGGACTACAGCGGCATAGCGGCGCAGGCCTGGGCGCGACGGACGATGGCGGCCTTCCGCGCGCTCGAGACGCTTCCGATCCCGACGATCGCCGTGGTCAACGGCTACGCGCTCGGCGGCGGCAACGAGCTGGCGATGAGCTGCGACTGGATCCTGGCGTCCGAGAAAGCCGTGTTCGGCCAGCCCGAAGTCAACCTCGGCGTCACCCCGGGCTTCGGCGGCACGCAGCGGCTGAGCCGCCTGGTCGGGCGCGCGATGGCGCTCGAGCTGCTGATCACGGGCCGCCAGGTCAAGGCCAACGAGGCCAAGAGCCTGGGGCTGATCAACCACGTGTTCCCGGCCGAAGAGCTGATGGCGAAGGCGCTCGAGCAGGCGCGCGCGATCGCCGCGAAAGGCCCGATCGCGGTCAGGCTGTGCAAGGAAGCGGTCCAGCGCGGCCAGGACCTCGACCTCGACAACGCCTGCCAGCTCGAAGCGCAGGTGTTCGGCCTGTGCTTCTCGACCGAAGACCAGAAGGAAGGCATGAAGGCCTTCGTCGAGAAGCGCGCGACGGAATTCCGCAATCGTTGATCCGCAATCCCCGCTCCCCGGGGCAGCACGCAGCGGGGCGGGGAAAGCCCCCTCCTCGCAGTGCTCCCCCGTAGCGGTGCCGCCTTCGGACTTGTCATCCTAGAATGTAAGGAAGTAATGCCATTCTGAAGGAAGGACGGTCATGTTGCACCTCGCCCGGATCACCGCCAAGGGGCAGACCACCGTGCCGCGCGACATCCGCGCCGCGCTCAAGGTGGAGCCGGGCGACCTGATCGCCTGGGAAACGCAGCCCGACGGCAGCGTCGTCGTGCGCCGCGTGCAGCCGCTGGATGTCGACTACCTGCGCGCGGTTCAGGGAACCCTCGGCGAGTGGGATTCCGCCGAGGACGAGGAAGCCTATCGTGAGCTTTGAGCGGTTCGACGTGGTGCGGGTGCCGTTCCCGTTCACCGACCGCGAGACTGCCAAGAACCGCCCGGCGCTGGTGCTGTCCGCCAGCGACTCATTCAACACGCCGGTCGGCCATTCGGTGATGGCGATGATCACATCCGCCAAGCACAGCGACTGGCCGCTGGACCACTTCATCACCGACCTCGCCGCCGCCGGGCTGCCGGCGGCTTCGCGGGTGCGGATGAAGCTGTTCACGCTCGACCACCGCCTGGTGCGCGGCAAGCTCGGACGCTTGGCCGCTGACGACCAGATCAGCGTCAGGCGTTGCCTGGTCGAGCTGTTCGGCACCCGAGATCCGGTTTGATCGTTTCGCGCTTTGGCGCTGCGCGCGTTCCCCCGACGGTTGCGGGGAAACGCGTGCAGCGCGTGTGGCCGGCATCACGCGAGCGCCGATGGCTCCGTCTCCACTGCCCGCTGCGCCTGCTCGCGGTAGCGCCGCGCCAGCGGGCTGTGCGGTTTGTGCATCACGCGCTCGTTGGCGAGGTTGCGCGCCAGGCCATGGCGCCCGGCGCGGATCGCCGCGGTGAGCAGGGTCTGCGACAGCAGGTCGCGCTGTGCGTGGCTGCCGCCGAAGCGGTGGGCGAGGGTGCGGATCGGCAGCAGCGCATCGACCGCCTCGCCGTAGCGCCCGCGCGCGAAGGCGATCAGTGCGCGCGCGAGCGGAAGCCCCACTTCACGCGTCATCGTCGCGTTGATGCCGGGCGCCTCGACGGTGCGCTCCAACTCGGCGAGCAGGCACTCGACGGCAGCGTCGCGGCCGGCGCCGAGGAAGGCCATCAGCGCGTGCACGTCGTTGAACGCATAGTAGCCGTTCTCGTCGGCGGCCTTGGCTTCCCAGGCGTCGGCGAGCGCCGCCCAGCGCCCGCCGACGTCGGTGCCGAGCAGTTGCAGCCGCCACAGCAGCGCCGAGGCGTCGAGCAACTGCAGGCTCATCTCCGAAGGTTCCGGATAGATGCGCGCGTCGTACAGTGCCAGCGCCTGCGCGGACTCGCCGCGCTCGAGGTGGTACAGCGCGTTGTGCCACCAGTTGTGGAAGGCGAAGCCGTTGTCGGGGGCCCAGTCGGCTTCGCGCTCGCGGTACCAGTGGATGCCTTCGTCGAAGCGCGCCTGCATCTCCATCACGTGCGCGACGGCGTGGATCGCCCACGGGTCGCGCGGCTCGAGCGCCAGCGCGCGCCGGCCGGTTTCTTCGGCGAGCGCGTACTGGTTGCACTCCTCCAGCCCGAAGGCGTACATGCCGAGCACGTAGGAGTAGCTCGGCAGCGCTTCGCTCCACTCGGGCAGCACGCGCGCGATGCGGTCGCGCAGGCTCACCGCGTCGCCGAGATAGAAGTCGCTCAGGTGCGCCGCCTGCAGCGCGAAGGGGTCGCGCGGATGCTCGGCCAGCACCGCGTCCCAGGCCAGCGCGGCGCCGCGCCAGTCGCCGGCCAGCCAGCGGCGCACGGCCAGCACCAGGCCGCGCTCGCGGTCGTTGGCGCGTCCGAACAGGGCTTCGGCCGCGGCCAGGCTGGCGCGGACTTCGGGCAGGTAGCGCTGCTCGGTCATCATCAGCAGCATCGTCGCGCGGAAGGCGTGGCCGAGCACGAAGTCCGGGTCTTCGGCCAGTGCGGCGTCGATCACCGCGACCGGATCGCCGAAGTAGCTGTGGAAGCGCCACAGCGCTTCTTCGTAGTGCTCCAGCGCACGCTGGCTGGTGGTCGACACGGCTTCGCCGCGGGCGTCTTTCAGCAGGCTCATGGTTGTCCTCCTCCGATCGAACGGGGCGTGTGCCAGTGTCCATCGGTGGCGTCAGCGAGGCGTCCGTGCAGGCGTCAAGCGAGCGTCAATGCATGCTGGACTTCGCGGCGCATCCGGCTTGAATTAGCGGCAATCCGTCCCCGGCGCCGGAGGATCGCGATATGGCAGCCATCAGCCTGATGCTCCTCGGCGGCTTCGAAGCCCGGGCCGCCGACGGCGGGCCGCTGCCGTTGCCCTCGCGCAAGGCGCAGGCGCTGTTGGCCTATCTGGCGCTGAATCCGGGTCGCGCCCACGGCCGCGACAAGCTCGCGAGCCTGCTGTGGGAAGACCGCGACGCCGCCGCCGCGCGGCACAGCCTGCGCCAGGCGATCGCCGACCTGCGCCGCGCGCTGGCGCACTGCGATCCCCCGCCGCTCGCGGGCGAGGGCGATACCCTGGGGCTGGTGCCGGGCGGGGTCGAGGTCGACGCGCTGGCCTTCGAGCGCCTGGCCGATACGGGCACGCCGGAAACGCTCGAGCAGGCGGTGGCACTGTACCGCGGCGAGCTGCTCGAAGGCGTCGATCCGCGCTCGCCGGCCTTCGACGAGTGGCTGTCGCTCGAGCGCGCGCGGCTGCACGAGCGCGCGGTCGCGGCGACGGCGGCGCTGCTCGAGCAGCGCCTGGCCGCCGGCGGCCCGGCGGAGCGCCTGGTGCCGCTGGCGCTGCACCTGCTCGCGCTCGACCCGCTGCGCGAAGCGACGCACCGGCTGCTGATGGTGCTGTACGCCCGCCAGGGGCGGCGCGCCGATGCGCTGAAACAGTACCGCGACTGCCGCGATCGTCTGGCGCGCGAGCTCGGCGTCGCGCCGTCCGCCGAGACCGAGCGCCTGCATCGCGAGCTGCTCGCCGGCCGTGGCGGTCCGGAGCCGGTTCGCACCGCGGCCGCGGAAGCACCCGAATGGCGGCATCTGATGGCGCTGGTCGCGGCTTTCGGCGCCGATGGCGAGACCGACCCCGAGGCGCATCACGCCCGCCGGATGCGGGCGCTCGAGGCGGCGCGCGGTGCGATCGAGCGCGAGGGCGGCCGTGTGCTCGGTCGGCTCGGCGACACGCTGCTGGCCGGCTTCGGGCTGGTGGCGGCGCACGGCGACGAAGCCGAGCGCGCCTTGCGTACCGCCGAAGCGCTGCGCGACGGAGCGGGGGCGGATGCCGTGCCGCGCATCGGCATCGCCAGCGGCACGGTGCTGGTCGAAGGCGCCGGTGAGCCCGCCGGTGGCGAGCCGGCGCGGCTCGCCGCGGCGCTGGCGCTCCAGGCTGCGCCGGGCGAGATCATCGTCGCTGCGGCCGTACGCGCGAGCCTCGGTCCGCACCTGCAGGCCGAGCCGCTGCCGGGGCAGGCCGCCTGGCGCGTGCTGCGACGGCTGGCCGAGGCGTCGGCGACGGCTTTCGTCGGCCGTCGCGCCGAGCTGCGCCAGTTGCTCGCCGCGCTCGAGTCGTGCCGCGAGTCGGGGCGCGGCCAGACGGTGCTGGTGCGTGGCGAGGCCGGCATCGGCAAATCGCGTCTGCTCGAAGAGTGCCAGGCGCTCGCCGCGGCGCGGGGCTTCGCCTGCCACCGGGTGCGGGTGCTCGATTTCGGCGATGCGATCGGGCAAGACGCGGTCGCCGCGGTGGCGCGCAGCCTGCTCGGCCTGGCGCGTGACGCGAGCGAGGCGCAGGCGCGTGCCGCGCTGGCGCGCCTGCAGGGGAGCGAGCCGCTGGCGCTGTTCGTCGACCTGCTCGAGCTGCCGCCTGCGCGCGATGAGCGGGCTCTGCTCGAGGCGATGGAGACGGCCGCGCGGCCGCGCGCGCGCCGCGCGGCGTTGGCGCGGCTGCTGCTCGCCGCGAGCCGCGCGCGGCCGCTGCTGCTGGTGATCGAGGACATCCACTGGGCCGATCCGTCGGCGCTGGGCATGTTCGCCGCGCTCGCCGAGGCGGCGGTGGACTGCCCGACGCTGCTGACGTTGAGCTCGCGGGTCGAAGCCGAGCCCGGCGAGCCGGCCTGGCGCGGTGTGCTGCACGGGCTGGCGCTGACCACGCTCGAGCTCGGCGCGCTGCACCAGGCCGATGCGCGGGCCCTGGCCACGCAGCTCGCCGCGGGCAGCACCGAGGCCGCGATCGATGCCTGGGTGCGGCGCGCCGGCGGCAATCCGCTGTTCCTCGAGCAGCTCGCCTACGCCGCGCGCGAGAGCGAAGCCGAGGTGCCGGATTCGGTGCAGGGGCTGGTGCAGATGCGTCTGGACCGGCTCGCGCCGCGCGACCGGCAGGCCGCCCAGGCGGCTTCGGTGCTCGGTCAGCGCTTCGCGCCGGCGGCGCTGCGCCACCTGCTCGACGACTCGGGCTACGGCGGCGAACGCCTCGGCGAACAGCGCCTGTTGCGCCCCGAGGGCGAGGACTGGCTGTTCGCGCACGCGCTGATCCGTGACGGCGTGTACGCCTCGCTGCTGTCCTCGCGGCGTCGGGCGCTGCACCGCAAGGCCGCCGACTGGTACCGCGAGCGCGATCCGGGACTGCACGCCGAGCACCTCGAGTGCGCCGGCGACCCCGGTGCGGCGACGGCCTACCTCGAGGCGGCGCGCGCGCAGGCTGCTGCCTGGCGCTTCGAACCGGCGCTGCGCGCCGCCGAGCGCGGACTCGCGCTCGCCACCGATGCCGCGACGCGCAGCGCACTGGCCTGGCTGCGCGGCGAGGGCTTGCGCGAGACCGGCGACATCGCCGCCGCGATCGGGGCTTACCGTGAGGCGCTGGCTTGCGCTGCGGACGAGGCTGCCCGCTGCCGGGCGCGGCTCGGGCTGGCGGCGGCGCTCGGCGTCGCCGACCGCCACGCCGAGGCGCTCGCCGAGCTGGCCGAGGCCGAGGTGCTGGCGCGGCGCGGAGGGCTGCGAGCCGAGCTCGCCCAACTCCATTACCTGCGCGGCAACGTGCTGTTCCCGAGCGGCCGGCTGGCCGAATGCCTGGAGGCGCACGAAACCGCGCGGCGGCTGGCGGTCGAGCTCGGCTCGGCCGAGCTCGAAGCGCGCGCGCTCAGCGGGCTGGGCGATGCCTGGTATCTGCGCGGGCGCATGATCACCGCGCACGGCTTGTTCGACCGCTGCATACGGCTGTGCCGCAAGCACGCGCTGCGCCGCGTCGAGGTCGCGAACCTGTCGATGCGCGGCGTGACCTACTTCTACCGCAACTTCGTCGGCGAGGGGCTCGCCGATGGCTTGCACGCGCTCGAGCTGGCGCGTGCGATCCAGGACCGCCGCGCCGAGCTGGTCGCGCTCAGCGTGCTGGCAGCGGTGCTGCCGCACGCCGGCGACGCCGAAGGCAGCGTCGCGCGCGCGCGAGAGGGACTGGCACTGGCGCGCAGCCTGGGAGCGCGGCGCTTCGAAGCCGAGAGCCTGTGCCACCTCGCCGAAGGGCTGCTGCTGCTCGGTGCGCGTGCCGAAGCCGAGCGCGAGCTCGAGACCGCCTGGACCCTGGCATGCGACAGTGACGCGCTCGGCTACTTCGGCGCGTGCATCCTCGGCGTGCTGGCCCGAGCCAGCGACGACGCCGAGCGGCGCCGCTGGGCGCTGGCCACCGGCGAAGCGCTGCTCGGCGGGGACTGCGTCAGCCACAACCACCTGGACTTCCGCCAGGCCGCGATCGAACTCGCGCTCGAGCTGCGCGACCCGGATGCGGTGCGCCACCACGCCGCGGCGCTCGAAGCCTACACGCGCGAGGAGCCGCTGCCCTGGAGCGCGTTCTGCATCGAGCGCGGCCGCCTGCTGGCGGAGCTCGTCGAGCGGCCGGGTGACACCGCGGCCCGTGCCGCGCTCGCCCGCCTCGCGCGCACCGCCGAGCGCCTGGGGCTGCGCGCCGCGCTGCCGCGGATGCGGCAGACGCTCGCACCTTGAGCGGAGCGTACGCCGGTACGCCACCGCCTTATTACCCTGACTCTTGCCCTTGCCAAGGGTTGGTACCGCTCTGTCAGACTTACTCGAACCTGCCTAACTTTCATGCAGGGATTGGCCAGCACCCCTGATGATGAAAGAAACTGGGTGTGCTGGCGCTCGCGGGCTGAGGT
>JBDHRG010000110.1:0-12852 GCA_039807445.1 Candidatus Competibacteraceae bacterium
GCGCCGCCGCGGGCGAAGTTGCGCACCATCTCGGCGGTGACCGCTTGCGGGAAGG
This sequence comes from Candidatus Competibacteraceae bacterium, assembly GCA_039807445.1. Classification (GTDB taxonomy): domain Bacteria; phylum Pseudomonadota; class Gammaproteobacteria; order Competibacterales; family Competibacteraceae; genus JBDHRG01. The sequence goes on from JBDHRG010000110.1 coordinate 56, forward strand.
CCGACACGCCTTCGCCGACCACGCCGTGGTCGCCGGCGAACACCGCGATCCGCGCGCGCGCCGGGTCCATCACCGGGCGCTCGCGGCGCTGCAGCGCCGCCAGCCGCACCGCCAACCGCTCGAGCGCGCCCAGCGCGCCCGGCGGCTTGGTCAGTTGCCCCTGGCGCGCGAGCGCCGCGGCTTCGGCCCCGGCGTCGGGCATCGGGATCGGGTCGTCCAGCCAGTCGAGATCCATGGTTTCGGATTCCAAGGGGCGAGGCGCGAGGGGCGAGGCGATAGCACAGGTGCGAGGTGCGAGGGATGAGGCGCGAGTAAAGGCGGCACCCTCGCCGTGTCTCGCGCCTCGCGCCTCGTGCCTCGCCCCTTCGTCTTTCAGTGTCAGCGGCAGCCCCGCGACCATCAGCGTCACCCGCTCGCACGCGGCGGCGACGCGCTGGTGCAGACGGCCGGCCTCGTCGCGAAAGCGCCGTGCCAGCGCATTCATCGGCACGATGCCCTGCCCGACCTCGTTGCTGACGAAGATCACCTGCCCCGGCAACGCCGGCAGCACGCCGAGCAGGGCGTCGACCTCGGCCTCGAGGCGCGCATCGCCCTCGGCGAGCAGGTTCGACAGCCACAGCGTCAGGCAGTCGACCAAAAGGCAGCGGCCCTCGGCGGCGTGCGCCGCGAGCGTCGCGGCCAGCGCCAGCGGCGCCTCGAGCGTCTGCCACTCGGCCGGGCGCCCGGCGCGGTGGCGGGCGATGCGCGCCGCCATCTCGGCGTCGAGCGCCTGCGCGGTGGCGACGTAGATCACTTCGAGCCCCGAGGCTTCGGCACGTGCCTGCGCCAGCGCGCTCTTGCCCGAGCGCGCTCCGCCGAGAACCAGTTCGCGCAGAGGCGGCGTCATCGGCGCGGCGCCACCGCGGCCAGCGCCCGCTCGTGGAAGTGGCCGTTGCTCGCGACCAGGCCCGTGGTCGAAAGCGCGACCTGGCCGCCGTCGATGTCGGTCACGGTGCCGCCGGCTTCGCGCACGATCACCGCCAGCGCGGCGATGTCGAGGATGCTCAGGTCCGACTCGATCACCAGCTCGAGCTTGCCCGCAGCCAGCAGGTGGTAGTGATAGAAATCGCCGTAGCCGCGGAAGCGGTTCACGCCCTGGATCAGCGCGCCGAGCGCGGCCCAGCGCTCGGCGTCGCCGGCCAGGGTCTTGATGTTGCCGAGCGACAACGTCGCCTGGTCGAGCGCGTCGATGCCGCTGACGCGGATCGGCACCCCGTTCAGGAAGGCACCCTGGCCCCGCTCGGCCCAGGCCATCTCGCCTGCGCCGAACACTGGCGCGTTGGAGACGCCGAGGATGAATTCCTCACGCTTCATCAGCGCGATCTGGGTCGAGAAGAACGGGTATTCGCGCACGAAGCTCTTGGTGCCGTCGATCGGATCGACCAGCCAGGTGTATTCGGCCCCGGCCTTGTCGCGGCCGGTCTCTTCGCCGAAGAAGCCGTGCTCGGGAAACGCCGCCTGGATCACCTGCTTGATCGCGCGCTCGGTCTCGACATCGGCGACCGTCACCGGCGTGCGATCGGCCTTGATCGTGACGTCGATGTTGCGCTGGTAGTAGTGCCGGATCACCGCTTCGCCGGCCTTGGCGGCCTCGATCGCGGTGCGCAGGAAGGGGCTGTGTTCCATCGGGGAAATCCCTCGGCTCGCGGAAGGCGGCCATTCTAGCCTCCTCCTCGAGGGATGGGGGATGAGCAATGGGGAATGGGGAATGGAGGACAAACCCACCCCCTCATCCCTCATCCCCCATCCCCCGGATTCCCCCAGCGGTTCTCGAACACCAGCTGTGCCAGGTCCCGGCGCTCTGCCCAGCCCTGCTGTTCGAGCATCGGCTTGGGGTAGAAGCCCTCGACGTGGCCCAGGCACAGCACCGCGACCGGTTTGCCGCCGGGCGGGATGCCGAGCAGCTCGGCGAGCGCCACCGGGTCGAAGATCGACACCCAGCCCAGCCCCAGCCCCTCGGCGCGTGCGGCCAGCCACAGGTTCTGGATCGCGCAGGCAGCCGAGGCGAGGTCCATCTCCGGCAGCGTACGGCGACCGAACACGTGCGCCTCGCGCCCATCCATCAGCGCCACGACCAGCAGCTCGCCACATTCGCGCACCCCCTCGACCTTGAGCCGCATGAAGGCGTCTTCCCTTTCCCCCAGCGCCTGCGCGGTACGCACCCGCTCGTCCTCGACCAGCGCATGGATGGCGGCGCGTACGCCCGGGTCGGTGATGCGGATGAAACGCCAGGGTTGCATGAAGCCGACGCTCGGCGCGAGGTGCGCGGCCTCGAGCAGGCGCGCGAGCAGTTCGGGGTCGACCGGGTCGGGGCGAAAGTGGCGCATGTCGCGGCGTTCGCGGATGGCGCGGTAGACGGCGGCGATCTCGGCGTCGCTGAAGCGGGGCATCGCGGTCCTCTTCGGCGGAATTGACGATGGGGGAACGGCCCCGTATGTTGCCCCGCCATCCGCTGGAAACGCCACAGGTGGCCCTCGCCGACGAGGGCTGAAACGGGAAGCCGGTCAGAGTCCGGCGCTGCCCCGCAACGGTAGGCGAGTCGCGGCCCCAGGGAGCCACTGTGCGCAGCGCGCGCGGGAAGGCGGACGGCCCGAGGGGACGCCCCCTCGCTCGCGAGCCCGTAGACCGGCCGGTGATGCGTGCCTTCGGTGTTGCGGCGGGCGACACCGACAGCCGTGCCCGTGCGCACCTGTCCCGGCCTCCCTTCGCGGGAAAGCCTGCGATCGCCCCCAATCCGTCCACACAGGCATTGGGGCCCCACCTCATGAAGCGTCACCTCTGGACCTGGCTGGCGGCCTTGCTGCCGCTGGCCGCCGCGGCCGAAGAGCCGCTGGTCAACGGCTTCGCGATGCCGGGCCGCACGGCGTTGCTGACGGTCGACTACGCGATACGCTGAACCGTGAACAGCAGTACCAGGAGCTGAACCCTGATGCCAACGAACATGATTCAAAGTGGACACAGGTCCGCCCTGTGAGCACCAGAGCTGGCAAAACTTCAGCGTTCGCCCTACGCTTCAGGCGCTGCTCGGCGCAGCGACAACCAAGCTGCGCCGAGCGGTCTACCCGGGGCTAACGGGAAAGTCACGCCTGTCAGATACGAACCGGCCTTTAGGGAACTCGGGGCAGGAACCAAAACCTGAGCACCTTCACTCACTTTTCGGATAGCAGGAAAGCGATGGGTCACCGACTCTCGAAGATCTACACGCGCACCGGCGACAAGGGCACGACCGGGCTCGGCGACGGCACGCGCGTCGCCAAGGACAGCCTGCGCGTCGAGGTGATGGGCGAGTGCGACGAGCTCAACAGCGTGATCGGCATGATCCTCGCGCACCCCGTGCGCGAGACCATCCGCGACGTGCTGTCGGAGGTGCAGCACAAGCTGTTCGACCTCGGCGGCGAGCTGTGCATGCCGGGCTACGCGGCGATCGCCGAGGCCGACGTCACGCGGCTCGAGGCCGACCTCGACGGCTTCAACGAAGAGCTGCCGCCGCTGAAGGAATTCATCCTGCCCGGCGGCGGCCCGGCGGCAGCGGCCTGCCACCTGGCGCGCACCGTGTGCCGCCGCGCCGAGCGCCACATGGTGCACCTGGGCCGCGAAGAAACCATCAACCCCGCCGGCCAGGCTTACCTGAACCGGCTGTCGGACCTGCTGTTCGTGCTCGGGCGCGTGCTCGCGCGCGACGAGGGCGGCTCGGAGGTGCTGTGGCGCAACGACCGCGGCCGGCGCAAGGCATAGGCACGAGGCACGGTGAAGATGGGGTCTTTAACTCGCACCCCGCTCCTCATGCCTATTTCATTCTCGTGCCAGCCGCGCATCGCACCAGCGCAGCGCCCGCCCGGCCGGGCTCGCGGCCAGCAGGGTGCCGAAAACGACGCCGGTGGCGTTGGCGGCCATGTCCGCCGGCTCGAAGTGGCGGACGCCGCCCAGCCCCTGCAGAAACTCCAGCCCGACGCCGAGCCCCACCAGGAACGGCGGCCAGCGGATCGGCGCGGCAAACGCCTGCCGGAACCACCAGGCGAGCCAGGTGTAGGCCAGCGCGTGCTGCGCCTTGTCCCAGGCGAGGAAGTCCGGCGGCTGCGGCGGCGAGGGCGTCAGCGTCAGCCAGACCACGGCCGCGACCATCGCCCAGCCGAGCCCCTGCCACAGGGCCGCATGGCGCAGCGGCGCCTTCATCCGCTCAAGCCCGCGCCAGCAGCGCCGTCAGCGCAGCGGCGTCGGCGAGCACCAGCCCATCACGGATCTCGACCGCCAGCGCGGCGAGCGAGCGCCGCGCGCAGGGGCCGCGCACGCAGTAGCCGTCATCGACGCGGAACAGCGCGCCATGGATGCCGCAGGTCAGGTATTCGCCGTCGAGGTCCATGAACTTGTCCGGCTCCCACTCCATCGGCGCACCGGTGTGGGGGCAGCGGTTGGCGTAGACGTGGATGCGGCCGTCGCGGCGGGCGACGATCAGGTCGGCGTAGCGACGGCCGGGGGTCAGCGTCACGCCCCGGGTGCCGCCTTCGGGCACCTCGTCGACGCGGCAGAGGATGCGCTGTTCCATCCCGCCCCCCATCACCGCGAGCGCACGCGGTAGCTGAGCAGGGTACGGCCGTTGGCCGGCACCTGGACGTCCCAGCGCGCGGCGTCGACGGTGTCACGGCGGTGCGGATGGTTTTCCTCGACGATGCGCCAGACGCCGGTGAAGGGTTGCGACACCTCGACCGTGATCGGTTCGGGCTTGCTGTTGGCGAACTCGATCACCCACGCCGCCTCCTGCTCGTCGCGCGGCAGGCGCTTGTAGTCGACCTGGCGGCGACGGGCATCGATGTCGAGGCTGGCGCCGACGTCGATCACCGCTTCCTCGCCCTCGGGCACCGGGCCGATGCGCGCCTCGCCGAGGAACCGGCCGGTGCCGTCGGCTTCGCGCTGGTAGACGCGCACCACCCCGCTCGGCAGCGGGCGGCCTAGCCCGGCGCCGCTGTTGGTGAAGCGCAGCGCGGTCTGCACCCGCAGACCCTGCACGCCGGATGCCGCGCCGAACAGCGCCAGCGGCGCGGTGGCGCGGTACAGCCGCCGCACCGGCGCCTTGACCACGGTGAACAGCGGCACGTGCACCGACTGCCGCGCCGGCAGCGTCACCGGCTGCTCGAGCGTGTACAGCTGGTATTCGAACAGGCGATCGGCATCGGCCGGCGCCGCGGCCGGGACTTCCTGGCTGCGCAGCTCGACTTCGCCGAGCGTGTCGACGCGGTTGACCTCGCCGGCGACCAGCTGCAGCTTCGCGCCGGGGAACGCGGTGGTGGTAGCGTTGTGGATCGTGGCCCAGGCGAGCAGGTCCATGCCGCCCTCGCCCGGGTTGAGCCGCACGACGTAATCGGCATCCCACGAGAAGCCGCGCGACAGGTAGCTGAGTTCGAGCGCGTGCTCGCCGCCGAGCGGGGTCGACACTTCGGCGACCACGGTCGGCTGCTCGCGCAAGTCGGGGTCGGCTTCGACGACGATGCGCCAGGGGTTCAGCGCGCCGTCCATCTCGACGCGCTCGCCGATGCGGTAGACGGCCTGGCCATCGCGCACCGACAGCAGCGTGGCTTGCTGGCGGATCTCTTCGCCGGTGGCCGGATGCACGCGCGCCACGGTGATCTCGCGGCCGATCATGCGCTCGAGCAAGTCGTCGCCGCTCAGCGCGTCGAAGCGGTAGTACTGCTGGCGCACCGCCAGCGGCTTGTCGCTGACGAGCAGCACGGTTTCGGGCTGGATCTGGCTGCTGACGCCGATCAGCACCAGCCGGCTGTCGCCGCCCGGCAGCGACAGCCGGCGGCTGTCGTGCACCAGGCCGAGGTCGGAATGGTAGATCGTCAGCTCCAGCGCCTGGCCCGAGACGGGGGTCGAAAGGACTTCGGCGCCGGCGAGCGCGGGCGCCAGCAGCAGGCAGGCGAGCAGGGTGCGGAGCGATTTCATTCGGATCGGGCTCGGAAGGTCGTCCTTGGCCTGGGGTGGGCTCAGCGCGCGCGCGCCAGCGGCGGCAAGTCGCCGGCCAGCCCCATCGCCCGCCGGGCCAGCGCATGCTTCAGCGGGCTCACCGCGTCGGTGAGGCTCAGGCCGGCGTTGCGCGCGAAGCGCAGCGGCAGCAGCGGACTGCCGAACAGACGCTTGAAGCCGTCCATCGCCGCCAGCATCAACAGGTTGTCACCCTTGCGCCAGCGCTCGTAGCGGCGCAGGTGCGCCAGCGCCCCGGGGTCGCGCGCCTGCCCGGCCGCCTCGCGCAGCACGGCGGCGAGCGCAGCGGCATCGAGCAGGCCGAGGTTCGCCCCCTGGCCGGCGAGCGGATGCACCACGTGCGCGGCGTCGCCGATCAGCGCCAGCCGCGGCTTGACGTAAGCCTGGCTGTGCTGCAGCCGCAAGGGGAAGGCCGCGCGCGGCCCGACCGCGAGCGCTTCGCCGAGGCGCGCGCCGAAGGCCCGCGTCAGCGCTTCGCGGAAGGCGGGGTCGTCGAGCGACATCAGCCGATCGGCGTGCTCGGGCGCCGTCGACCAGACGATCGAGCAACTGCCGTCGAACAGCGGCAGGAAGGCGAGCGGCCCCTCGGGCAGGAAGCGCTGCCACGCGGTCGCCTGGTGCGGGCGCTCGGTGCGCACGGTGCAGACGACGGCGCGCTGGCCGTAGCCCCAGCCGGCGGTTTCGAGTCGCGCCCACTGGCGCACGCGCGAGTCCGCACCGTCGGCGCCGACCAAGAGGCGCGCATGGCAGCTGCTGCCGCCGGCGAGCCGTACCGTGACGCGGTCTTCGCCGAACGCGACGCCCTCGACATCGGCGCGCAGCCAGTCGACATTGTCGAAGCCGGCGAGCCGCCCGAACAGCGCCGCCACGAGCACGCGGTTCTCGACGATCCAGCCGAGCGCCGCTTCGCCGAGATCGGCGGCCTCGAAGCGGATCAGGCCGGGGCCGGTCGCGTCCCAGACCTCCATGTGCTCGTAGGCGCAGGCGCGCGGCGCGGCGGCGTCCCAGGCGCCGAGGCGCGCGAAGATGCGCTTCGAGGCATGCGTGATCGCCGACACGCGCGCCTGCGCCGCGCTGCCGGCCTCGACCGGCGCGGGCTCGTCGGCCTCGATCAGCGCCACGCGAAGCGGGCTTTCGCCGAGCGCGCAGGCGAGCGCGGCGCCGACGATGCCGCCGCCGACGATCAACACATCGAAGGTGCCCGGCTCGAGGTCCGAGGCTCGAGTGCTCGCGCTCACCGCCCCACCTTCCCTCGCACCGATCTTCTTCTTAGCTGCCGCCACTTCGCTCTCGCTCCTCGTGCCTCGTTACTCGTTCCTGACCTCACACCGGCAGCCCGCGCGCCAGCCGGGGCAGGCGCCCGGCCAGCCCCATCGCGTGGCGCGCGAGCAGCCGCTTGGCCGGCGCGCACAGGTCGAAGGCGAGCAAACCGAGGTTGCGGGCGAGCCGCACCGGCGGCAGCGGGTTGCCGAACACGCGCACCAGGGCATCGGTGAAACCGGCGGTGGCGATCAGATCGTGCCGGCGCCAGTCGGCGTAGGCGGCGAGCACGCGCGCGCCGCCGATATCGCGCCCGGCGCGCGCCGCATCGGCCAGCACTTCGGCCAGCGTCGCCGCGTCGCGCAGCCCCAGGTTGAAGCCCTGACCGGCGATCGGATGCAGCGTGTGCATCGCGTTGCCGACCACGGCGACGCGCGCGCGGGCATAGTCGCGCGCCGTGACCAGCTTCAGCGGATAGGCCTGGCGCGCGCCGACGCGTTCGAGGCGGCCGAGCCGTTCGCCGAAGCGCGCCTGCACCAGCGCCAGGAAGGCTTGGTCGTCGAGCGCCAGGATCGCGTCGGCACGGCGGGCGTCGACCGTCAGCACCAGTGCGCAGCGGTTCTGGTCGAGCGGCAGCAGCGCCATCGGGCCGTCTTCGGTGAAGCGCTCGTAGGCGACGTTGGCGTGCGCACGCGCGGGCGTGAGGTTGGCGATCACCGCGCTCTGACCGTAATTCCAGACCCGGGCCGGGATGCCGAGCTGTTCGCGCACGCGCGAGCGCGCGCCGTCGGCGGCGACCACCAGCTTCGCGCCGAAAGCGTGGTGGCTGCCGTCGCCCAGACGCAGCACGCCGCACGCGGCGTCTTCGCCGACGCTCACCGACTCGAGCTCGGCCGGGCACAGCAGCTCGACCGCCGGCAGGACGGCGATCCGTGCTGCCAGCGCCGCGCCGATCGCGCGCGCGCCGACCACGTAGCCGAGCGCCTCGACCCCTTCGTCGCGCGCCTCGAGCCGCGCCAGACCGCAGCGGCCACGGTCGGACACATGGATGCCGCGGATCGGCGTCGCTGCCGGCGCGAGCGCGTCCCAGACGCCGAGCGCTTCGAAGATCCGCCGCGTGCCGTGCGCCAGCGCCAGCGTGCGCTCGTCGTAGCCCGGGTGATCGGTACCGCCGAGCGACTGCGCCTCGACCAGCGCGATGCGCAAGCCACCCGCGGCGCCGAGCGCGCAGGCGAGCGCCGCGCCGACCATGCCGCCGCCGACGATCAAGACATCGAAGGTATGAGGCTCGAAGCTCGAGGCTCGAGGGAACTCCGCCACGTCGGCAACCGTGCTCATGCTCGTGCCTCGCTCCTCGCCCCTCGCTCTTTCATGCCCGCATCAGCGCCTCGATCGCGTCGGCATCCTTGGGCACGCCGTGGGTCAGCACTTCGTGTCCGGTCTCGGTGACTGCGACGTCGTCTTCGATGCGGATGCCGATGTTCCACCAGCGCTCGTCCACGCCTTCGGCGCCGGCAGCGACGTACAGCCCCGGTTCGACGGTCAGCACCATGCCCGGCTCGAGCACGCACCAGTCGCCGTCGGCCCGGTACTCGCTCGGGTCGTGCACGTCCAGGCCGATCCAGTGGCCGGTACGGTGCATGTAGAAACGCTTGTACGCCTCGTCGGCGATGCGGTCTTCGGCGCGCCCCGGCAGCAGGCCGAGCTCGCACAGCCCCTCGGTCAGCGCGCGCACCGCGGCGTCGTGATACTCGTTCCAGCGCCGACCCGGACGCACCTCGGCCAGCGCCGCCTGCTGCGCCGCCAGCACCAGCGCGTACAGCGCACGCTGCTCGGCGCTGAAGCGGCCGCTGACCGGGAAGGTACGGGTGATGTCGGAGGCGTAGCCGTCGAGCTCGCAGCCGGCGTCGATCAGCACCAGCTCGCCGTCGCGCAGCTCCGCGTCGTTCTCGTGGTAGTGCAGGATGCAGGCGTTCGCGCCGCCGCCGACGATCGAGGGGTAAGCCCAGCCGGCGCCGTGCCACTCGAAGGCGTGGTGCAGCTCGGCGGCGAGCTGGTACTCGCGCAGCCCCGGCGCGCAGGTGCGCATCGCGCGGGCGTGCGCCCCGGCGCTGATCCGCGCCGCCTCGCGCATCACCGCGAGCTCGGCCGGGCTCTTACGCAGGCGCAGCGCGTGCAGCAGGTAGCCGAGGTCGACGAATTCGTGCGGCACCGCGGCACCGCGGTGCCGCTGCGCGCGCAGCGCGCCGATCCAGCCGGCGACGCGGCGGTCGAACGCGGGATCGCAGCCGAGCGGCGTGTAGACGCGCACGCGCCCTTCGAGCAGCTCGGGCAGGCGCTGGTCGAGCTCGGCGATCGGCAAGGCCCGGTCGGTACCGTAACGCTCGACCGCACCGGCCTGGCCGGCGCGGCGGCCGTTCCAGGTTTCCATCAGCGGATCGCGGCTGCGGCAGAACAGCGTGTAGGGCTGCTCGGCGCCGGGGGTCAGCACCGCGAGCGCCTCGGGCTCGGGGAAGCCGGTCAGGTAGCGGAAATCGCTGTCCTGGCGGAAGGGGTACTCGACGTCGTGGTTGCGGACGGTTTCGAGCGCCGCCGGAACCAGCGCGATCGCGCCCTCCCCCATCAGCGCCATCAGCCGCGCGCGGCGGCGCGCATACTCGTCGGCGGAGATGGCTCGGGCGAACATCGGCAAGCTCCGCTGGATTCAGTGCAGGCTGTCGGGGGCCTCGTGCGTCGGCCGCGGCCGCAGCGCGTCGAGGATCACCAGTGTGCCCATGCGCAGGTATTCGACCACTTCGCTGTAAGCGACTTCGTCGGCTTCGTCGGTCTGCTCGGCGTCGAAGCCGACGCGCGAAATCTCGCGCAGATCGTCGAGGAACTCCTTCGCCTCGCCGCTCAGCGCGCCGAGCGACGAGCCTGCACAGCGCCCCAGGCCGTAAACGAAACCCTGGCACCAGGCGCCGAGCGCCTCGGTGCGCTCGGCCAGCAGCTCGTCGTCGTCGGGTAGCAGCAGGTCGAAGCCCATCGTCTCGTCGGTCAACTGGATACGGGCAGCGAGGAACAGTTGCTCGAGCACGCCGCAGCCGGCGGCGTCGAGCGGCGAAGCGGCATCGATCAGCTCGTCGCGCACCGCATCGAACCAGATCGCACGCTCGAGCGCCGGATCGCCGCACAGCATGCCGCACAGCATGCCGTGGAGTTCGGCGGGACCGCCGAGGCTGCCGATGCGCTCGAGCATCGCCTCGACTTCGGCGTACAGCGGGAAGGCAGGTCGATTGTTCATGGGGATGGCAGGCCGGTCGGACCCGGAAAGGAAGCCGCATCCTAGCACTCCCGCCCCTTGGCCGAAAGCGCGCGACAGGGGCGCGATTGACCCTGCCGCGAGCACCACCCTATAGTCCGGGCCCATGCACGACATCGAACGCGACCTGAAAACGCTGGGCAAGCGCCTCGACGAGCTGATCCGGACCGGCGAGCGGCTGGCGGTCGAGAACCGCGAGCTGCGCGCGCGCGCCGAGCGCTTCGAGCGCGAGCTGGCCGAGTTGCGCACGCGGACCGAGGCCGAGGCCGTGGCGCAGCGCAGCGCCCATGCGCTGGAGCTCGAGCGCCAGCGCGGTGCGCTCGAGGCCGAGATCGAAACCCAGCGCTCCGCGCTCGAGGCCGAGCTCGAGCGCCAGCGCAGCACCTGCGAAGTCGAGATCGAGGAACTGCGCACGCTGCACCAGGAAGCGCAGAGCCGCATCGACCTGATGGTGGCGCGGTTGCGCGCGATGGAGATCGAGCGATGAGCGACGAGGTCCCGACCCTGATCGAAGTCCAGATCATGGAGAGCGACTACCGGGTCGCCTGCCCGCCCAGCCAGGTCGAGGAGCTGCGCGCCGCCGCCGCCTACCTGAACGACAAGGTGCACGAGATCCGCATCAGCGCCCGCGTGTCCGATACCGAGCGCATCGCGGTGATGGCGGGGCTGAACATCGCCTACGAGCTGCTCGTCTGCCGGCGCGAGCTCGAGGCGCTGAGCGGCATCGGCGCCAGCCGCACGCAGGAACTGCTGGCGAAGATCGACGCAGCCCTTGGCAAGCTCGTGCAGAGCGCCGTATAGTCGGCCCACGGGCATCCTCTGCGGTGTTCGTGCAAAGAGACCGGGAATTCCCCTTGATCCTATTTTGTTATTCCCGGGGCGTTGTCCGATGGCTGCCGGTGTGCATGTCCGCCCCGCTGCGGAAAGCCTGAGGTGCCACACAGCGTCCCACTTGGACCGTAAGGTTCAAGGGCAAAGGTTTCGACGGCACACGCGGAGGATGTCCTTTTTGTTCGCCCGCCCACCTCGGCAAGCTGACGCGCTGCACGGATGACGGCACCTGTCGATCCCAGTCAGGAATTGCGTCGGACGATCCGCGCGTACCGCCGCGCGCTGTCCGACGCCGAACGCGAAGCCGCCGCCGCGTCCGCCAGCCGTCACGCTGCCGGACTCGACGCCTTCCGCGAGGCGAGCGCCGTGGCCGCTTACCTCGCCGTCGACGGCGAGCTCGACCCCGCACCGCTGCTGGACGAAGCGCGCCGCCTCGGCAAGACCGTCTACCTGCCGGTGCTGCAGGGCGATGGCGCGATGCGCTTCGCGCCGTACACGCCGGAGTCGGAGATGATCCCGAACCGCTTCGGCATTCTCGAGCCGCGGGCCGACTGGCGCACGCTGCTGCACGCCGAAGACCTCGACCTGGTGCTGACGCCGCTGGTCGCCTTCGACGCGCACGGTGGCCGCCTCGGCATGGGCGGCGGCTTCTACGACCGCACCTTCGCCTTCCTGCACACCCACCCCCGGCCGCGCCCGCAGCTGATCGGCTTCGCCTACGAGCTGCAGCGCACCGGGCGCCTGGCGCTCGCCAGCTGGGACGTGCCGCTGCACGCGGTGGTCACCGAGCAGCGCGTGTACCATGCCGACGGGCGCTGAAGCGCGCCGGAACGCCCCACGGAGCCCGAGGTGAATTACTGGCTGCTGAAATCCGAGCCCGAGGCGTTCGGCATCGAGCACCTGCAAGCGCTGCCCGGACAGACCACGCACTGGGACGGCGTGCGCAACTACCAGGCGCGCAACCTGCTGCGCGACCAGATCAAGCGGGGCGATCGGGCGTTCTTCTACCACTCGAACACCGCGATGCCGGGCATCGTCGGCCTGGTCGAGATCGCCCGCGAAGGCTACCCAGACTACACCGCTTTCGATCCGGCCGACGAGCACTACGATCCGAAGAGCGACCCCGGCAGGCCGAGCTGGTACATGGTCGACGTGAAGCTGGTGCGTCCGCTGAAGCGCACCATTCCGCTGACCGAGCTGAAGGCACACGCCGCTGCGCTCGGCGACTTCGCGCTGATCCGCCGCGGCAACCGCCTGTCGGTGATGCCGGTCAGCGCGGCGCAGTGGGAGTATGTGCTCGGGCTCGAGTAACGAGGCACGAGGCACGAGGCACGAGGCACGAGGCACGAGGCACGAGGCACGAGGCACGAGGCACGAGGCACGAGGC
>JBDHRG010000111.1:0-12831 GCA_039807445.1 Candidatus Competibacteraceae bacterium
TCGATGCCGAGCACGATCTCGAGCGCGGTCAACGTCAGCAGGCTGGCCCAGACGTGGGGATCGAACAGGATTTCCATCATTGACCTCAGGGAAGCGAGGCGAGCAACGTGCTCCCGCCAGTGGTTCGATGCCTTGCACGGATACCGAGAAACAACCGCCGATTGGATGAAGCATCGGGTGGACAAGCGCCCCGCGCTTGCCCACGCCGCCCGAGCCGGCACGGCAACCGACAACGGTGGGCAGCGCACTGCCCATCCTGCGCCAGCCATTCAGCGGAAATTTACCGGAATCTGCATTCGTTCGGGAACGACCCGGCGCCGGCGAACGTGCTTACGCCGCGACCATCGCGGCGAAGTGACGCCGCATCCGCTCGGCATCGGGCTCGATATCGGTGAACAGGCGGAAGGCCTCGACCGCCTGGAACACCGCCATGCCGCCGCCGTCGAGCGTGCGGCAGCCGATGCTGCGCGCGACCCGCAGCAGCTCGGTCTCGAGCGGGAAGTAGACGATCTCGGCCACCCACAGCGCCGGGCGCAGCAGCTCGGCGGGCAGCGGCAGCCCGGGGAACTTGGCCATACCGGTCGGCGTGCAGTGGATCAGCCCGTCGGCTTCGGCCATCGCCACCGCGAGATCGGTGCCGGCCACCACCCGGCCCTGTCCGAAGCGCTCGCACAGACTGGCGGCGAGCTCCTCGGCCTTGGCGGGTTCCCGGTCGAACACGGTGAGCCGCTGCACACCCAGCGTCAGCGCCGCGTGCGCGACCGCCGCGCCGGCGCCGCCGGCGCCGAGCTGCACCGCACGCTCCAGCTTCGCGCCGGGCAGCCCGCGGCGGAAGCCCTCGGCGAAGCCCCACCAGTCGGTGTTGTGGCCGATGCGCTTGCCGCCCTTCAGCACCACGGTGTTGACCGCGCCCAGCGCGCGCGCGTCGTCCGACAGCTCGTCGAGCAGCGGGATGATGGCCTGCTTGCACGGGTAGGTGATGTTCAGCCCCGAATAGCCCATGCGCTCGGCCGCGGTCAGCAGCTCGGGCAGTGCCTCGACGCCGAGCCCGAGCTTCTCCAGGTCGATCAGCTTGTAGATGTAGCGCAGCCCCTGCTCGGTGCCTTCGCGCTCGTGCATCGCCGGGGTACGCGAGCCCTGGATGCCGTAGCCGATCAGACCGCAGATGAAGGCGGGTTGGGTGGCTTGGGTCATGGTTTCGTTCTCCGAAGTACAGGGGGTGCCGAAGCGGTGCGGCTCCGCCCCGGGCCGGTCCAGGGGCGCTGCAGCGCAGTCGGCAAGGCTAGCGGCGCAGGAAACCCAGCACGCCCTCGGTGAAGCGCTCTTCGGCTTCGATGTTCGACAGGTGCGCCGCCTCGAGCTCGAGGTAGCGCGCGCCCGGAATGCGCTCGGCGAGGAAGCGGCCGTCGGCCGGCGGCGTGGCCAGATCGTGCGCGCCGGCGATCACCAGCGTGGCCACGGTGATCGCCGCCACCGCCTCGCGCTGGTCCATGTCGCGCACCGCGGCGCAGGCGGCGGTGTAGCCCTCGGGCGTGCACGCCTCGAGCACACGGCGCACCGGTGCCACCGCCTCGGGGTGCGCGGCGACGAAGGCTTCGGTGAACCAGCGCGCGATCACCGCGTCAGCGATCGCCGCCATGCCGCCTTCGCGCACCGCGGCGATGCGCTTGTCCCACAGCTCGGCGGGCCCGATCAGCGCCGCGGTGTTGCACAGCACCAGCCGCTCGATGCGCTCGGGCGCGTTGACGCCGAGCCATTGCCCGACCATGCCGCCCATCGACAGCCCGCAGAAGTGCGCGCGCGCGATGCCGAGCGCATCGAGCAGCCCGAGCACGTCGCGGCCGAGCTGCGCGATCGAGTACGGTCCGGGCGTCGCGGTGCTGGCGCCGTGGCCGCGCGTATCGTAGCGCAGCACGCGCAAGCGCTGCGCGAAGGCGGGGATCTGCGCATCCCACATGCTCAGGTCGGTACCGAGCGAATTCGACAGCACCAGCACCGGCGCGTCCACGGGACCGTCGAAGCGGTAGCGGATTCGGCCATCGGCCAGGTCGATGAAATCCATGCGTGTGTCTCCCGTTCAGGCTTTGCCGGCGCGCACCGCCAGCGCGCGCACGACGAAGGCATCGGCGACGCCGAGGTAGTTGACCGGGTCGAGCAGGCGCTCGAGCTCGGCCGGGGCCAGGTGCTCGCGCACCTGCGGATCGTCTGCCAGCACCTCGCGCAGGTGCCGCCCCTGCGCGAGTGCGTCGCGACAGGCGCGTTCGACCCGATGGTGTGCCGGCAGGCGGCCGATGCGCGCGCCGAGCGCCATCATCACCGCCTCGGCGAGGATCAGCCCGTGCGTGGTGTCGAGGTTGGTCGCCATGCGCGCGGCATCGAGCTCGAGCCCCGCGAGCACGTGCTTCATCTGCGCCGCCGCGCCGGCGGCGAGCGTACAGATCTCGGGCAGCGTGTCCCACTCGGCGTGCCAGCCGCCGAGCCCGCGTTCGTGCTCCTGCACCATCGCGCCCAGCATCGTCGCGACCAGCCCCGGCACGCGCGCCGCCGCCGACAGCGCCACCGCGCAGCCGACCGGGTTGCGCTTGTGCGGCATCGTCGACGAACCGCCGCGCCCGGCGGCCGTCGGCTCGAAGGCCTCGGCCACGTCGGTCTGCATCAGCAGCGAAACATCACGTGCGATCTTGCCCAGCGTGCCGACGAGCAGACCGAGTGCGGTCGCCACCTCGGCGACGCGATCGCGGTTGCCGTGCCAGGGCAGCGCCGGCAGCGCCAGATCGAGCTCCTCGGCCAGCGTCTGCGCGACATCCAGCCCGCGATCGCCGAGCGAGGCCAGCGTGCCGGCGGCGCCGCCGAGCTGCAGCACCAGCGCGCGCGGGCGCAGCTCGCGCAAACGCTCGCGCTGGCGCTCGATCGCGTCGAGCCAGCCGGCCGCCTTGAGCCCGAGCGTCACCGGTGTCGCGTGCTGCAGCCAGGTGCGCCCGACCATCACCGTGGCGCGATGGCCTTCGGCCAGCCGCGCGAGCGCCTGGGCCAGGCCGGCGAGCTCGGCGTCGAACACCTCGAGCGCGGCACGCAGCTGCAGCACCAGCCCGGTGTCCATCGCATCCTGACTCGTCGCGCCCCAGTGCACGAAGCGGCTGGCCTCCTCGTCGGCCGCGGCGACGTGCGCGGTCAGCGCCTTGACCAGCGGGATCGCCGAGTTGCCGGCGAGCGCGGTGGCGCGCGCCAGCGCCTCGAGGTCGAAAGCCTCGGTGGCGCGGCACGCGGTCTCGATCGCCGGCACCGCCGCGGCCGGGATCACGCCGACGCGCGCCGAGGCGCGCGCCAGCGCCGCCTCGAACGCGAGCATGCCTTCGAGGCGACCGTGGTCCGAGAAGATCGCGCGCATCGCGTCGGTGGTGAACAGCGGATCGAACCAGCGCGTAGCGGTGCGGGTATCCATGGCCCCTCCCCCGAGGCATTGCAATCGATCGGGCCCGGCACATGCCGGGCCCGGGCTGCTCAGACGTCGAAGAACACCGTCTCGTGCTCGCCTTGCAGGTGGATGTCGAAGCGGTACACCACCTGGCCGTCGCGCTGTTCGCGCCTGGCGATCAGCGTCTGGCGCCGCGGCGCGAGCTCGACCAGATTGATCACCGGATCGGCGGCATTGGTCTCGGCTTCGTCGTCGAAGTAGATCCGCGTCTGCAGTGCGATGTTGATGCCTCGCGCGAACACCAGCACGCTGATATGCGGCGCCATCGGCTTGCCGTGGCGGCCGGGCACGGCACCGGGCTTGACCGTCTCGAACCACCACAGCCCGGTATGGAAGTCGGACACGGTGCGACCGAAGCCGGTGAAGTTCGGGTCGAGCGGCTTGTCCTGGCGGTCCTCGGCGTGGTCGTGCTTGCCGTACGCATTGGCTTGCCAGATCTCGATCTGGGCATCGCGCAGCGGGCAGCCCTGGCCGTCGTAGACGCAGCCTTCGATGCGGATGCGCTCGCCCTGCGCGCCGGGGCGCGCCAGCACGTTGCCCGGCTGGTGCTTGCGCGTCTCGATGCCGGCGCTGGCCGGCATCATGCCGATGTGCAGGTACGGACCGGCGGTCTGCGAGGCGGTCTCGTTCAGGTAGTCCAGCGCCATGATCACAGGCCCTCCGGGCGGTTTTCGAAGTAGGTCTGCTTGCGCCCGCGCAGCACGATGTCGAAGCGGTATGCGAGCGAGTCGAGTGCGAGCGCGGCGTTCATGTCCAGCGGCGCGACCAGGCGCTCGCGCGCGCCCGCGTCGGGGATCGCCTGGTAGATCGGGCACAGCGGCAGGAGCGGATCGCCCTCGAAGTACATCTGCGTGATCAGGCGCGTGACGAAAGCCTGGCCGAACACCGAGAAGTGGATGTGCGCCGGGCGCCAGTCGTTGAGCCGGTTGCGCCACGGGTACGGCCCCGGCCTGATGGTGCGGAAGGAATAGTAGCCGTCGTCGTCGCTCAGGCAGCGTCCGCAGCCGCTGAAGTTCGGGTCCAGCGGCGCGACATAGTGGTCCTTGACGTGGCGGTAGCGGCCGCCGGCGTTGGCTTGCCAGAACTCGAGCAGCGCGCCCGGCACCGGGCGGCCGTTCTGGTCGAGCACGCGGCCGTGGACGATGATGCGCTCGCCGAGCGGGTCGGCGTTGACGCGGGCGTTGCGCAACAGGTCGTTGTCCAGCGGGTCCAGGTCGTTCTCGCCGAACACCGGTCCGGTCAGCTCCGACAGCGACTGCTGCAGCGACAGCAGCGGCTTGCGCGGCGAGCGCAGCACGCTGGTCTTGTAGTCGGGAGCGAAGGCCGGCGGGTGGATGGTCCGGTCTCTCTCGATGTATACACCATTCGACATGGGAGTCGTCTCCTCGATCCTGCACTTGGATTCCTGCCGCCGATGCGCCGTACGGCAGGGCTGGGTCGCCTGAGGCAGCGGGCCGCCCGTCGTCGCCTGTCCGTGCGGGCGGCTTCTTATGCGGTGCGGGGCTACACGCGCTCGATCGCGAGCGCCACGCCCTGGCCGACGCCGACGCACATCGTCGTCAGCCCGAGCCGGCCGCCGGTCTTCTCGAGCTGGTGCAGCGCAGTCAGCACCAGGCGCGCGCCGCTCATGCCGAGCGGGTGGCCGAGCGCGATCGCGCCGCCGTTGGGGTTGACCTGGGCGGCGTCGTCGGGCAGGCCGAGCTGGCGCAGGCAGGCCAGCGCCTGGCTGGCGAAGGCTTCGTTGAGTTCGATCACGTCGAAAGCGGTGATCGCGAGCTTCAGCCGCGCGAGCAGCTTCTGCACCGCCGGCACCGGACCGATGCCCATGATGCGCGGCGCCACGCCGGCGCTGGCCATGCCGAGCACGCGCGCGCGCGGCCTCAGGCCGAGCGCGCGCACCATCGCCTCGGAGGCGAGGATCATCGCCGCGGCGCCGTCGTTGACGCCCGAGGCGTTGCCGGCGGTGACGGTCTTGTCGGGGCCGTTGACGCCCTTGAGCTTGGCCAGCGTCTCGGCGGTGGTGTCGGGGCGCGGGTGCTCGTCGACCGCGACCACGGTCTCGCCCTTGCGCCCCTTGATCACCACCGGGACGATCTCTTCGGCGAAGTAGCCTTCGGCCTGGGCGCGTGCGGCGCGGCTCTGGCTGCGCAGCGCGAAGGCGTCCTGGTCGGCGCGCGCGATGCCGAAGTCGTCGGCGACGTTGTCGGCGGTCTGCGGCATCGCCTCGACGCCGTACTGCGCCTTCATCAGCGGGTTGACGAAGCGCCAGCCGATCGTCGTGTCCTCGATCCGGGCGCTGCGCGCGAACGCGCTCTCGGCCTTGCCCATCACGAACGGTGCGCGGCTCATCGACTCGACACCGCCGGCGATCGCGAAGCCGAGCTCGCCGGCGGCGATCGCCCGCGCCGCAGCTCCGACCGCATCCAGCCCCGAGGCGCAGAGGCGGTTCAGCGTGGTGCCGGGCACCTCGACCGGCAGCCCGGCGAGCAGCGCCGCCATCCGCGCGACGTTGCGGTTGTCTTCGCCGGCCTGGTTGGCGCAGCCGTAGAACACTTCGTCGAGCCGGCTCCAGTCGAGCGCGGGATTGCGCTCGATCAGCGCGCGCAGCGGGATCGCACCGAGGTCGTCGGCGCGCACCGCGGCCAGCGCGCCGCCGAAGCGGCCGATCGGCGTGCGCACCGCGTCGCAGATGAAGGCTTCTCGCATGAGATGCTCCAGGGGGGATTCTCGGTCAGGGGGCGCGCGGCGGCTCAGGCCGCCATCGGTACGCCAGTCAGCCGGCGCAGCTCGTCGAGCGTCAGGCCCTCGACCATCTCGAGCACGCGCAGCCCCTGCGGCGTGATGTCGATCACCGCGAGGTCGGTGTAGAGGCGGTTGACGCAGCCGATGCCGGTCAGCGGGTAGGTGCAGCGCTCGACCAGCTTGCTCGCGCCGGTCTTGGTCAGCAGGTCCATCATCACGAACACCTGCTTGGCGCCGATCGCCAGATCCATCGCCCCGCCGACCGCCGGGATCGCATCGGGCGCGCCGGTGTGCCAGTTGGCCAGGTCGCCGGCCACCGACACCTGGAAGGCGCCGAGCACGCAGATGTCGAGATGCCCGCCGCGCATCATCGCGAACGAGTCGCCGTGGTGGAAGTACGCGCCCCCGGTCAGCAGCGTCACCGGCTCCTTGCCGGCGTTGATCAGCTCGGGGTCCTCCTCGCCGGGCGCCGGCGCCGGCCCCATGCCGAGCAGGCCGTTCTCGCTGTGCAGGAAGATCTCGCGGTCCCTGGGCAGGTAGTTGGCGACGCGCGTCGGCAGACCGATGCCGAGGTTGACGTAGGCGCCCTCGGGGATGTCTTTGGCCACGCGCGCGGCGAGCTGGTCGCGGTTCAGTCGGTTCATGTGCGCTGCTCCTCGCGGGTTCAGGCGGCGGCCTGCGCGGCGCCGACCACCGGCACGACGCGCTGGACGAAGATGCCCGGGGTGACGATGACCTCGGGGTCGAGCGCGCCCAGCGGCACCACCTCGCTGACCTGCGCGATCGTGCACCTGGCGGCACGCGCCATGATCGGGCCGAAGTTGCGCGCGGTCTTGCGGTACACCAGGTTGCCCCAGCGGTCGCCCTTCAGCGCCTTGATCAGCGCGAAGTCGGCGTGGATCGGCAGCTCGAGCACGTAATGGCGGCCGTCGATCTCGCGCGTCTCCTTGCCCTCGGCGAGCAGCGTTCCGTAGCCGGTGGGCGTGAAGATCGCGCCCAGCCCCGCGCCGGCGGCTTCGATGCGGCAGGCGAGGTTGCCCTGCGGCACCAGCTCGAGCTCGATCTCGCCGGCGCGGTACAGCGCGTCGAACACGTACGAGTCGCTCTGGCGCGGGAAGGAGCAGATGATCTTGCGCACGCGCCTGGCCTTCAGCAGCGCCGCGAGGCCGATCTCGCCGTTGCCGGCGTTGTTGTTGACGATGGTCAGGTCGCGCGCACCCTGGTCGATCAGCGCATCGATCAGCTCCGAGGGCATGCCGGCGGTGCCGAAGCCGCCGATCATCACGGTGGCGCCGTCGTGGATGCCGGCGACGGCTTCGGCCAGCGAATGGACGGTCTTGTCGATCACGAGCATTTCCTCCGCGCAAGGCCCCGAGTCCGATCGCGTCCCGGCGCGAGCTCGTCGCGCGACGATGTGATGTCTGCCATGCCTTCCTCCGGCGAAGATTGTGCGATTAACGCGCTATGGTGCGGTGTTTGAACAGAATCTACCCAGCCGCTCGAATATCGTCAATGACGATAATCGAATTATCGTGCGTTTATCGAACTATATTTCAGCTGCATCATCGATGGCAGCAGTCAAGCCGCCCGGAGGTGAGCAGTCACGCGCGATGGCAACGCCCGGCTTCGGCGGGCCGGGCGGCCGGTCGAGGCTCAGGACTGGTATTCGTGCTCGCTCCAGTCGATGCGGTCGAGCGCCGAGGAAAAGCCGAAGAATTCGGCGTACGAGCGTATCTGCTCGCTCAGCGTGTAGATGCCGCGGTGCGTCGGCAGCCCACGGCGCGCGGCTTCGCGCAGCAGCGGGGTTTGCGCCGGGTTCACGATCAGCTCGACCACCAGCGTGCCCGGCGCCAGCCGCTCCAAGTCGAAGGGCAAGGGATCTCCGGGCCGCGAACCCAGCGGCGTGGCATTGATCACCAGATCGGTGTCGACCGGATCGGGCGCCGCGGCGACTTCGATCCGCCCCGGCCAGCGCGTCGCGAGCCGACCGGCCAGCGCCCCGGCCCTGACGCGGTCGAGATCGACCACGCGCAGATGGGCGAGCCCGTCCTCGAGCAGCGCCGCGGCGATCGCCGAACCCGCACCGCCGGCGCCGACCAGCAGCGCCCGCCGCCCCTGCACCTTGTGGCCATCGTCGCGCAGCCCGAACAGGAAGCCGTCGCCGTCGAAATTGTCGGCGTACCAGCGGCCATCGGCATCGCGCCGCAATGCGTTGGCCGCGCCGACGATCCGCGCCATCTCACTGGCCCGGTCGGCGTGCGCGAGGATCGCCGGCTTGTGCGGCACGCCGACGATGATGCCGGCCAGGTTGCGCACCGCGCGCAAGCCCTCGAACACGCGCCCGAGGTCGTGTGCGCCCACGTGCATCGCGACCAGCACGGCGTCGAGTCCCGCGCGGCGGAAAATGTCGTTGAAGATCGCCGGGATCTGCAGCTGCGCGACCGGATCGCTGATGATCACGAACAGCTGCGTGGTCCCGCTCGGAAGAAAAGCCGTATGCTCGCTCGTCGACATCGGATACCCCCTGGGTGTCACGAACCTCGGACGCCGCCGGCGCCGACCGGCGGACCCGAGGCGAGAAGACGCACAGGCTTGCTTGTGGCCCGGCGCTGTGCGATAAGCGAATTATCGTTCGATTAATGACGGCGTGAAAGCCGACCGCATCGCACCAGCCTCCGCAAGGCAGCGGGCGATCGTGCGGCGCCGGACGAGGTGCGGCCCATGGACATTCTCGAACCCTCAGAAACACCCGGCGCCGCCCCGGCTGCGAAAGGTGCCGCGCCGCTGCCGGTCGCCGAGATCGAGGCGCTCAGCGGCGACCCGAACTTCATGACTTCGCTCGCGCGCGGGCTGGCGGTGATCCGCGCCTTCAGCGAGCGCCGCCGACAGATGACGATCGCGCAGATCAGCCAGCGCACCGGCATCCCGCGCGCGGCGGTACGGCGCTGCCTGTACACGCTCGCGCAGCTCGGCTACGTCGGCTCCGACGGCCGCACCTTTTCGCTGCGGCCGAAGACGCTGCTGATCGGCCATGCCTACTTGTCGTCGACGCCGCTGACCGCTTCGGCGCAGCCCTTCCTCGACCGCGTCAGCGCCGCGCTGCACGAAGCCTGCTCGATGGCCGTGCTCGAAGGCGACGACATCCTCTACATCGCGCGCTCGGCGACGACGACGCGGATCATGTCGGTCGATCTGCACGTCGGCAGCCACCTGCCCGCCTACTGCACCTCGATGGGGCGCGTGCTGCTCGCCGCACTGCCGCCGCACGCGCTCGAAGCTTATCTCGCCCGCGTCGAGCTGCGCCCGCACACGCGTCACACCCTCGTCGCGCGCGAAGGCTTGCGCCAGACGCTCGAAGCGGTCCGCCGGAACGGCTACGCGATCGTCGACCAGGAGCTCGAGATCGGGCTGCGCTCGATCGCGGTGCCGGTGCGCGACGTCACCGGCCGCGTCGTCGCGGCGATGAACGTCGGTACGCAAGCCGCGCGCGCCAGCGTCGCCGACCTGGAAACGCAGTTCCTGCCGCCGCTGCGCGCCGCCAGCGCCGAGCTGAGCATGCAGCTCATTCCCTGAGGCCGGGTGCCGTCGGAGCGCGGTCATTCATGAAAACTGACCTTTTGATCGGAATATCTTCGCTATATCGCGGCAATACCCTGCTCTAGCATCACCTCCATCGTTCTGAAATCACGAAGAGGTGCTCCGATGCTCACCGTCCGCCCGAGCGCAGCCCGCGGCCACGCGAACCACGGCTGGCTCGACAGCCGCCACACCTTCTCCTTCGCCGGCTACCACGACCCGGCGCACATGGGGGTGTCGTGCCTGCGCGTGATCAACGAAGACCGTGTGGCCCCCGGCGCCGGTTTCGGCGCGCACTCGCACCGCGACATGGAGATCATCAGCTACGTGCTCGAAGGCGCGCTCGAGCACCGCGACAGCCTCGGCAACCGCGCGGTGATCCGCCCGGGCGAGGTGCAGCGCATGAGCGCCGGCACCGGCGTCACGCACAGCGAATACAACGCCTCGGACAGCGAGCCGGTGCACTTCCTGCAGATCTGGATCATCCCGGACCGGACCGGGCTCGCGCCGGGCTACCAGCAGCGCGAGTACCCGGCGGCCGAGCGGCGCGGCCGGCTGCGCCTGGTGGCCTCGCCCGATGGGGCCGAGGGTTCGGTCGGCGTGCACCAGGACGTGCGCCTGTACACGACGCTGCTCGCCGGGAACGAGACGCTGGTCCACCCGCTCGCGCCCGGGCGCACCGTCTACCTGCACGTCGCCCGCGGCGGCGTCGAGGTGAACGGCGTGCCGCTGCGGGCCGGCGACGGCGCCACGCTGCGCGATGAGGCCGAGCTCGGGCTGGCGGCGAACGGCGTCGAAGCCGAAGTCCTGGTGTTCGACCTGCCGTGAGTGTCGCGCCTCGGTCACGCGAGGCGCACAAACGCAAGGCCCGCCTTTCGGCGGGCCCGTCGAGCGAAGCACCGACTCAGCGCCCGGCGCGCAGCGCAGCGATGCGCTCCTCGAGTGGCGGGTGGCTGGTGAACAGCTTCTGCAGCCAGTCGCCGCCGCCGCCCTGGATGCCGAAGGCCGCCATCTGCGAAGGCAGGTGCGAGGGTTCGTGGATCGAGCGCAGGCGTTCGAGCGCGGCGACCATCTTGTGCGTGCCGGCCAGGTACGCACCGCCGGCATCGGCGCGGAACTCGCGCTGGCGCGAGAACCACATCACGATCATCGAGGCGAGGATGCCGAACAGGATTTCGCACACCATGCTGGTGACGAAGTAGCCGATGCCGACCCCGCCGCCCTCCTCGTCGCGGTTGCCCGACAGCGCGCGGTCGACGACGTAGCCGACCACGCGCGACAGGAAGATCACGAAGGTGTTGACGATGCCCTGGATCAGCGT
Source organism: Candidatus Competibacteraceae bacterium (assembly GCA_039807445.1). GTDB lineage: Bacteria > Pseudomonadota > Gammaproteobacteria > Competibacterales > Competibacteraceae > JBDHRG01. The sequence goes on from JBDHRG010000111.1 coordinate 11,115, forward strand.
CAGCGTCACCATGTCGCCGTTGGCGACGTGGCTGACTTCGTGCGCGAGCACGCCCTCGACTTCGTCGGCGCTCATGTTGGCGAGCAGCCCGGTGCTGACCGCGACCAGCGCGTTGTTCCGGCTGGCGCCGGTGGCGAAGGCGTTGGGATCGGGCGAATCGTAAATCGCGACCTCGGGCATGCCGATGCCCGCCTGCTGCGCCTGGCGGCGCACGGTCTCGACCAGCCACAGCTCGGTCTGGTCGCGCGGCTGTTCGATCACGTAGGCGCCGACCGAGCGCTTCGCGACCCACTTCGACATCGCCAGCGAGATGAACGAACCGCCCATGCCGAACACGGCGGAAAACACCAGCAGCTGCGCCAGGTTCAAGCCATTCTGGGTCAGGAAGCGGTCGACCCCGAGCAGCCGCGCGGTGAGGCTGAGTACCAGCACCACCGCCAGATTGGTCAGGACGAACAGGAAGACGCGTTTCATTGGAGCCCTCTCTCCGTGGACGGCCGGTGCATTTGAAATAGGTCTGCCGGCCGCCGGCTTCAAGGACGACCCCCTGCGATAGCCAGGACCCGCGATGGCCGGGAACAGTGACCGGCGCCGGCGGCGAAAGTTGCAGCCTTACGCCGGCTGATCGCGCCGCGTCAGGAACATCGCGTCGCCGTAGCTGAAGAAGCGGTAGCGCTCGGCGACCGCGTGGCGGTAGGCGCGCATCACCGGCTCGAACCCGGCGAAGGCCGCCACCAGCATCAGCAGCGTCGATTCAGGCAGGTGGAAGTTGGTCAACAGCGCGTCGACCACGCGGAAGCGGTAGCCCGGCGTGATGAAGATGCGCGTGTCGCCCTCGAAGGGCTGCAGCCTGCCCGCGGCGCTCGCCGCCTCGAGACTGCGCACCGCGGTGGTGCCGACCGCGACCACGCGCCCGCCGCGCGCGCGGGTGGCCGCGACCGCCTCGCACACCGCCGCCGACACGTGCACGCGCTCGGCGTGCATCGCGTGGTCCTCGATGCGCTCGGCGCGCACCGGCTGGAAGGTGCCGGCGCCGACGTGCAGCGTCACGAAGGCGCGCGTCACGCCCAGCGCCTCGAGCCGCGCCAGCATCGCCTGGTCGAAGTGCAGCCCCGCGGTCGGCGCGGCAATCGCGCCCGGCGTGCGTGCGTACACGGTCTGGTAGCGCTCGCGGTCCTCGGCTTCGTCGGCGCGGGCGATGTACGGCGGCAGCGGCAGGTGGCCGTGCGCCTCGAGCACTTCGAGCGGCGGGCGCGGATCGAGCAGGCGCAGCACGAACAGCTCGCCCTCGCGCCCCAGCGTCTCGGCGCGCACCGCGTCCTCGAGCACCAGCTCGGTGCCGGGTTTCGGCGACTTGCTGGCGCGCACGTGCGCGAGCACGCGGCCGTCGTCGAGGATGCGCTCGACCAGCACCTCGATCCGCCCGCCGCTGCCGGCCTTGTGGCCGTGCAGCCGCGCCGGGATCACGCGCGTGTCGTTGAACACCAGCAGATCGTTCGGGTGCAGCAGCGTGGCCAGATCGGCGAACGCGAGGTCGACCAGCGCACCGCTGGCCCCGTCGAGCGCGAGCAGGCGGCTCGCGCCGCGCGTCGCGGGCGGATGCTGGGCGACCAGCTCGGGAGGCAGGTCGAAATGGAAATCGGTACGCAGCATGGGCGCGGATGGTAGCAGGAAGCGCGGGCGGGCAGGCTTTTCCCGGACCCGGGACCGTGGCCGC
>JBDHRG010000112.1:0-12767 GCA_039807445.1 Candidatus Competibacteraceae bacterium
CCCGGCCGCCTCGCGCGGGCCGAGCAGCGGCGCCGACAGCTGGCGCAGCCGCGCCGAGGCGCCGAACACCTGCGCGCAGCCCTCGAGCGCTTCGTCCAGCGTCGCGACCACGCGCGCGCCGGCGAGCACGTCGTCGGCGCCCGCGGCGCGCGCCGTCGCCTGCGGGTCGGGGAAGCGCAACGGCGCGACCAGCACCAGCTCGGACACGCCCATGTTCTTCATCGCGCGCGCAGCGGCGCCGATGTTGCCGGGATGGCTGGTCTCGACCAGCACGACGCGGAGATCGGGAAGCTGCATGATTTCGATGGCGGTAGAACACGATCTGTTATATTACCGCGTTCCGCCGGCCACTCCGGCCCGATCTTTCGCAAGCGAAACCATGCACCCGACGCTCACGATCGCCCAGCGCGCTGCGCTCGCGGCCAGCAAAGTCATCCTGCGCAACCTCGAGCGGCTCGACCAGATCACCGTCAGCGAGAAGCAGCACAACGACTTCGTCAGCGAAGTCGACGTCCAGGCCGAGCAGGAGATCATCAAGGTCCTGCGCAAGACTTATCCGAACCACGCGATCCTGGCCGAAGAGAGCGGTGCGCTCGACGGGCGTGGCGACGACGACTGCCAGTGGATCATCGATCCGCTCGACGGCACCACCAACTTCCTGCACGGCCATCCGCACTTCGCGATCTCGATCGCGCTGCGCATCAAGGGCCGCATCGAGGCCGGCCTGATCTACGATCCGCTGCGCCAGGAGATGTTCACCGCCTCGCGCGGCGGCGGCAGCCAGCTGAACGACCGCCGCCTGCGCGTCACCAACCCGAACGGGCTCGAAGGCACGCTGCTCGGCACCGGCTTCCCGTTTCGCTACCCGCGCCACATGGGGACTTACCTGGCCTGCTTCGGCGCGCTGGCGCAGCACTGCGGCGAGATGCGCCGCGCCGGCTCGGCGGCGCTGGACCTGGCCTACGTCGCCGCCGGCCGCCTCGACGGCTTCTGGGAAATCGGCCTGTCGGAGTGGGACATCGCCGCCGGCACGCTGCTGGTGCAGGAGGCCGGCGGTCTGGTCAGCGACTTCGGCGGCGGCGCCGACTACCTGCGCACCGGCAACGTGGTCGCTGCACCACCCAAGGTGTTCAAGGGCATCCTGCAGACCCTCCAGCCGCACCTGTCGCCGGCACTGTCGCGCTGAGCCCGGCGGCCTGCCGGGACCCGAATCGCGGCCGAGGCCGCGATCGCTTTCCGGTCGCCCTGCCGCCGCCGGCATCGGTGACCCGGGGCTTGCGCCCCGGTCCCTTCGCGTGCTATCCGACCGCACAGGCGCCGGCAGCAGACCGGCCCGACCAGGCGCCACAGAGCGCCCGTGACGATCCGCCTGAAGGAGAAACCGGAGATGCACAAGAGGATTCTGGCCATCCTCGCCCCGCCGATCGCGATCGGCAAGTACGGCGGTGCGGCCGCCTGGTGCGCCGCGCCGATCGGCGTCGCCTGGATCAGCGCGCTGGTCGGGATCGCGATCGGACTGCGCGGCGAAGCCGAAGGAATGAGCACGATGTGGTGGTCGGTCGCGCTCGGCTGCGCGATCTGGGCGCTGGCGGCGGTGTGGGCCGAAGCCGTGATCACCGGCATCGACCACGACGCCGCGCACCTTGCCGACAGCACCCGCGACCATACCGTAGCGCCGACCGACGACGAGATCGATCCGCTCGAGCAGCTGCGCCAGGCGCGCTGACGCGGCCAGTGAAGGGAGGCCGCCGGCGCGGCCGCCCCTTCCCCGTCAGGGGATGTGGTCGAGGTCTTCCTTGGCCTTGGGCACGAGGTCTTCGCGGCTCAGTCCCAGGTGCAGCGCGGTGGCGCTGGCGACGTAGATCGACGAGTAGGTGCCGAAGATCACGCCGATGATCATCACCAGCCCGAAGCCGCGCATCGCCGCCCCGCCGAAGAAATACAGCACCACCACCGACAGCAGCACCGTCATGCTGGTCATGATCGTGCGCGACAGCGTCTCGTTGATCGCGGCGTTCATGACCTGGAACGGCGTCTCCTTGCGCATGCGGCGGAAGTTTTCGCGGATGCGGTCGAACACGACTACGGTGTCGTTGACCGAGTAGCCGACCAGCGCCAGCACCGCGGCCAGCGTGGCCAGGTCGAACTCGATCTGCAGCACCGAGAAGATGCCGACGCACACCACCACGTCGTGCACGGTCGAGGCGATCGCGCCGACCGCGAGCCGCCATTCGAAGCGCAGCGCCAGGTAAACCGCAATGCCGATCAGCGCGAACAGCATCGCCAGCGCGCCGTCGTTCTTCAGTTCGTCACCGACCTGCGGGCCGACGAACTCGACGCGCCTGAGCTCGGCGCCGGCGTTGCCGGCTCGCAGCGCCTCGAGCACCTGCGAGCTCTGCTGCGCCGAGCTGAGGCCTTCGTGCGGCGCCAGGCGCACCAGCACTTCGCTCGAGGAGCCGAAGTGCTGGACCTGCGCGTGCTGGATCCCGGCCTTGTCGAGCTGAGCGCGCAGCGCGTCGACTTCGACCGCCTGCGGGTAGCCGACCTCGATCACCGTGCCGCCGGTGAAGTCGAGGCCGAGGTTCATGCCGCGGGTGAACAGCGAGACGGCGCACAGCACCAGCGCGAGGATCGACAGGGCGACGCAGAGCTTGCCCTTGCCCATGAAGTCGATATGGGTCTTGTTGCGGAGCAGACGCATGGTTCTCGAGTCTCCGTCGGCCGCTCAGACCGAGATGCGGCTGACCTTGCGGCCACCGTAGATCAGGTTGATCAGGGCCCGGCTGACCGTGACCGCGGTGAACAGCGTCGTCAGGATGCCGATCGTCAGCGTCACCGCGAAGCCCTTGACCGGTCCCGAGCCGAGCACGAACAGCAGCGCGGCGGCGATCAGCGTGGTGACGTTGGAGTCGAGGATCGTCGCCCAGGCGCGCTCGAAGCCGGCCTGGATCGCCGCCTGCGGCGACAGGCCGTTGTCGAGCTCTTCGCGCATGCGCTCGTAGATCAGCACGTTGGCGTCGACCGCCATGCCCATCGTCAGCACGATGCCGGCGATGCCGGGCAGCGTCAGCGTCGCCTGCAGCCCCGACAGCACCGCGACCAACAGCACCAGGTTGGCGATCAGCGCGATCACCGAGATCGCGCCGCACAGGCGGTAGATCACCACCATGAACAGCGCGACGATCACGAAGGCGGCCACCGACGAGTTGAAGCCCTGCTCGATGTTCTCCTTGCCCGCGCTCGGGCCGACGGTGCGCTCCTCGATGATCTGGATCGGCGCGACCAGCGCGCCTGCGCGCAGCAGCAGCGCCAGGTTGCGCGCCTCGGCCGGACTGTCGAGCCCGCTGATCTGGAAGCGCGCGCCGAGGCGGTCGCGGATGGTCGCGACGTTGATCACCTCCTCGACCGTGCTCGTGACCTTCTGCGCCTGGCCGTCGATCGTCCGGGTCTCGGTCTTGTTCTCGATGAACACCACCGCCATCAGCTTGCCGACGTTGTCCTTGGTGGCCTCCTCCATGCGCTTGGCGCCCTTACCGTCGAGGCTGATGTTCACCACCGAGCCGCCGCCCTGCTGGTCGATCCCCGAAGCCGCGTCGGTGATGTAGTCGCCGGTCAGGAGCACGCGCTTCTCGAGCAGGATCGGCCGGCCGTTGCGCTCGTAGTAGAGGCGGTCGTTGACCGGTACCTGGCCCTTGAGCGCGGCGTTGACGTCGCCGGTCGAGTCGACCAGGCGGAACTCGAGCGTCGCGGTGGCGCCGAGGATTTCCTTGGCGCGCGCGGTGTCCTGCACGCCGGGCAGCTGCACGACGATGCGCGAATCGCCCTGCTGCTGGATCACCGGCTCGGCCACGCCGAGCTCGTTGACGCGGTTGCGCAGCGTGGTGATGTTCTGCTGCAGTGCGAAGCTGCGCTTCTCGCGCAGCTCGGGTTCGGACAGCGTGAACTCGAGCTCCAGCCCTTCGGTTTCGCGCGGCACCAGCGTGCGCAGCTGGTCGCGGATCAGCGCCAGCGCCTGGTCGCGGTCGGCGGCCTCGCGGAAGCTGACCTTGACGCCGCCGCCCGGCGCGCGGGCGACCGCGGCGTAGCGCACCTTCTTGTCGCGCAGCAGCCCGCGGATCTCTTCGACGTAGCGCTCCTCGGCCTGCCTGACCACGGCCTTCATGTCCACCTCCATCAGGAAGTGCACGCCGCCGCGCAGATCGAGGCCGAGGTACATCGGGTTCAGGCGCAGCGCGCGCAGCCACTGCGGCGTCGCCGGCGCCAGGTTCAGCGCGACGACGTAGTCGCGCCCCAGCACCTGCTGCAGCCTGTCGGCGGCCTTGAGCTGCACCTCGGTGTCGAGGAGACGCACCAGCAGCTGCCCCTGGTTCAGCTCGACGGCTTTCGGCTTGATGCCGTCCTGCTCGAGCTGGCCGACCACGCGCATCAGCAGCGCCTGGTCGACGACCGCCGCGCGCGTCGGCGAGATCTGCACCGCCGGGTCCTCGCCGAAGACGTTGGGCAGCGCGTACAGCGAGCCGACCGCCATCACGACGGCGATCAGCGCGTATTTCCACCAGGCGTAGCGGTTCAACATGTCGGGCGCGTCTCCGTGCGGCTCACAGGCTCTTGTAGGTGCCCTTGGGCATCAGCGAGCCGACCGCCTGCTTCTGCACCTTGATCTGCACGCCGTCGGCGATCTCGAGCTGGATGAAGTTGTCGCCGACCTCGGCGATGCGCCCGAGCAGACCGCCGCCGGTGACGACTTCGTCGCCCTTCTTCAGTGCCTCGATCATGCCCTTGTGCTCCTTCGCCCGCTTCTGCTGCGGGCGGATCATCAGGAAATAGAACACCACGATCAACAGAACGGGCAGCAGCAGCGCCTCGATCATGCCGCCGGGGCTCGCGGCCGGGGCGCTCTGGGCGTAGGCATCGGCGATCAGGAAGCTCATGGATCGTTATCCCTGGATGGTTGCGAAAGGTCCGCCGCCGGGTCGGCCCCGGCGGCGGAGGCCGGCATTATACACAGCCGGTCTGCTTCGACCCGCGGCGCGCGTAGAAGGTCTGCACGAAGCCGTCGAGCCGGTCTTCGGCGATCGCGGCGCGCAGGCCGCGCATCAGGTCCTGGTAATAGTGGAGGTTGTGGATGGTGCCGAGGCGCGCGCCGAGGATCTCGTTGCACTTGTCGAGGTGGCGCAGGTAGGCACGCGAATAGTGGCGGCAGGTGTAGCAGCCGCAGTCCTCGGCAATCGGTCGCGTGTCGTTCTGATAGCGGCTGTTGCGGATGCGCACGTCGCCGTCACGGGTGAAATAGTGGCCGTTGCGCGCGTTGCGCGTCGGCATCACGCAGTCGAACATGTCGACGCCGCGGCGCACGCCCTCGACCAGGTCTTCGGGCTTGCCCACCCCCATCAGGTAGCGCGGCTTGTCGGCCGGCAGCAGGGGCACGGTGTAGTCGAGTACGGCGTTGCGCATCTCCGCGGATTCGCCGATCGCGAGCCCCCCCACCGCGTAGCCGTCGAAGCCGATGTCGATCAGCCCGGCGGCCGACACCGTGCGCAGGTTTTCGTACATGCTGCCCTGGACGATGCCGAACAGCGCGTTGGGGTTTTGCAGCCGGTCGAACTCGGCGCGCGAGCGCTTCGCCCAGCGCAGGCTCAGCTCCATCGAGCCGCGCGCGTCGGCCTCCGACGCCGGCCAGCTCAGGCACTCGTCCATGCACATCACGATGTCCGAGCCCAGCGCGTGCTGGACCTGCATCGACTCCTCGGGGCCGAGCATGATCGGCGCGCCGTCGACCGGCGAAGCGAAGCGCGCACCCTGCTCGGTGATCTTGCGCATCGCCGCCAGCGAGAACACCTGGAAGCCGCCTGAATCGGTCAGGATCGGGCCGTGCCAGTTCATGAAGCCGTGCAGATCGCCGTGCGCGCGGATGATCCCGGTGCCCGGGCGCAGCATCAGGTGGAAGGTGTTGCCGAGGATGATCTCGGCGCCGATCTCGCGCAGCTCTTCGGGGGTCATCGCCTTGACCGTGCCGTAAGTGCCGACCGGCATGAACGCCGGGGTCTCGACGGTGCCACGGGCGAAGCTCAGGCGGCCGCGGCGGGCGCGGCCCTCGGTGTGCAGGACTTCGAAACGCATGGACATGGGCGGACAGGCGGCCAAAAGCGCCCTATCTTCCGGACGCTTGCCGGGCTTGGCAAGCGCCGATCAGAGCACGAAGCGCCGCGTCGCGCCGCTGATCACGTCGCGCTCGAGCGCCAGGCCGCCACCGCCCGCTTCGAGCAGCAGCACGGTCGAGCAGCGCGTGCCGTAGCGTTCGGTCTCGATGAACAGCGGCGACAGTTGCCGTTCCCATTCGAGGCCGACGCCGGTGTCGGGCAGTTCGGCATCCGGTGCCGCGGTACGGTCGGCGAGCAGTTCGAGCAGCGCCTCGGGCTCGACCGCGTCGCGATCGAGCAGCCGCGCCAGCCCCTCGGTGCCACGATGCACCTTGGGCCAGGGTGTGTCGAGGCGGTGGTTCGACAGGCCGTGGATGCCGGCGGCGACGGCGCACGGCGGCTCGCCGCTGCGGTTGCCGTAGTACCACAGCGCCTCGCGATCGCCGGCAAGCAGGTTGAAGCCGTTGTAGTCGGCGCCGCGCGCCGCGAGCGCGGCCAGGTAGCCGTCGACGCCGCCCGCGTGCCGCAGCCAGTCGGGCACCAGCTGCCCGCGCGAGGGTCGGCCGGCGACGAAGGCTGCCGGGTCGCGGACATTGGTCAACGCCGCGAAGCGCCCGCCGCGCGCCAGCCCGAGCCAGGTGCCGCCGGCCTCGAGGTCGCGCCCGGCGAGCAGCGGCGCATCGTCCCACCATGCCATCGCTTCGGCCGGGCGCGCGTAATACTCGTCGCGGTTCGCGGCGAGCACCAGGCGGTAGCGCGGATGCGCGCGCCAGGCGAACAGGATCAGGCACATCGCTCAGCCGCCGCGCGCGACCGGGCGCGCCGGGTCGCGGATCCATTCGCTCCACGAGCCGGCGTACAGCCGCGAGCCCGCGAGCCCCGCCGCTTCCATCGCCAGCAGGTTGTGACACGCGGTCACGCCCGAGCCGCAGCTGTGCACGACGCACTCCGGCGCCCGGCCGCCGAGCGCCGCCTCGAAGCGCGCGCGCAAGGCTTCGGGCGGCAGGAAGCGGCCGTCGGCGCCGAGGTTGCCGTCCTGCGGCAGATTCAGCGCGCCGGGGATGTGGCCGGCGACCGGGTCGATCGGTTCGACTTCGCCGCGGTAGCGCGCCGCGGCGCGCGCATCGATCAGCACCCGCGCCGGGTCGTCGAGGCCGGCGAGCACCTCGGCGCTGCCGAGCCAGAGGCGGTCGTCGTGACGCTCGGCGAAGACCGCGGGCGCGATGCGCGGTGCCTCGGCGTCGACGCGATAACCGCCCACCTGCCAAGCATTGAAGCCGCCGTCGAGCACCGCGACGCGCTCGTGGCCGAGCCAGCGCAGCAGCCACCAGAAGCGCGCGGCGGCCATCGCCCCGGTCGCGGCGTCGTAGGCGACCACCGCCGTGTCGGGACCTATGCCCCAGGCGCCGAGCTTCGCGGCGAGCGCCGCCGGATCGGGCAGCGGGTGGCGGCCCAGCTCCGCGCGCTTCGGTCCGGACAGGTCGGCATCGAGGTGGGCGTAGCGCGCCCCTGGGATGTGCGCCTGCGCCCAGGCGCGGCGCCCGGCCTCGGGGTCGGCGAGGTCGAAGCGACAGTCGACGACGACCCAGCGCTCGAGCTGCGCGTGCAGCGTGGCGGCGTCGATCAGCGGTGCGAAAGCCATCGGGCATACTCCTTGGTTTGGTCGGACCTGGGCTCAACCGGGACTCAGCCACTCGACCCGGGTCTCGCCCGCGTGGCCGTCGCGGCGCAGCGTGGCGAGCAGCTCGGGCAAGATGCGTGCGAGCGTGCGATCGAGCTGCCACGGCGGATTGACGATCACCAGGCCGCTGCCGCCCATCCCGACCGGGCTGTCGTAGGGCGCCACGCCGAGCTCGGCGCGCAGGATCGCCGGGATGCCGGTGGCGGCGAGCTGCTGGCAGAAGCGCTCGCTGGGCGCGCGGTCGAGGATCGGGTACCAGACCGCGATCATGCCTTCGCGCCAGCGCTTGTGCACTTCGCACACGGTATCGAGCAGACGCTTGAACTCGTGCTTCTGCTCGAACGAGGGGTCGATGAACAGCAGGCCGCGCCGCTGCGGCGGCGGCAGCAGCGCCTTGATCGCCTCGAAGCCGTCGCGGTGGTGCACCGCGACGCGGCGGTCGCCGGCGAACAGCGCCTTCAGCTGCGGGTGGTCGGCCGGGTGCAGTTCGCACAGCAGCAACCGGTCGGTGTCGCGCAGCAAGCCGCGCACCAGCAGCGGCGAGCCCGGGTAGCGCGCAAGCGCACCGTCGGGGTTGTGCGCGCGCACCGCGGCGAGATACGCCTCGATCTCGGGTGCGGAGCCTTCCCTGCCCCACAAGCGGGCGATGCCTTCGCGGAATTCACCGGTCTTCTGCGCCCAGGCGGCGTCCAAGGCGTAGCGCCCGGCGCCGGCGTGGGTGTCGAGCACGCAGAAGGGTTTGTCCTTGCGCGCGAGCCCTTCGACGAGCTGGATCAGCACGCAGTGCTTGAAAACGTCGGCGAAGTTGCCGGCATGGAACAGGTGGCGGTAGCTGAGCATCGCGATCGCGGTCGGGCACAGACCGGCAGGCTAGCGCACCGCGGCCCTCCGCGCCAAGGCGCCGCTAAGCCAGCGCGAGCCGCACCGGCTGACGCCTGGCGCCCCAGTGCCCGGGGCGCGGCTCGAACACGCCCGGCAGCCGGGTGCCGCAACTCGCGCAGCGGCCCTCGGCATCGAGGTTCCAGGCGCCGAGTTCGTACCAGTCGCGCTCGATCAGCAGCGCGCCGCAGGCATGGCACACCGTGCTGCCGCCGGCGCGGTCGTGGACGTTGCCCGTGTAGACGTAGCGCAAGCCGTACGAACAAGCGATCTCGCGCGCGCGCGTCAGCGTCGCCGCCGGCGTGTGCGGGCGGTCCATCATCTTCCAGTCGGGGTGGAAGGCGGTGAAGTGCAACGGCACGTCCGGCCCGAGCTGCTCGGCGATCCACGCGCTCTCGGCGTGGATCTCTTCGTCGGAATCGTTGAGCCCCGGGATCAACAGCGTCGTGATCTCGAACCAGACCCGGGTCTCGCGCTTCAGGTAGACCAGCGTATCGAGCACCGGCTGCAGATGGGCACCGCAGACGCTGTGGTAGAACTCTTCGGTGAACGCCTTCAGGTCGACGTTCGCGGCATCCATCGCCGCGTAGAACTCGACGCGCGGCTCGGGGCAGATGTAGCCGGCGGTGACCGCGACCGGGTGCAGTCCGAGCTCGCGGCAGGCGAGTGCGGTGTCGACCGCGTACTCGAGGAAGATCACCGGGTCGTTGTAGGTGAAGGCGACGCTGCGACAGCCGAGGCGCTTGGCGGCGCGCGCGATGCGCGCCGGCGGCGCGCTGTCGGCGAGCGTGTCGATTTCGCGCGACTTGGAGATGTCCCAGTTCTGACAGAACTTGCACGCCAGGTTGCAGCCGGCGGTACCGAAGGACAGCACCGGCGTGCCGGGCAGATAGTGGTTCAGCGGCTTCTTCTCGATCGGGTCGATGCAGTAGCCGCTCGAGCGCCCGTAGCTGGTCAGCACGATGCCGTCGTTCTCGCGCGCGCGGACGAAGCACAGCCCGCGCTGCCCTTCGTGCAGCTTGCAGTAGCGCGGGCACACATCGCACTGGATGCGCCCGTCTTCGAGACGGTGCCAGTAACGGCCCGGCACCACGCCTTCGACGCTGTCCATGCCGATCTCCCGCCGGAAAGCCATACTCATTCAATATCCTGCTCATCCAACACTATATGCCTTCCAGACGGACTCGGTGGCAGGTCCGGAGGAGAAAGCGATGACGACCTCCACGATGCGCGTGCGGCGGCCGGCGGTCGCCGGACTGTTCTACCCCGAAGACCCCGCGGCACTGCGCACCGAGGTCGAAGGCTTGCTCGCCGCGGCGCGCCCGCGCGGCGTGCGGCCGAAGGCGCTGATCGCGCCGCACGCGGGCTACGTCTACTCGGGTCCGGTCGCGGCCTCGGCTTACCGCCTGCTCGAGCCGCTGCGCGGGTGCGTGTCGCGCATCGTGCTCGCCGGCCCCAGCCACCGCGTCGGCTTCCGCGGCATCGCGCTGCCGGCCGCCGACGCCTTCGAGACTCCGCTCGGCGAGGTGCCGGTCGACCACGACGCCTGCCGCGCGATCGCCGGCCTGCCCGGCGTGCTCGAGCTGCCGCAGGCGCACGCCGCCGAGCACAGCCTCGAGGTACACCTGCCCTTCCTGCAGATCGCACTGGGCGGCTTCGCGCTGGTGCCGCTGGTGGTCGGCGAGGCGCCGGCGTCACAGGTCGGTGCGGTGCTCGAGACGCTGTGGGGCGGGCCGGAAACGCTGATCGTGATCAGCTCGGACTTGAGCCACTACCTCGACTATCACGCCGCGCGCCAGCTCGACCACGAAACCTCGGCGGCGATCGAACGGCTCGATTTCGCCGAGCTGACCCCCGAGCACGCCTGCGGCTGCCACCCGGTCGCCGGACTGCTGTGGCTGGCGCGCGCGCGCGGGCTGCACTGCACCGTGCTCGACCAGCGCAACTCCGGCGACACCGCCGGTCCGCGCGACCGCGTCGTCGGCTACGGCGCCTATGCCTTCACCGAGTCTCGCTGAAGCCGAGCGCGCAGCGCTGCTGCGGCTGGCACGCGCGACGATCGCGCGCGGGCTGAAGCGGCGGCGATTGCGTCTGCCCGATCCCGAGGCCTATGCCGAGGCACTGCGACGCCCGGGAGCGAGCTTCGTGACGCTGCATCGTCACGGGCGGCTGCGCGGTTGCGTCGGCACGCTCGAGGCGCACGAGCCGCTCGCGGTCGACGTCGCCCGCCACGCCTGGGCGGCGGCCTTCGAAGACCCGCGCTTCGTGCCGCTCGAGCGCGCCGAGTGGTCCGAGGTGCGGCTGCACGTCGCGGTGCTGTCGCCCCCCGAGCCGCTCGCTGCCGACGACGAGGCCGAGTTGCTGGCGCGGCTGCACCCCGGCGTCGACGGCCTGGTGCTCGAGCACGACGGCCGCCGCGCGACCTTCCTGCCGGCGGTGTGGGCCGATCTGCCCGAGCCGGCGAGCTTCCTCGCCGAGCTCAAGCGCAAGGCCGGGCTGCCGGCCGAGTTCTGGTCGCCGGCGCTCGGTTTCGCGCGCTATACCGTCGAAGCCTTCGGCGAAGACTGAAGCCGTCGCCAGCGACGCAGCTCGCACGGCCGATCGAGGTCCCAGCGCGGCGGCAGCTCGGTCCAGACCAGACCGGCGCGCGCGAACCGCGCACGCGTCTGCGCCAGCACGCGCGGTGTGCTCCAAGCCACGCCGCGGAACAGCGCCGGGCACGGCTGCCGCAAGCCGATCAGCACGTAGCCGCCGTCTTCGGCCGGGCCGAGCACGGCGTCGGCCCCCCTCCGCAGCGCGGCGAGCGTCGCGCGCAGATCGTCGCGGCGCAGCGACACGCAGTCGCCGCCGACCAGTACCGCATACGGCCGCCGCGCAAGCGCAGTGCGCAAGGCGCGATCCATCTTCACGCCGAGATCGCCGCGCGCCTGCCGGCGCGGCGCGGCGTGGAAGCCACGCGTACAGCCGCGCAGGAACGGGTGCTTCGCGTCGGGTGCGCTCCACAGCTCGAGCGGCACCAGGCCAGCCGCAGTCGCGAACACGTGGCACAGCATGCGCCGGTAAGCGAAAGCCGCGCCGCGGCGGCCGAGCTTCGCCGCGAGCCGCGTCTTGACCTGCCCGGGCCGCGGTGCCTTGGCGAACACCAGCAGCGCCGCTTCGGGGAACTCCATCTCAGCCTCCGTAGTAACGCCGACGCAGCGCTTCGGGATCGGCACCGCAGAAGTACGCCAGCCGCAGCCGCCACATCAGGACCACGGTGCGCACGATGCCGTCGTGCTCCCAGCGCCGGCTCGAGCTCAGCAGCTGCGCGCGCAGGCACGCCGGCCATCCGGCTGCGCGCTTCAGCGCCTTCGACAACGCGATGTCTTCCATCAGCGCGATCGCTGGATAGCCGCCGACCGCCTCGAACCGCTCGCGGCGCACGAAGATGCCCTGGTCGCCGGTCGCGATGCCGCTCAGCCGCGAGCGCGCATTCATCGCCCGCTCGATTACGCGCAGCAGCGGCTGCGCCCCCGACAGCCGCACGTCGAAGCGCCCCCAGTCCTTCCCCGCGGCGAGCGCGGCGCCGATCAGCGCCGGCGCATCGGCCGGCACCGCGGTATCGGCGTGCACGAACCACAGCGCATCGCCACGAGCGACCGCGGCGCCGGCGTTCATCTGCTGCGCGCGCCCGCGCGGCGCGACGAGCACGCGGTCGGCCAGCGGCGTCGCGCGCTCGGCGGCGCTGTCGCCGCTGCCGCCGTCGACGACGACTAGCTCGCATCCGGCACCGCGCCAGGTTTGCAGCGGCGTCAGGCACGCCGCGATGCGCTCGGCTTCGTCGAGCACGGGGATCACGATCGACAGCATCATCGGAAAATTTCACCCGGGGACTTGCACGGTGCATTCTGCCGTGTAGAATGCGCCGCACCTAAAGACATGGGGCGGTAGCTCAGCTGGGAGAGCGTCGCGTTCGCAATGCGAAGGTCGGGAGTTCGATCCTCCTCCGCTCCACCAGGTTCCCGGAAGACCCCTCGAGCGATCGAGGGGTTTTTCGTTTCCGGCCATGCCCGGCGCTGTCGACGCGC
>JBDHRG010000113.1:0-12596 GCA_039807445.1 Candidatus Competibacteraceae bacterium
TGCACCACGATCGGCGTGCCGCGGATCAGCTCGACGTAGATCAGCGCCAGGTGGTTGACGATCCAGCCGCCGTAGGCACGGGCCAGTCCCGCCAGCACCCCGATCACCAGCCCGCCGAGCAGGCCGAGCACCGAGATCCACACGGTCAGCTTGGCGCCCTCCAGGAGCACCGGCAACGCGTCCCAGATGACGCCCCATTCGAAGTGCATGGTCCAAACCCTCCTGTCGATCGCAGGCGATCAGTTCGGATCGGCGCCGAACCACTTGCGGTAGATCGCGGCGTAGGTGCCGTTCTCGCGCAGCGTCTTCAGTGCGGCGTTGACCGGCTCGCGCAGCTCGCTGCCCTTGGGAAAGGCGATGCCGTACTGGTGGGCATTCATCTGGGTGCCGACCGCCTTGACCTGACCGTCGCCGGCGGTGGCGATGTAGTAGAGCACGTTGGGGGTGTCGTGCATCGCTGCGTCGACGCGCCCGGTGCGCAGCTCGAGGTAGGCGTTGTCGATGTTCGGGAACAGGCGCGTTTCCTGGGCCTTGATGTTCGCCTTCGCGTAGTCGGCGGCCGAGGTGCCGGTCTTCACCGCCAGCGTCTTGCCGGCGAGGTCTTCGGGGCCTTTGATCGCCGTGTCGTCCTTGCGGACCATCAGCAGGAAGCCGCTGTCGTAGTAGCCATCCGAGAAGTCGATGACCTTCTTGCGCTCTTCCTTGATCGTGATGCCGGCCAGCGCGACGTCGATGTTGCGCGTCTGCAGCGCCGGGATGATGCCGCTGAAGTCCATCGGCTTCAGCGTGTACTCGCGCCCAAGCTGCCTGGCGATCGCATCCCACAGATCGATGTCGAAGCCGACGTACTTGTCGCCCTGCTTGAACTCGAACGGCACGAACGCGGTATCGGTAGCGACGATCAGCGGTTTCTGATCAGCAGCCTGGCTGCCGGCGGCGAAGCACAGGCTGAGCGCGGCCAGCGCCGCATGGATGACTTTCCGCATGGGATTCCTCCGGTTGGTGGAAGCGCAGCCAAGGCCGCACGGCTCGGTCTGCGATGGGTTGGCCGATCGGGCGCCTCGTCGGGTAGCTCGATCTTGATGCAATATTTAATTGCATAAATCTATTTTTGCAATTAATTTTTGCAAATCTGTTGCCCCCGAAGGAGCAAACCCATGAGCCACGTGTTCCACCGCAACCCGACCCAGACCTACCCGACCGCCGTACGCGGCGACGGGGCCTACCTGATCGATGCCCAGGGCAAGCGCTACCTCGACGCATCGGGCGGGGCCGCGGTGTCGTGCCTGGGGCACAGCGACCCGGACGTGATCGCAGCGGTGCAGCATCAGATCGCGACGATGGCCTTCGCGCACACCTCGTTCTTCACCAACGAACCGATGGAGGCGCTCGCCGACCACCTGATCGCGCGGGCGCCGGCAGGGCTCGAGCGCGTGTACTTCGTGTCGGGGGGGTCGGAGGCGATCGAGGCGGCGCTGAAGCTCGCGCGGCAGTACTTCGTCGAGATCGGCCAGCCGCAGCGGCGTCACCTGATCGCGCGCCGGCAGAGCTATCACGGCAATACCCTCGGTGCGCTCGCGACCGGCGGCAACGCCTGGCGGCGGCAGCAGTTCGAGCCGCTGCTGGTCGAGGTCAGCCACGTGACGCCGTGCTACGCCTACCGCCACCAGGCGCCGAGCGAAACGGCCGAAGCGTTCGGCGAGCGGCTCGCGGCCGAGCTCGAGGCCGAGATCCAGCGCCTGGGGCCGGAGACGGTGATGGCCTTCGTCGCCGAGCCGGTGGTCGGCGCGACGCTCGGTGCGGTGCCGGCGGTGCCGGGCTATTTCCGCCGTGTGCGCGAGATCTGCGACCGCCACGGCATCCTGCTGATCCTCGACGAGGTGATGTGCGGCATGGGCCGTACCGGCACGCTGTTCGCGGCCGAGCAGGAGGGGGTGAGCCCCGATCTGCTGTGCATCGCCAAGGGGCTAGGGGCCGGCTACCAGCCGATCGGTGCGACCCTGGTCAGCGGGCGCATCCATGACGCGATCGTCGCCGGCTCGGGCTTCTTCCAGCACGGCCACACCTATATCGGCCATGCCACGGCCTGCGCCGCGGCGCTCGCGGTGCAGCGGGCGATCGAGACGCGCGGGCTGCTGGCGCAGGTGCGCGCGCTCGGCGAGGGCTTGCAGGCGCGGCTCGAGGCGCGCTTCGGCGACCATCCGCACGTCGGCGACATCCGCGGCCGCGGCCTGTTCCGGGGCCTGGAGCTGGTCGCCGACCGTGTCAGCAAGGAAACCTTCGATCCGGCGCTGAAGCTCAACGCGCGGGTCAAGCGCGCGGCGATGGCGCGGGGGCTGATGTGCTACCCGATGGGTGGCACGGTCGACGGTGCGCGCGGCGACCACATCCTGCTCGCGCCGCCGTTCATCCTGCAGCAGGGCCAGCTCGACGAGCTGGTCGACAAGCTCGCCGCCGCGCTCGACGCCGCGATTCCCGCCTGAAGCCCGCCGAGGAGCGCACCATGACGATGCAGTCGCGCCTGTCGCCGATCGATCCGGATCACGCGAGCCCCGAGCAGCGAGCCGTGCTCGCCGACATCCTGAGCGGACCGCGCGGCAACCTCGACGGGCCGTTCCTGGCCTGGATCCACAGTCCCGGACTCGCCGATCCCGCGCAGAAGCTCGGCGCCTTCTGCCGCTACCACACGCGCCTGGCGCCGCGGCTGTCGGAGCTGGCCATCCTGGTGACGGCGGCGTGGTGGCGCTCGCAGGCCGAATGGCAGATCCACCAGCCGATCGCGCTCGCCGCGGGCCTGGACGCCGAGGTGGCCGAAGCGATCCGCTGCGGTCAGGAACCGGCATTCGCCCGGGATGACGAGGCGTTGGTCTACCGTTTCGCCCGCGCGCTGTACGCGCACCGGCGCGTCGACGACGCGCTCTACGCCGAGGCCGTCGATGCCTTCGACGAGCCCGGCGTGGTCGAGCTGGTCGGCGTGCTCGGCTACTACGCGCTGGTGGCGATGACGCTCAACGCCTTCGCGATGCGCCGTGATTCCCACGAAGCACTGCCGTTCGCCGAGCGGTGATCCGAAAATCAGACCTCGCTGAGGAGCGGTTGCATCCGTCGCCAGTCTGGCGGCAAGCCGTGGCTACATCGCCGTCGCCGTCACGCGATCGAGGACGATGTCGCGGACGCGCGGGCTTCCTTTGCCAGCAGCGCGCGCTTGCGCTCGACGCCCCAGCGGTAGCCGGCCAGGCTGCCGTCGTTGCGCACCACGCGGTGGCACGGGATCGCGACCGCCAGCGCGTTCGCCGCGCAGGCTTGCGCCACCGCCCGCACCGCCTTCGGGGCGCCGATGCGCTTGGCGACCTCGGTGTAGCTCGCGGTCGCGCCGGGCGGGATCTCGCGCAGGACCTGCCAGACGCGCTGCTGGAACGCGGTGCCGCGCACATCCAGCGGCAGGTCCAGGCCGATCCCCGGCGCTTCGACCAAGCCGACCACCCGGGCGACGAGCTGCTCGAAGTCGCCGTCGCCGCCGATCAGCTCGGCACGGGGGAAGCGGTCCTGCAGTTCGCGCGCGAGCTCATCGGGATCGTCGCCCAAGAGGATGGCGCACACCCCGCGCTCGCTCCGGGCGACGAGGATGGCTCCGAGCGAGCATTCGCCGACGGCGAAGCGGATCGTCGTGTCCGCGCCGCCGGTGCGGTAGCGGCCGGGCGTCATGCCCAGGATCGCGTTCGACTGCTCGTAGAAGCGGGCGTTGGAGTTGTAGCCGGCGTCGAAGATCGCTTCCGTCACCGTGCCGCCGCGGCCGAGCCCCTCGCGCACCCGTCGCTCGCGCTGCGCCGCCGCGTACTGCCTCGGCGTCAGGCCGGTGAGGTGCTTGAACACGCGGTGGAAGTGATACGGGCTCAGCCCGACGCGCCTGGCCAGGTCTTCCAGGCCCGGCGGAGTCTCCGCGGCCTCGATGATCCGGCAGACTTCGGCTGCCTTGGCCGCGTAGCGTTCGACCCGCGACGGCTGGTCGGGTCGGCAGCGCTTGCAGGGCCGGAAACCGGCCTGCTCGGCGGCTTCGCGCGTCGCATGGAAACGGACGTTCTCCGGCCGCGCCCGCCGCGCCGCGCACGACGGGCGGCAATACACGCCCGTGGTCTCGACCGAGTAGTAGAAGGTGCCGTCGGCCCGAGGGTCGCGCGCGACGACGGTCGCCCAGCGGGGATCCTCGACCGTTGCGGCGGCGAGGGGTGCGTTCTTCGCGGCTGCGTTCATGGCGCGCTCCTGATCGACGATCGATCCGATGGCTGGGAATCTACCAACGGCTGCAGGCCGCCGCACTCCGAGTCTTGCTTTCGAATTCGATCCCTGCTGACAGAGCGCCTGTCCGGCTGCGCACGGCGGCTCCTGGACCTCACCGGGACCGCCCCGATAAAAAAAGCCGCCCGGCGGGCGGCTTTCATGGCTTCGCGAAGCGGAGCGCTTACGCGACGGCCTTGGCCTTCGGCGCGAACTCGCGGCCGGCCTCGCCGACCAGCTTGTCGAACTCGGCCTTGTAGCCGACGCTCAGCTCGGCCAGCGCCTTGGCGTCGTCGAGCAGCTTCTGGCGCACGACGCTGGCGGTCTCGACCTGGCCGCGCAGGTAGGCCTTCAGGCTGTCGGCGTCGCTGACCTCGACGGCAGCCTTCAGCTGCGCCAGGCCCAGGTCGGTGTAGGTGTGCAGCGCCGCCAGCTGGAGCTCGACCAGCTTCTCGAGGCTGGCGACGAACAGCTTGTTGGCCTTGACCGCCGGTGCGGTGTAGGTGCCGAGCTTGGCGACGTAGTCGTTGAACAGTTCGATCGACATGATGGGCTTCCTGGTTTGCGGGGGTGGGAAGGTTTGTTGCGGCGCAGCATAACAAGGTTTGTGTTGCGGTGCAACATCATCAGCGAACTGTTTTGCTCACGGCATCGATGCCCCGGAAGTCGGCTCGCCGGCGCGCCGTCGGGCGATCGGGAAGCCCTGATGCTCAGTCGAGCCGTTCCTTGACGAATCTTCCCGGCGCCGGCTCGATGGCGGGGTAGCGCTCGCTGCCGAGCGCGGTGCGCGCCGGCACCTGCTCGCCGCGGTGCGGTGCGAGCCAGGCGCTCCAGTCCGACCACCAGCTGCCCGGCACCGACTGCGCCGTGGACAGCCAGTGCTCGGGATCCGGACCGGGCTCGCCGTCGACCCAGAAGTTGCGCTTGTTGCGCGAAGCCGGGTTGACCACGCCGGCGATGTGGCCGCTGGCGCCGAGCACGAACCGCGCCTCGCCGCTGACCAGCCCCCTCGTTGCATGGGCGGTCTGCCACGGCACGATGTGGTCTTCGCGCGCCGCGAGCAGGTAGGCCGGCATGTCGAGCTTCGACAGGTCCACCGGCACGCCGCACTGCACCGTCCGGCCCGGCACGCGGATGTTGTTCTCGAGGTAGGCGTTGCGCACGTACCAGCAGTACATCGGCCCGGGCAGGTTGGTGCTGTCGGCATTCCAGTAGAGCAGGTCGAAGGCGTCGGGCGTGGCGCCCTTCAGGTAGTTGCTGACCACGTAGGACCAGATCAGGTCGTTGCTGCGCAAGGTCGAGAAGACGAAGGCGAGCTCGCGGCCCGACAGCAGGCCGCCCTGGCCGATCGAGGCCTCGCGCGCTGCGACGCTGGCCTCGTCGATCAGCAGGCCGATCTCGCCGGTATCGGCGAAATCGAGCATCGTCGTCAGCAGCGTCAGGCTCGCCACCTTGTCCTCGTTGCGCCCCCGCGCGACGGCCACCGCGCAGCCGAGCAGCGTACCGCCGACGCAGAAGCCGAGCGCGTTGAGCTTGTCGGCGCCGGTGATCTCGAGGGTGGTGTCGATCGCCTGCAGCACGCCCAGCGCGAGGTAGTCGTTCCAGTCCAGGTGGCCGAGCGCCGGCGGGGCGTTGCGCCACGACACCAGGAACACGGTGTGCCCTTGCTCGACCGCATAGCGCACGAACGAGTTTCCGGGTTCGAGATCGAGGATGTAGAACTTGTTGATGCACGGCGGCACGATCAGCAGCGGGCGCCGGCCGACCGCCTCGGTCGACGGCGAGTACTGGATCAGCTGGATCAGTTCGTTCTCGAACACCACCGCACCGGGGCTGATGGCGAGGTTGCCGCCCACCTCGAAGGCCGACTCGTCGGTCATCGAGATGCGGCCCTTGCGCAGGTCTTCGGCCAGATTCCTGAAGCCGTCGGCCAGGCTCTCGCCCCGGGTTTCCAGCGCCTGCCTGAGCGCTTCGGGGTTGGTCATCAGGTAGTTCGCCGGACTCAGTGCGTCGAGGAACTGACGGGCGAAGAAGCGCAGCCGCCCGCGCGTCCTGTCGTCGACATCGGCCTGCTCGGCGAGCTCGCCGAGGAAGCGGCTGTGGATCAGGTAGGACTGCTTCAGCAGGTCATGGTAGGGCTGCTCGCGCCACTCGGCGCCGGCGAAGCGCCGGTCGCCCTTCGCCGGGCTGGCGACCGGCTCGTGCGTCTGGCCGGCCTGGCGCGCCAGCGTGCTCGACCACAGCGCGCCGATCTGGCGCAGATACTCCTGCTGCAGCGTCATCAGCCCGACCGAGCGCATCGAGCGTTCGAACATCGCGGTCGGGGTCAGCGGCCTGTCGGGTCGGGCGGCGTCGGCGACGATGGTAGCGGTGAATTGCGCGAGCACGCTCTGGCAGGTCTGCAGCAGGCTCAGCAGGTATTCCTCGGGAACGTGAAATGGCATGGACATGGTGTTTTTCCCTTGATAGCGATGCAGCATCAGGCCCTGCCGCGATGTCGGCTGCGGTCGGGGCTGACCGGCGAAACGCGTATGACCTTGTACTTCTCATAGAACGCCCGGCGGGATTTGGCATCGCCGTTTTCGACCGGTAGGTGAACGGACGGCCTTTTCCCTACCCCTTCAGCGAGTGCCGAAGCCGTCATGCGACTGTGAAGGTGGCGTTTGCGGCTGGAACTCCGTGCGGCTTGAAG
Source organism: Candidatus Competibacteraceae bacterium (assembly GCA_039807445.1). GTDB lineage: Bacteria > Pseudomonadota > Gammaproteobacteria > Competibacterales > Competibacteraceae > JBDHRG01. Next base: position 6,968 of record JBDHRG010000113.1, read on the forward strand.
TCGCGCCGGCCGCCACCTAAGCTCGGTCACATTTTGGTCGTGCCGCGGCCCGGGCGGGGGAGGTGATCGATGAAGCGCGACGAAGCCGAAGCGGTCCTGGTCGAGTGTCCGCGCTGCCGCTACACCGAGATCGTCTACCTGCCGGTCGAGGCGCTGCCGAAGTGCCCGCAGTGCGGCACCGGCATGGTCATCAGGGCGCTGCTCGACGAGGGGCGCGCGGGCTAGACCGGCGCGGTCCCGGCGCTGCGCGGCGCCGCCGGCAAGATCATCCGGAACAGATTTATCCGGAACCGAGGAGAAACAACGATGACCAACCGGCTCGCCTCGCTGCTGCTCGGCCTGTGCGCCCTGCTCGCCGCTGCCGCCCAGGCCGGCACGCTCGACGACATCGTCAAACGCGGTACGCTGCGCGCCGGCCTCGATCCCACGTACATGCCGTTCGAGATGACCAACAAGCGCGGCGAGATCATCGGTTTCGAGGTCGACCTGGTGAAGGCGATGGCCAAGGCGATGGGCGTCAAGGTCGAGTTCGTCAATACCGCCTTCGACGGCATCATCCCGGCGCTGCTGACCGACAAGTTCGACATCATCACCAGCGGCATGACGCTGACGCAGGAGCGCAACCTGCGGATCAACTTCTCGCAACCCTTCATCGTCGTCGGCCAGACGCTGCTGATCCGCAAGGAGCTCGCCGACAAGGTCAAGTCGTACCGGGACCTCAACGATCCGCAGTACAGGATCACCTCCAAACTCGGCACCACCGGCGAGCTCACCGCCAAGCGCCTGCTGACCAAGGCGCAGTACTCGGGCTTCGAAACCGAGCAGGAAGCGGTGATGGACGTGGTCAACGGCAAGGCCGATGCCTTCGTCTACGATTCGCCGTACAACGCGGTCGCGATCAACAAGATCGGCGCCGGCAAGCTCGCCTTCCTCGAACAGCCCTTCACCTACGAACCGCTCGCCTTCGGCGTGCGCAAGGGCGATTACGACTTCGTCAACTGGCTCGACAACTTCCTGGACCAGATCCGCAAGGACGGCACCTACGATCGGCTGTACCAGAAGTGGTTCAAGGAAGAAGCCTGGCTCAAGGACATGGAGTGAGTGCCGTCCGGCGCGCGGAGACTTGAGCCGTGCTGAAGCAGCAGAGACCGCAGTGGCCGTGGCACGGCCTGCTGGCCCTGATCGGCCTCGGCGTGGTCGCGGCCCTGTGGTACGCGACCAGCGTCGTGCACTACGAGTGGCGCTGGAACCGCGTGCCGCAGTACTTCGCCTACGAAGCCGAGCAGGTCGAGCGGGCCGGCGACGCGGGGCGGGTCGAGGCGATCGTCGCCGAGGGCGAACGCTCGCGGGTCACGGTCAGGAAGGACGACGGCCAGACCTACGCGCTGACCGTCGCCACGCGTTCGCTGAAGGTCGGCGAGCGCGACGAGGTGGGCGAGGGCGATGTCGTCGGCGCCAACTATGCGTGGAAGGCGGGCCCGCTCGCCTGGGGCGTGTGGGTGACGATCTGGATCTCGTTCGTCGCCGGCGCGCTCGGGCTGGTGATCGGCCTGGTGACGGGACTGTGCCGGATTTCGCGCAACCCGACGCTGCGCGGGATCGCGGTCGGCTACATCGAGCTGATCCGCGGCACGCCGCTCTTGGTACAGATCTTCATCTTCTACTTCTTCATCGGCACGGTGCTCGATCTCAGCCGCGAAGTCGCCGGCGTCGCGGCGCTGGCGCTGTTCACCGGCGCCTACGTCGCCGAGATCGTGCGCGCCGGCATCCAGTCGGTGCCGCGCGGGCAGAGCGAGGCGGCGCGCTCGCTCGGCATGGGCGCGGCGCAGACGATGCGCTGGATCGTGCTGCCACAGGCGTTCAAGCGCACGCTGCCGCCGCTCGCCGGGCAGTTCATCAGCCTGGTCAAGGACTCGTCGCTGGTGTCGGTGATCGCGATCACCGACCTGACCAAGGCCGGGCGCGAAGTGATCACCGCGACCTTCGCCACCTTCGAGATCTGGTTCACCGTCGCGCTGCTGTACCTGCTGATCACCTCGGCGCTGTCGCAACTGGTGTTCTGGATGGAACGGAGGTTCGCCCGCAGTGATTGAAGTCCGTGATCTGAGCAAGGTGTTCGAAGCGCGCGGCCACACGGTGCGCGCGGTCGACGGCGTCAGCGTCGCGATCGCGCGCGGCGAAGTGGTGGTCGTGATCGGCCCCTCGGGCTCGGGCAAGTCGACTTTCCTGCGCTGTCTCAACGGCCTCGAGGACTTCGATGCCGGCCACATCGTCGTCGACGGCATGGACCTGGCCGACCCGAACACCGACATCGACGCCGTACGCCGCGAAGTCGGCATGGTGTTCCAGCACTTCAACCTGTTCCCGCACATGACGGTGCTCGACAACGTCTGCCTGGCGCAGCGCATCGTCCGCGGCCGCGGCAAGGCCGACGCCGAAGCCAGGGCGCGCGCGCTGCTGGAGAAGGTCGGCATCGCGCAGAAGGCCGGCGAGTACCCGTCGCGGCTGTCGGGCGGGCAGCAGCAGCGCGTCGCGATCGCGCGCGCGCTGGCGATGGACCCCAAGGTGATGCTGTTCGACGAACCGACTTCGGCGCTCGACCCCGAGATGGTCGGCGAAGTGCTCGATGTGATGAAGGCGCTCGCGCGCGAAGGCATGACCATGGTCTGCGTCACCCACGAGATGGGCTTCGCCCGCGAGGTCGCCGGCCGCGTGCTGTTCATGGACGCCGGGCGCGTGCTCGAGGACGCCGCTCCGGCCGCGTTCTTCGCCAGCCCGCGCGAGCCGCGCGCACGGACGTTCCTGAGCCAGGTGCTGTGAATCGGTGAGGAGTGAGGGGTGAGGAGTGAAGGGAGTAATCTTCGCCTCATCCCTCATCCCTCATCCCTCATCCCTCATCCCTCATCCCTCATCCCTCATCCCTCATCCCTCACCCGACATCACCTCCACGGTGTCAGCCGCCGCTCGAGCACGCGCAGGCCGTAGTCGGCGGCAACGGCGAACAGCGCCACGGCGATCGCGCCCTCGAGCACCAGCGCCAGGTTGTCGACCGCGAGCCCGGCGACGATCGGCGTGCCGAGGCTGTTGGCGCCGACCATCGGCGCCAGCGTCGCCGTCGCCAGCACCAGGATCGTGCTGGTGCGCACCCCGGCGAGCAGCGCCGGCAGCGTCAGTGGCAGCTCGACGCGCCACAGCCGTTCGCGCGACCCCATGCCCATGCCGTGCGCGGCCTCGAGCGCCTCGGGAGCGATCCGCTCCAGCCCGAGCAGCATGCCGTGCACCGTCGGCAGCAGGCCGTACAGGAACAGCGCCAGCAGCACCGCGCGCGCGCCGAAGCCGAACAGCGGCAGCGCCAGGAACAGCACCGCCACCGGTGGCAGGGTCTGGCCGATCGCCACGGCGTTGGACAGCAGCGGCAGGAACGCCCGCCCCGACGGGCGCGTCGCCCACACCGCCAGCGGCACGCCGAGCGCCAGCACCGCCGCCATCGCTCCGGCGACCAGGCCGAGGTGCGCCCAGGCCAGCTCGGTCAGCGCGATGCGCTCGAACAGTACTGCTCGCCCGGGCGGCGCGTACGGCGCCAGTAGCGCGCGCCAGGCGTCTTCGCGACTGTAGACCAGCCACAGCGCGGGCCAGCACAGCACGGCGATCCAGGCTTTCACGGTGCTTTGGCGAAGTCGGCGAGCGTGAGCCGACCGATGCGCCGGCCGTGCTCGTCGACCACCGCCAGCGTTTCTTCGCCGCCGAGCAGCCGCGACAGCGCCGCGCGCGCGCTCGCCTGCGCCACGATCGTGCCGGCGCAGGGGCCGTCGCCGTCGGCGGCGGGGCGCATCAGCTCGAGCGCGGTGCGGCGGCCCAGGCGCTTGAGTTCGCGCTCTTCGCCGACGAAGCGCGCGGCGAAATCGTCCGTCGGGCGGTGCAGCAGCGCGTCGGGCGCGGCGTGCTGGACGATGCGGCCCTCGCGCATCAGCGCGATGCGGTCGCCGAGGCGCACCGCCTCGTCGAGGTCGTGGGTCACGAACACGATGGTCTTGTGCAACTGCGCCTGGATGCGCAGCAGCTCGTCCTGCAGCCGCTCGCGCGTGAGCGGGTCGAGCGCGCTGAAGGGCTCGTCCATCAGCAGCAGCGCCGGGTCGGCGGCGAGCGCGCGGGCGATGCCGACGCGCTGCTGCTGGCCGCCCGACAGCTCCTTCGGGTAGCGCCGGGCGAAGCGCGCGGGCTCGAGGCCCACCAGCGCCAGCAGCGCCTCGGCGCGCTCGCGCCGCCGCGCCGCGCTCCAGCCGAGCAGGCGCGGCACCACCTCGACGTTGTCGAGCACGCTCATGTGCGGGAACAGGCCGACGCCCTGGATCACGTAGCCGATGCCGCGGCGCAGCTGCACCGGGTCGGTGGCCAGCGCGTCGCGGCCGTCGATGGTCAGCCGCCCGGCGCTCGGCTCGATCAGGCGGTTGACGATGCGCAGCAGCGTGGTCTTGCCGCAGCCCGAGGGGCCGATCAGCACCGCCAGTTCGCCGCGCGCGACGTGCAGGTCGATGCCGCGCAGCACCGCGGTCGGGCCGTAGTCCTTGCCTATGCCTTCGAGGCGGATCACGGCCGCAGCCCCGGCGGCGTCGCGGTGCGGATCAGGCCGCGAACGCAGCCGTCGGCGAGCAGCGCCAGCGCCACCACCGCCAGCGCGCCGAGCAGCACCAGGTCGGGCACCGCGGCTTCGACGCCGCGCAGCACGAACACGCCCAGCCCCCCGGCGCCGACCAGCGCCGCGACGGTCGCCAGCCCCAGCGTCAGCACCAGCGCGCCGCGTGCGCCTTCGAGCAGGAAGGGCGCGGCGATCGGCAGCTCGACGCGCCGCAGCACCTGGTCCGGGCTCATGCCCATGCCGCGCGCGGCATCGAGCGCCGCCGCGGGAACGCTCTTCAGGCCGAGGTGCGTGTTGACGATCACCGGCAGCAGCGCGTACAGCGTCAGCGCGAGCAGCGCTGGCGCCACACCGATGCCGCGCACGCCGAGGCTGTCGAGCGGGGCGTCGAGGCGCACGCGCGCGAGCCACCCCGGCCCCTCGGCGCCGAGCCGGTACAGCGCCAGCCCGGCGAGCGGCAGCATCAGCGCCGCGGCGGCGAGCAGCGGCAGGCGGTGCAGCCGGCCGAGCGCCCGCGCCGCCGGGTGCGGCACGCGGCGCAGCGCCCACAGCGCGAGGGCGGTGCCGGCCAGCGCGCCGGCCAGCGTCAGCGCCTCGGCGAGGTTCGTGCTGCGGCCCAGCGTCGCCAGCGGCGCCAGCAGCAGGCCGAACAGCGCCACCGAGGGCAGCGTCTGCAGGAAGCCGGCGGTACCGAGGATGGCCGTCTCCAGCCGCGGCTCGCGCGCCGCCAGCACGCCGAGCGGCAAGCCCGCCGCCAGCGCCAGCAGCACCGCGGTGCCGCTCAGCAGCCCGTGGCGGACGAGCTCGGCGGCGAAGGCTTCGGCCACCGCCGCGTGCTCGCGCAGCACGCCGAGCTGCGCGAAGGGCGCGAGCCACGCCGCCAGCAGCAGCGCCGCGAGCGGCAGCGCCAGCGCGGCGGCACGCGCGCGGTGCACCGCGAACAGCCCCACGTACAGCGCCAGCCATCCGCACCAGCCGCCGCCGGCGAGCGCG
>JBDHRG010000114.1:0-12524 GCA_039807445.1 Candidatus Competibacteraceae bacterium
AGGCTGCCGGGCGCGCTGCCGGCCTCGGCCAGCGTGAGCTCGAGTGCGCCGTCGAGCGGCTTGAAGGCGTAGTCGCGCTCGATCTGGCCGTGTTCCCACAGCCCTCCGGGCAGCGGCATCGCGGCGTCTCCGTCCCTGCGGCGTGGCCGGGCTCAGGTCTCGGCCGGCTCGGGAACGCTGGTGTCGCGCTCCCAGCCCTCGTGCTGCAGCGTGATGGTCTGGATGCCGACGGTGTTCATCGAGCCGGCGTCGCAGTCGGGCAGGGCCTGGAAGTCCGACACCCAGGCGCGGTTGAGCTTGTACGACAGCGCCACCTGGCCCTGCAGGTTGAGCACGTTGATGACGATGTCCTTGCGGAAGTTCTTCAGTGACATCGCCGCGTCGCCCTGGATGTTGTTGACCAGATTGGCCCAGAGCTCGAACACCGGGTCGTGCGTCAGCCCCTGCTCGAGCGTGACCGGCTCGTAGCTGGTGCCGCCGGGCATGATGCGCTCGTGTGCGGGGTCGCCGGCGGTGCGCCACTTGACCGGCTCGGTCTTCTTCTTCAGCGCGCCCATCTTGCGCAGCCCGGCGACCGGGCGGCCGTCGATCAGTACCTGGAACTTGAAGGTGCGGTAGGGGTCGTGGCGGTGCGCGTTGACCGTGAACAGCGGTGCAGCCATGGCCGTCTTCCTCCCTTATTCCTGTCCGACCTTCTGCTGGATGCGGACGATCACGAACTCGGCCGGCTTCAGCGGCGCGAAGCCGACGATCACGATCACCTGGCCGCGGTCGATGTCGCCCTGGGTCATCGTGTCGCCCAGGCCGCAGCGCACGAAATAGGCGTCGTTGGCCTTCTCGCCCTGGAAGGCGCCGGCGCGGAACAGGCCGTTCATGAACGAGCCGATGTTGGCGCGCAGCGACGACCACAGCCGGTGGTCGTTGGGCTCGAACACCGCCCACTGGATGCCGTTGTAGATGCTGCGCTCGATGAAGATCGCGGTGCGGCGCACCGGCACGTAGCGCCACTCGGGGTTGGCGTTGGTCGACAGCGTGCGCGTGCCCCAGATCACCGGACCGAAGCCCGGCAGCGTGCGCAGGCAGTTGACGCCGAGCGGGTTGAGCTGGTCCTGCTCGCCGTCCTCGACCACGAACTCGAGCCCGGCGACGCCGAGCAGCGCGGTCTCGACCCCTGCCGGCGCCTTCCACACGCCGCGTCGCCCGTCGATCTTGGACCACATGCCGGCGGCGAGCGCCGAGGGCGCGATCGTCAGCGTGCGCGCCGCGTTGGGGTTGGAGTCGGCGTTGTAGAACGGGTTGGCGGTGCGCACCCACGGGTAGTACAGCACCGCGTAGGTCGAGGTCGACAGCGCTAGCTGGTCGACCGTCGCGCCCTGGTCGAGCTCGAGCCCCGGCGGCGGATCGACGATCACCATGCGGCTGCCGGTCGCTTCGCAGTGGCTGACCGCCGCGGCGATCGCGGCGTTGCCCGAACCGTCGGCCGCCATCGCCTGGCCCGGAAGCACGATGATGCTGACGTCGCGGACCTTGCGCAGCACCGTGTCGAAGAAGTCGGTGTAGTCGGAAGCCGCGGGCGGTCCTTCGACCCCGCCGGCCAGGGGCGTGCCCTGGTCGTTGGTGCCCAGCGCCTGCGCCGGCACCAGGTTGGCCGAGCCGTGCACCGCGGTGGGGAGGGCGGCGGCGTTCAGCGCCAGCAGCAGCGCGAGGTCGGCCGCGCTGCCGTCGCCGTCGTAGACGCGCACCGACGACGACGACGAGGTGGTCCCCGAGCTCAGCGTGAAGCGGCGCGCGACATCGTCGTAGGCGCAGGTGAAGCCGCTGAACGCCGTCTGCGACGGCGACAGCGCACGTACCGCGGTCTGGACCGCGGCGGCGAGCAGGTCGCCGTCGGCGGCGTTGTCGCCGGCCAGCGCCAGGTCGTCGCGCGCGAGCGCGATGCGGCGCACGCCGAGCCCGTCGAGGTTCAGGCCCAGCGTCCACACGGTTCCGGCGGCCACCGACGAAAAGTAGGTGGCACCGGCGCCGACCTGGCCGCCGGCCAGGCTGCCGCGCTGGAGCGCGCCGGCCGGCAGCGGCTCGATCAGCGCCGTCGAGGCCAGCTGCGAGACGCCGTTGACGCGCGTCAGCAGGTAGTCGGGGTGGGCGGCGTCCATGCGCAGGTTGGCGAAGGTCTCGTCGGCCTGGAAGCGCTCGTTGTCGAGGTGGCCGAGTTCGAGCGTGAACACCGCTTCGGCCGGCACGGGGCGGCGGATGCGGTAGTAGACCGCGTTGCCCCAGGTGCCGACGCTGCTCGCGCTCAGGCGGATCACCGCGGTCGCACCGGTGCCCTGGCCGGGCAGCGCCACCGTGGCTGCGGCGGCCGGCGGCGCGGTGCTGACCAGGCGGCAGATGTAGGCGTCCTTGCCGCCGTTGAGGTAGAAGGCCGCGACCGCGAGTCCCATCGCGTCGGTTTCGGACGCGATCGGGCCGAAGCTCGTCTCGTAGTCGTTGAGCCCGTGGATCAGCACCGCGTCATTGGCCGGCCCGCGGTGCGCCGCACCGACGAAGGCGGCGACCGAAGTCGCGACGCCCTCGATCGGGCGCGCGCCGCTGGGGATCTCCTCGATGTAGACGCCCGGGTGCAGATACGTCGGCATGCCTCACCTCCTCGCTCCATCCGGCCGGCGGGCGTCGTGGCGCCTGCTCGTCTTCGCCGGACCTCGTGGTCTGCGAGCTCGTGCGGCCGAACTCCGGGCCGCAGCAACCCATAGCGAATCGGTATAGCCCGGAATCGGGGAAACGGTAGTGACGCCGGCAGACGACGCACCGGCGTCCGTCGATCAGCCGGCCGCTGCCGAGCTGCTCCGTGGCGCCACCGGCTCGACGCGCTCGGGTAACCAGCGCGACAGTGCGCCGAGCAGTTCGGCGCTGGTGAAGGGCTTGCTGATGTAGTCGTCCATGCCGGCCTCGAGGTAGCGTTCGCGGTCGCCGGCGACCGCATGCGCGGTCAGCGCGACGATCGGGATGCGCCGGCCGGTGCCGCGGCGGCGCTCGATCTCGCGGATCTGGCGCGTCGCAGCGATGCCGTCCTGGACCGGCATGCGCCCGTCCATGAAGATCACGTCGAAGCCGCCGTCGAGGAATGCCTTGACCGCGGCGCGGCCGTCGTCGACCGACTCGACGTTCGCGCCGAGCTCTTCGAGCATCACGCGCGCGACCTCCTCGTTGATCGGGTTGTCTTCGGCCAGCAGCACGCGCGCGCACACGCGCCCGCTCGACAGCGCCGGCGGCTCGGGCTGGAGCGCCTGCAGCTCGGTACCGGGGCCGCGCTGCAGGCAGTTCAGCAGCGCCCGGTGCAGCGTCCTGGCGCGCAGCGGCCGCTCGAGCGTGCAGCAGAAGCCGGGCGGCGGCTCGCGCGGCTCGCTCTGCGGGCCGAGCATCACCAGCTTGTGGATGCCGGCGAGCGCCGGGTGCGGGCCGAGGTCTTCGGTGGCGAGGTCGGGCAGCGTGTCGTTGACGATCAGCGCGTCGTAGGGCTGACCGTGCGCCGCCGCCGCTGCCGCCAGCGCCAGCGTCTCGGCGGCGCTCGCGGCATGGTCGTCGGCGGCGTGCCACATCTTCAGCAGGTTGTGCAGCGCTTCGTGCTGGCTGACGGGCAGCCCGGCGAGCAGCACGCGCACACCGCGCAGCGAGGCTTCGGGCGCCGCCGCGCCGCTGGCACGCCTGAGCTGCACCGTGAACCAGAAGGTGGTGCCCTTGCCCGGCTGGCTGGCCAGGCCGATCTGTCCGCCCATGCGCTCGACCAGTTGGCGGGCGATGGTCAGCCCCAGGCCGGTGCCGTCGTGGCGGCGGATGATCGAAACGTCGGTCTGGGTGAAGGCATCGAAGATGCGTGCCTGATCGGCGGCGGCGATGCCGATGCCGGTGTCGGTGACTTCGACGCCGACGGTGACCTCGGGGCCGCTGCCGCCGAGCGCGTCGACGCGTATCACGATCTCGCCGCGCGGCGTGAACTTGATCGCGTTGCTGAGCAGGTTGCCGAGCACCTGGCCGAAGCGGCCGGGGTCGCCGGTGACGCGGGTCGGCAGGTGCGGCGCGAAGCTGCACACCAGCTCGAGCCCCTGGCGCTGCGCGCCCTCGGTGAACAGCTCGACGGTGTGTTCGACCAGCGCGTGCAAGTCGAAGTCTTCCTGCTCGAGGTCGAGCTTGCCGGCCTCGATCTTCGACAGGTCGAGGATGTCGTTGATGATGCCGAGCAGCGTCTTGCCCGAGCGCACCAGGGTTTCGGTCAGGTGGCGCTGGCGGCTGCTGAGCTGGGTGTGCAGCAGCAGCTCGGCGGTGCCGAGCATGCCGTTCATCGGCGTGCGCACCTCGTGGCTGACGTTGGCGAGGAACTGCGACTTGGCGTGACTGGCGGCTTCGGCGCGCTCCTTCTCTTCGCGCAGCTCGCCGACCAGGGTCTGCAGCTCGCGGTTGGCGAGCTGCAGCTCGAGCGTGCGCCGACCGACCTCGTCGGCCAGCCGCGCGTTGTAGCGCGCGAGCTCGGCGTCGCGCTGCTGGATCTGCTCGAGCATGTCGTTGAAGCCGTCGACCAGCGTACCGAGCTCGTCGTCGGTCTGGCTGGCGACACGCACCGAGTAGTCGCGCTTCTCGCTGACGCGCCGCGTCGCCTCGCGCAGGTGCAGGATGGGTTGCGAGATCAGCCGCTGCAGCTTGGAGGCGATCAGCATCGCCAGGCCCAGCGTTGCCAGCATCATCACCAGCAGCAGCACCGAGTAGCGGCCGAGGCTCGCGTACAACTCGCCGTAGTCGGCGGCGATCTGCAGCGTGCCGACCGGCTTCCACTCGAGCAGCACCGTCTTCAGCAGATGGATCTGGCTGCCGGCCTCGTAGTAGCGGTCGTCCGGCTCGCCGGGCGTGCCGGCACGCTCGGACGGGGCGAACTCGGGCGGCGGCCGGGAGCCGTCGCGGCGGTATTCGGCGAACACGCGCCCGTCGGCGCTGCGCAGCACCGCGTAGACGATGTTGCCCTTGGCCCGCAGCGCGTCGAGCGTCTCCAGCGCCGCGAGCGGGTCGTTCAGCGCCAGCGGCGCGCGGCTGCTCGAGGCGATGACCTCGGCCAGGGTCGCCAGTTGGGTGCGGGTCGAGCGCTGCAGCGTGAAGGCTTCGTTGACCACCATCGCCAGCGTCGCCAAGCCGAGCACGCTGCCGGTGGTAGCCAGCATGATCGCCATCAGCTTGCGGCGGATCGACAGGCGTTTGAAGGCTTTGATCATCGGCGGTGCTCGCGCGGCTTCCGTGTACGGAGTTGTCCAGGCCGCCTCATTTTAACCCCGCCGACCAGTGTGCGCCGGGTTTGGCGGGCACGCGGCGGCGCGGGCATACTCCGCGGCATGGAGACGGAGCGGGTTTCGGTGCGCCAGCAGGCGGGATGGGGGCGGCGCTTCGCGCGCGGGCTGGCGCATGCCGGGCTCGGCTTCGCGGCGGCGTCGCTGTTCGCGGTCGCGGTGCTGCGGTGGGTGCCGCCGCCGGCGACGAGCGTGATGCTGCTCGACTGGCTGGCGGAACCCCGGCGCGGTTTCCCGGACCATGACTGGGTGCCGCTGGCGGCGGTCGCCGTCGAGCTCGGCGTCGCGGTGATCGCCGCCGAAGACCAGCGCTTTCCCGAGCACGGCGGCTTCGACTTCGTCGAGATCCGCAACGCGCTCGAACGCGCCGAGGGCGGCGGCAAGCTGCGCGGCGCCAGCACGATCAGCCAGCAGGTGGCGAAGAACCTGTTCCTGTGGAACGGCCGCAGCCTCTGGCGCAAGGGGCTGGAAGCCTGGTTCACGCTGCTGATCGAGACGCTGTGGGACAAGCGCCGCATCCTCGAAATCTATCTGAACGTCGCGCAGTTCGGCGACCATGTGTACGGTGCCGAAGCGGCGAGCCGGCGCTTTTTCGGCAAGCCGGCCCGGGACCTGAGTGCAGCGCAGGCGGCACGGCTCGCGGCGGTGCTGCCGAACCCGGTCCGCTACCGCGCCGACGCGCCCAGCCCTTACGTGCGCGGGCGGGCGCGCTGGATCCAGGGGCAGATGACCGCGCTCGGCGGCGCCGCGCTGCTGAAACGATTGGAATAGGCGTGAGACGTGAAGCGTTAGACGTGAGGGGGGAACTGTGCCAGCGTCTTCTCACGCTTCACGCTTCACGCTTCACGCTTCACGCTTCACGCTTCACGCTTCACGCTTCACGCTTCACGCTTCACGCTTCACGGCACCGTCCGAGCACCTCATTGGAGCGCTAGATGGACACGGCATCACCGATCCACCGCCCCCGCGTCGACATCACCTACTGCACCCAGTGCCGCTGGCTGCTGCGCGCCGCCTGGCTGGCGCAAGAGCTGCTGAGCACCTTCGAGACCGAGCTCGGCGAAGTCGCGCTGATCCCTGGCACCGGCGGCGTGTTCGAGATCCGCGTGGCCGGCACGCTGGTGTGGTCGCGCAAGACCGAGGGGCGCTTCCCTGAAGCCAAGGAAGTCAAGCAGCGCGTGCGCGACCTGATCGCCCCCGAGCGCTCGCTCGGCCATTCCGACCGGTAACGAAAACCACTGCTGCACGAGGCATCGCGACAATGCACAACCCGTCCGAACCGCTCGAGGGCGTGCGCCGCGCACCGTCCACCGCCCGGCTGGTCAACATGCTGGGGTTCCTGGTCTGCCTGCTGGCGCTGATGTATGCGCTGTACGCGCAGATGTACCTGGGGCTCGAGCCCTGCCCGCTGTGCATCTTCCAGCGCGTGGCGATGCTCGCGCTCGGCATCGCCTTCATGATCGCCGCGCTGCACGAGCCGCGCGGCTGGGGCGGCAAGGTCTACGCGCTCTTGATCCTGCTCGCCGCCGGCGCGGGTGCCGCGGTCGCCGGTCGCCAGGTGTGGCTGCAGACGCTGCCCGCCGACCAGGTGCCGGCCTGCGGCCCCGGGCTCGACTACCTGGTCGAAACCTTTCCGCTGGCCGAGGTGCTGAACCTCGTGCTCAAGGGCAGCGGCGAGTGCGCCAAGATCGACTGGACCTTCCTCGGCTTCAGCATGCCGGTGTGGACGCTGGCGCTGTTCGTGGGCCTGGGGCTGGTCGGCGCGGTACGCAACTGGATCGGGCCGCGCTGAATGTAGGGTCAGGGACGAGGGGTGTGGCGGGTTACTGCTGCCGATTCAGTGCACTGCGCCCAAGAGCCTATTCCGGTAGGCATGTAACCAACTGAATATCAGACATAAGCTTCTCCTGCCGGGATAGATTCTCAGTCGGTCGGCAGCCAGTCAGGATCCAGCATGTCGTTCACGGTCCACGGACAGCTCTCCGGCAGCAGGTGACGTCCGATCAGCATCTCCCGCGCCGCGGCATCGGCATCGGCCCCGTCCGCCCAGGCATCCGCCAGCCATTCCAGGTCGGCGAGCGTCACCCGAAGGCTAGGCGTGCGCTTCAGGCGGCGCTCGATCGCGCGGCGCTGCTCCCTGATCGTCAGGCGCCAGCTATTGCCGCGTCGCTCCGGCTGGCACTGCCACTTGAGCAGATCAGTGATCAACACGGCCATGCGGCTGATCAGCTCGCGCTGTTCGCTCTTGCCCACGTCTTCGATTTCCTCGGCGATATGCTCGATGTCGAGCTCGGAGAGGCGGCCAGCGCGCAGCAGCGCGGCCTGTTCCTGGGCCCACGTCACGATGTCCTGTTCGTATCTCGTCGGTTTAGCCACAGTCTTGCCTCCGCGCGGATGCCACGCCCGCCTTCCGCCACCGGCGGCTTGCGACGCTCATGGCCTTTATTCTTCCCCGCCGCGTTCGAGGTCGAGACAGCATGATAACGATTCCGGGCGGGGGGTGATCCCGCGGGTTCGTCAGCCCGTCGTCGGCTGCCCCGGCGACCATGAACTCGCCCAGCCGTCTGGACTGCCGCCGAAGGTGTCCGAGGCTCAAGCCAGCAGGCGCTCGCCGGTCCCGTAGGCGTCGATGAATGCGTCCAGCCCGTGGCGACCGCCGTTCACGGCCTTGGCGCCCGGCTAAACCGTCACGCGCACGCCGTGCGGGGTGCCGAGGCGCGCGGTCATGAACTCGACCAGGGTCTGGACCGCTGCCGAGGGCGCGGTGCGGTCGTAGTGCAGCGCGAGGCGCACCGCGGGCAGTTTGGGCAGGCGTTCGCCGGCGGGCAGGATGCGCAGGCTGTCGGGCACCGCGCTGCGCGCGAGCACGGTGACGCCGAGCCCCGCCAGCACGCCGGCCTTGATGCCGCCAAAGTTCGGACTGGTATAGGCGATACGCCAGGGCTGGCCGCGCGCGTCGAGCGCCTGGATGACGCTGCGTCGGTAGACGCAGCCCTGCGGCGCGACGATCAGCGGCAGCGGCGTGCGCCCCTGCGCCTGCGCGCTGGGACTGCCGACCCAGACCAGCTCTTCGGCCCAGCCCGTCTCGCCCTGTGAGGAGCAGTCGTCGTCGACGTGCAGCGCGAACACCAGGTCGAAGCCGCTGCGTCCGAGCTTGGCGACCAGGTTGGTGCTGAGGTCGCAGCCGACCTCGAGCGTGATCTCGGGGTAGGCTTGCGCGAAGCGGCCGAGGATCTCGGGCAGGAAGGTGTCGGCGAACTCGTTGGGCACGCCGAGGCGCACCGAGCCGGCCAGCGTCGACTTGCGCAGCCGCGCCAGCGCTTCGTCGTTGAGGCCGAGGATCTGGCGCGCATAGTCGAGCAGGGTTCGCCCGGGGTCGCTCAACTGCGGCGTGCGCGTGCCGCGCAGGAACAGCGGCATCCCGACCAGGTCTTCGAGGCGCTTGATCTGCAGGCTCACCGCCGGCTGCGAGCGCCCCAGCGCATCGCCGGCAGCGGTGAAGCCGCCGAGGTCAACGACCGCGACGAAGGTGCGCAACAGCTCCATCGGCAGGTTCATCGTCGACTCCGGATTTGTTTGATCAATGATTTCATTTTAACTATCAATTTGCGTTATGTGCGCCAGCATCTATAAAGAACCCTCAGGTTTCGCGGGCGCGCTGCGCCCCTGTGTCGAGGAGAACGCCCCCATGTTGCAGACCCGCCGCTCGCTGACCGAGCTGGAGCAACGCGAAGACTTCATCCGCCGCCACATCGGCCCGGGCGCCGCCGAGCGCGCGGCGATGCTGGCCGAACTGGGCTACGACTCGCTCGAGGCGCTGATCGAGGCGGTGGTGCCCGCCGACATCCGCCGCTCGATGCCGATGGCGCTGGGCGAGTCGCTGCCCGAGACCGAGGCGCTGGCGCGGCTCAAGGCGCTGGCCGGCCAGAACCGGGTGCTGAAGTCGCTGATCGGGCTGGGCTACTACGGCACCCACACGCCCGCGGTGGTGCTGCGCAACGTGCTCGAGAACCCGGCCTGGTACACCGCCTACACCCCCTACCAGCCGGAGATCTCGCAGGGGCGCCTGGAGGCGATCCTGAACTTCCAGACCATGGTGGCCGAGCTCACCGGCATGGACATCGCCAACGCCTCGATGCTCGATGAGGCCACCGCCGCGGCCGAGGCGATGACGCTGGCCCAGCGCAGCGGCAAGTCGAAGAGCCCGGTGTTCTTCGTCGCCGACGACGTGCTGCCGCAGACGCTCGAGGTGGTGCGCACCCGCGCCGCGCCGATCGGCATCGAGGTGGTCGTCGGCGACCCGCTGACCGAGCTGGCCGATGTCGACTGCTTCGCCGCGCTGCTGCAGTACCCGGGCGCCGACGGCGAGGTACGCGACTACCGCGCGCTCGCCGAGGCACTGCACGCGCGCGGGGCGCTGGTGGTGGTGGCCGCCGACCTGCTGGCGCTGACGCTGCTCGCGCCCCCGGGCGAGTGGGGGGCGGACGTGGTGGTGGGCAGCGCGCAGCGCTTCGGCGTGCCGATGGGCTACGGCGGTCCGCACGCCGGCTACCTCGCCACCCGCGACGCCTACAAGCGCACCATGCCGGGGCGCCTGGTGGGGGTGTCGGTCGACGCCCAGGGTCAGCCCGCCTACCGCCTGGCGCTGCAGACGCGCGAGCAGCACATCCGCCGCGAGAAGGCCACCAGCAACATCTGCACCGCGCAGGTGCTGCTGGCGGTGATGGCGAGCATGTACGCCGTCTACCACGGCCCCGAGGGGCTCGCCACCATCGCCGCGCGGGTGCACCGCCTGAGCGCCGTCTTCGCCGCCGGGCTCGAGCGTCTCGGCTTCGCGGTGCCGACCGCGGCCTGGTTCGACACCCTGACCGTCGCCACCGGCGCGCGCACCGCCGCGATCCACGCCCGCGCGCGCGCCGCCGGCTACAACCTGCGCGAGGTCGACGCCGGTCGCCTGGGGCTGTCGTTCGACGAGACCGTGACCCGCGCCGACGTGGTGGCGCTGTGGGCGGCGTTCGCCGCCGACGGCGCGGCGCTGCCCGACTTCGATGCGCTCGAGGCCGGCGTCGCGGAGCGGCTGCCGGCGGCGCTCAGGCGCACCAGCGCCTTCCTGCGCCACCCGGTGTTCCAGCGCCACCGCTCCGAAACCGAGATGCTGCGCTACCTGCGCCGCCTCGCCGACAAGGACATCGCGCTGGACCGGGCGATGATCCCGCTCGGCTCGTGCACGATGAAGCTCAACGCCACCTCGGAGATGATCCCGATCACCTGGCCCGAGTTCGCCCAACTCCACCCCTTCGTCCCGGCCGAACAGGCCCAGGGCTACCGCGCGCTGACCGAGGACCTGGAGCGGATGCTGTGCGAGGCGACCGGCTACGCCGCGGTCAGCCTGCAGCCCAACGCCGGTTCGCAGGGCGAGTACGCGGGCCTGCTGGTGATCAAGGCCTACCACGCCAGCCGCAGCCAGAGCCAGCGCGACGTCTGTCTGATCCCGAGCTCGGCGCACGGCACCAACCCCGCCTCGGCGCAGATGGCGGGGCTGAAGGTGGTGGTGGTCGACTGCGACAAGGCCGGCAACGTCGACGTCGACGACCTGCGCGCCAAGGCCGCGCAGCATGCCGAGCGACTGGCGGCGATCATGATCACCTACCCCTCGACCCACGGCGTGTTCGAGGCGCGGGTGCGCGAGATCTGCGACATCGTCCACGCCCATGGCGGCCAGGTCTACATCGACGGCGCCAACATGAACGCGCAGGTGGGTCTGAGCGCGCCGGGGCAGTACGGCGGCGACGTCTCGCACCTGAACCTGCACAAGACCTTCTGCATCCCCCACGGTGGCGGCGGCCCGGGGGTGGGCCCGATCGGCGTGGCAGCGCACCTGGCCGAGTTCCTGCCCGGGCACCGCGCCTCGGGGCTGCTCGAGGGCGAGCGGCGCATCGGCGCGGTGTCGGCCGCCCCGTACGGCTCGGCGGCGATCCTGCCGATCTCGTGGATGTACATCGCGCTGATGGGCCGCGCGGGCCTCGAACAGGCCAGCGCCCAGGCGATCCTGTCGGCCAACTACCTGGCCCGCAAGCTCGCGCCGCACTATCCGGTGCTGTACACGGGGCCGAACGGCCTGGTGGCGCATGAGTGCATCGTCGACCTGCGCCCGATCAAGGACGCCACCGGCATCTCGGTCGAGGACGTCGCCAAGCGCCTGATCGACTACGGCTTCCACGCGCCGACGATGTCGTTCCCGGTGGCCGGCACGCTGATGATCGAACCGACCGAGAGCGAGTCCAAGGTCGAGCTCGACCGCTTCCTCGAGGCGATGATCGCGATCCGCGAAGAGATCCGCGCCGTCGAGACCGGCGTGTTCGACGCCGAGGACAACCCGCTCAAGCACGCCCCGCACACCGCTGCGGTGGTGGTGGCCGACGACTGGAGGCACGGCTATACGCGCGAACAGGCCGCCTACCCGGTGGCGGGGCTGCGCCAGGCCAAGTACTGGCCGGCGGTGGGGCGTGTTGACAACGTCTACGGCGACCGCAACCTGTTCTGCGCCTGCGTGCCGGTCGAGGCCTACGCCTGAGCGCCCGCGCCGGTGCCCGCTTACGAAGGAGGGGAGAAACCCATATGCAGACATCGCTGGTGTTGACGGTGATCGGGCCCGACCGGCCCGGTCTGGTGGAGCGCCTGGCGCAGACGGTGGCCGCGCACGGCGGCAACTGGCTCGAGAGTCAGATGGCGCAGCTCGCCGGGCAGTTCGCCGGCATCCTGCGCGTGGCGGTGCCGGCGGCGCAGGTCGAGGCGCTCGATGCGGCGCTGCGCGCGCTCGAGGTCGAGGGGCTGCGCCTGACGCTGGTGCACAGCGCTGCCGAGGCCGCCGCACCGGCGCCACGGCGCCTGGCGCTCGAGCTGGTCGGGCAGGACCGCCCGGGGATAGTGCGCGAGATCGCCGCGGCGCTGGCGCGGTGCGGCGTCAGCATCGATGCGCTGCACACCCGGGTGTCGAGTGCGTCGATGTCGGGCGAGCAGCTGTTCGAGGCGCAGGCGCAGCTGCGCGTGCCGGCGGCGCTGGCGGTCGAGGAGCTGAAGGCGCTGCTCGAGGGCCTGGCCAACGAGATGATGGTCGACATCAGCCTCGACGACGAGGACTGAGGGCGGGGGGATGAGGGATGGGATAGGCTGTTGCATTCCCCATTCCCCATTCCC
>JBDHRG010000115.1:0-12505 GCA_039807445.1 Candidatus Competibacteraceae bacterium
GGCGCCAGCGGCACGAGCGGGTTGGGCTGCCGCGGTGCGAGCGGGTCGCGCGCTTGCGCCAGCACGGTGGCGGCGGCGAGCGCGGCGAGCAGCAGCACTGCGGCGCGCTGCATCGCGCCGCTAGCCCGCGGCGGTCGGCGGCGGTTGGTCATCGCTCGGGGCCGTATCGTCGTCCGGCGCGAAGCCCATGTAGGCCGGGTCGACTTCGTGCGCGTAGCACGGCGGCGAGGCCGGGGCGTCGGTGTCGTCGGTGTCGTCGGTGTCGGGGTCCATCGTGCTGCCCTCGCGCGGGTCCGGGGCTCCAAGTCTAGCCCGCGGCCGCGAGCGCGTCGGGCAGCTCGGCGACGATGCGTTCGAGCTGCGCCTCGGCCTGCGCCGGGTCGAAGTCGGCGTGGTAGCGCTTTTTGACGCCATGCTCACTCAGCAGGTGGTGCACCGTCGGCACGAGCCCGCGCTGCGCCAGGCACGCCTTGGCACAGGCGAGCGGGCAGCCGTCGAGCGCGACGATCGGCCGGCCCGAGCGCGCGAGCTTGACCAGGTGCGGCACGTCGCCGCCGACCCCGGCGATGCACGACATCTGCGCCAGCCCGCGGCGGTCGAGCTCGAGCGCGAGGTGGTTGGCCATCTGCGCCGCGCTCGAGCAACCCGAGCACGAGTAGACCAGGGGCAGGTTCGTCTGCGGCATCGTCGTCACCTCGATTCAGCGAAAACAATGCCATGTTATTTGCCGCGATACGAAAAATACTTGAGCTGGATCAAGTCGTCGCAAGCTGGCAGCGCATCGGACCGGGGGCCTTGATCTCGGTCATGCCCGCCGCCCGGGGCACTTGCCTAGACTGCACCGATCCCTCCGCCACGCGGTGCTCGCACGATGGAACTCGTCTGTCCCGCCGGCAGCCTGCCGGCGCTGAAGGCTGCGGTCGACCACGGTGCCGATGCGGTCTACCTCGGCTTCCGCGACGACACCAACGCCCGCCACTTCGCCGGGCTGAACTTCGGTGCCGAGCAGATCGCCGCAGGCATCGCCCATGCGCGTGCGCGCGACTGTCGGGTGTTCGTCGCGATCAACACCTATCCGCAACCTTCGGGCTGGGCGCGCTGGGCGCAGGCGGTGGACCGTGCCGCCGAGCTCGGGGTCGACGCGATCATCGCCGCCGATCTCGGCGTGCTCGACTACGCCGCCGAGCGTCACCCGCAACTGCCGCTGCACCTGTCGGTGCAGGGCTCGGCGACCAACGCCGAGGCGCTGCGCTTCTACGTCGAGCGCTTCGGCATCCGCCGCGCGGTGCTGCCGCGGGTGCTGTCGCTCAGGCAGGTCGGGCGGCTCGCCGCGAACAGCCCGGTCGACCTCGAGGTGTTCGGCTTCGGCAGCCTGTGCGTGATGGCCGAGGGGCGCTGCCACCTGTCGTCGTACGTCACCGGGCAATCGCCGAACACCTGTGGCGCGTGCTCGCCGGCCTCGCACGTGCGCTGGGACGAGACCCCGCGCGGGCTCGAGTCGCGCCTCGGCGGGCTCCTGATCGACCGCTACGGCGCCGGCGAACGCGCCGGCTACCCGACGCTGTGCAAGGGCCGCTTCGAGGTCGGCGGCCACACCTATTACGCGCTCGAAGAGCCGACCAGTCTGAACACGCTCGACCTGCTGCCCGAGCTGGCGGCGCTCGGCATCAAGGCGATCAAGCTCGAGGGCCGCCAGCGCAGCCCGGCCTACGTCGCGCAAGTCACGCAAGTCTGGCGTGCGGCGCTCGATGCGCAGGCGCGCGAGGGCGAGCGCTTCCGCGCGCGCCCCGACTGGCACGCGGCGCTGGCCAGGGTGTCCGAAGGCGCCCAGACCACCCTCGGCGCCTACCACCGGCCGTGGATGTGAGCGAAGCCGGCGGAGTCGGCTTCGCCGTGAGGAGTGAGGAGCCAGGAGTGAGGGGCGAAACAGCCCGTGCTCGTCGTTCCCTTCACCCCCCACACCTCACCCCCCCACCCCTCGGAATGAACGCATGAATCCGCCGAAACTCCGCCTGTCGCTAGGCCCCATTCCCTACTTCTGGCCCCGCCGGACCGTGCTCGAGTTCTACGACGCGGTCGCCGCGATGGCGGTCGATATCGTCTACCTCGGCGAAGTCGTGTGCTCGAAGCGCCGCGAACTGAAGCCCGACGACTGGCTGGCGATCGCCCGGCGGCTGCGCGACGCCGGCAAGGAGCCGGTGCTGGCGACGCTGGCGCTGATCGAAGCCGAGTCCGAGCTGGCGACGCTGCGGCGAATCTGCGCCAACGGCGAGTTCATGGTCGAAGCCAACGACCTGGCGGCGGTGCAGGTGCTGTCGGCCGTCGGCGCACGCTTCGTCGCCGGGCTGCACGTCAACACGTACAACGCGCGTGCGCTGGCGGTGCTGGCCGGGGCGGGGCTGGCGCGCTGGGTGATGCCGGTCGAGCTGTCGCGCGCGACGCTGGCCGCGCTGCTGGCCGAGCGGCCGGAGGGCGTCGAGAGCGAGGTGTTCGCCTTCGGCCGGCTGCCGCTGGCGCTGTCGGCGCGCTGCTTCACCGCGCGCGCGCACGACTTGCCCAAGGACGACTGCCGCTTCAGGTGCCTCGAGCTCCCCGAAGGCATGCCGCTGGCGACGCGCGAAGGCGAGGCGTTTCTGACGCTGAACGGCATCCAGACGCAGTCGGCGCAGACGCACAACCTGCTGCCCTACGTCGCCGAGCTGGTCGCGCTCGGCGTCGACGTGCTGCGCATCGCGCCGCAGCCGCAGGGCACCGGGGAGGTCGTCGCCGCCTTCCGCGCCGCGCTCGCCGACCCGGCCGCGGTCCCCGCCGATCTGGCCCCGCTGATGCCGTACGGCGGCTGCGACGGCTACTGGCGCGGCGAGGCAGGGATGGGCCGCGCCGGCTGAGAGATCGGCGCGTCGCCCGTGCGCGCCTTACGGCGCCGGGCCGATCGCTGGCCGGCCCGGCGCACGCCCCGCGAACAGCCGCTCGTACACCCGCGTCGCCTGTGCCAGCAGCGCGCGGGCGCGCTCGGGGATCGCCTGTTCACCGAGCGCGTCGAGCAGGTTCTTGACGTGCAGCCCGAGTTCGACGTCGCCGCCGAGCCTGAGCCGGCGCTGGAAGAACAGCGTGTCGGGGTCTTCGGTCCGCGCCGCGAGCAGCAGGAAATCGTGCACGTTGCCGGCGATGCTGGCGTCGGCGGGCGCGGACGGGCGGGCGACGAAGCGCCGGCCACGCACCGTGAGGCCGAGCGCGATCCCGGCGTCGAGCACTTCGAGCGCGAGCGTGCGCCCGTCGAGGAAGTCGAACTCGCCCGCTGCGAGCGGCCCGGCGAACAGGCGCTCGAGCACGCGCGGCGCGAGCGCCGCGGGCAGGGCACGCGGCAGGCGGCGCAGCGGCGCGGCGAGCAGGGCGGGCAGCACGGGGCGGGCGTCGGTCACGGCGGGCTCCTCCGGGTGGATCGATCACGCCAGCCTACGCCGCCCCGGCCGGGCGCCCCATGACCGGCGTCAAGCGGGCGGCTCAGTGCCCGTAGCGTTGCAGCCGCACCAGGTCGAGCACTTCGATGTGGCGGCCCTCGATGCGGATGATGCCCTCGTCGGTCAGCGCGCGCAGGATGCGCGAAAAGGTCTCGGGCTTGATCGAGACGCGCGAGGCGATCACGTTCTTCGGCACCGACAGGTCGATCGTGCGGCCGTTCTCGTCGAGCTGGTCGCACAGGTAGTGCACCACGCGGAAGGTGGCGTTCTGCAGCGTCAGGCTGTCGATCTCGTTCAGGCGCGCGTGCAGGCGCATGCTCATCTCGCCGAGCAGCGTCAGGCACAGCTGCGGCGAGGCGCGCAGCAGCGCGAGGAAGCCCTGGGCGTCGAACGAGCACACCGTGCTCGGCTCGAGCGCGGCGCTGTTGACCGGGTAGTGGTGGCGCGCCATGAACATCACCGCCTCGGCGAAGCTCTTGCCCGGTCCGATGATCTCGATGACCTTCTCGTCGCCTTCCTGCGACACGCGGAACAGTTTGATGCGGCCGGCGGCGACCATGTAGAAGCGCTCGGCCGGCTGACCGAAGTCGAACAGACGCTGGCCTTCGTCGAGCTGGAGCAGGCGCATGCCGGCCTTGACCTGCGCCAGCTGCGCTTCGTCGAGCGAGGCGAACAGGTGGCACTGGCGCAGCAGCCGATCCAGGCTCGCCGGGGGGATGGGCGTGTGCATGCGTGAAACGTCTCCTGACAGTCCCGCGGGGTGAAGCGCCTAAGTCTAGCCGCAGTCGGCGCCGACGCGCGCTTGACGGGCGTCAAGGTTGTGACGGGCCGCGGCTGGTCAGAATCACCGCCATGAGCCCCGCGCCACCCCGGAGGACCCCGCGATGGATACCCCCAGCCTGTACCTGAGCAACGAGCACCGCCGCTGCGACGAACACCTCGCCGACGCCGAGACCGCCGCCGCCGGCGGCGACTGGAGCACGGCGCGCGCGCACCTCGCCGCCTTCATCGCCGACACCGAGGCGCACTTCGCACGCGAAGAGGCGGTACTGTTCCCCGCCTTCGAAGCGGCGAGCGGCATGCGCGGCAGCGGTCCGACCGAAGTGATGCGGATGGAGCACGCGCAGATCCGCAGCGGTTTCGCCGCGCTCGAAGCCGCGCTCGGCGACGCCCGCGCCTTCCTCGGCCAGATCGATACGCTGTTGATCCTGCTGCAGCAGCACAACATCAAGGAAGAGCAGGTGCTGTACCCGATGGCCGAGCGCCTGCTCGCCGGCGAGCCCGCGCTGCTGGCGCGGCTGCGCGAGGCCGCGTGAGGAGGTGGGCATGGACATCCGCGAGCGTCTGCTCGACGTGAGCCCGCTCGAGCCGCCCGAGCCGCTGTTCGCCGCGCTCGATGCCGTCGATGCGCTCGGCCCCGGCGAATGCCTGCGCCTGGTGCACCGCCGCGAGCCGCACCCGCTGTACGCGCACCTGCTCGAGCGCGGCTGCGCCTGGCGCGTGCTGGTCGACGAGCCGGGCCGCTTCGAAGCCTGGATCTGGCGGCAGGCCGACCCCGTGGCGGCGGCCGCCTGTGCCGAGCCGGACGACGGCGCCGACTGGCCGTGAGCCTCGCCTTCGACGCCGGACCGCCGCTGGCGGTGCCGGCGCGTTTCTTCCTGAGCGCACCGCTGTTCGGGCTGCTCGCCGCGGCGCTGCTCGGCTGGACCGGCCCCGAAGCGTTCAGCGTGCGCTGGCAGCCGCTGGCGCTGGGGATCACCCATCTGCTCGCGCTCGGCGTGCTGACGATGACGATGCTCGGCGCGCTGTACCAGATGCTGCCGGTGCTGGCCGGCGTGACGCCACGCCGATCGCGCCGCGCCGCGGCGCTGGTGCACGCGCTGCTCGCCGCCGGCAGCGCCGCGCTCGGCTTCGGCCTGGCCTTCGGCGTGCAGCCGCTGCTCGGCGCCGCCGGGCCGCTGCTCGCCGCCGCGGTGCTGGCCTTCGCCGTCTCGGTGTGGCCCGGCCGAGCCGCGGGCGTCGCGGCGCCGGGCGACAGCCGCCACGGCTTCGCCTGGGCCGCGCTCGGCCTGGGCGTGACCGTCGCCCTCGGGCTGTGGCTGCTCGCCGGGCACGCCTTCCCCGAAGCCGTGGCGCTCGCGCGGCGCTGGACCGATGTGCACGCGGCCTGGGCGCTGGGCGGCTGGGTGGCGCTGCTGGTGGCGGTGGTCGCCTGGCAAGTGGTGCCGATGTTCACCGTCAGCACGCCGTATCCGGCCTGGCTGCGGCGCGGCTTCGCACCGTGGTTGGTCGCGGCGCTGGCGCTCGGCAGCCTCGCCGCCGGCCGCGGCCGGCCGCGGCCGCTGCTGCTCGTCGCCGCCTTCGCCGGCGGCGGCGGGCTGCTCGCCTTCGCCGTCGTGACCGTGTGGCTGCTCGCCCGGCGCCGCCGGCGCGTGCCCGACCCCTTCGTCAGCGGCTGGCAGCTCGGCTGCGGCGCGCTCGCCGCGGCGGTGACCGCCTTCCTCGCCGGGCTGGTCTGGCCGCAGTTGCGCGCCGACCCGCGCTTCGAACTCGGCCTCGGCGTGCTGATGCTGGCAGGTTTCGCGCTGACGCTGGTCGCCGGCATGCTGCACAAGATCGTCGCCTTTTTGGTCTGGCTGCACTGGAGCGCCGCCTTGCGTAGCCGCCGCCGCGGCGTGGCACCGCCGAACGTGCGCGACTTGATCCCCGAAGCGCGCATCCGCGGCCAGCTCTACGCGCAGGCCGCGGCGACCGGCCTGCTGCTGCTGGCGGTGGTGTGGCCGGTGGCGTTCGCGCGCCCGGCGGCGGCGGCGCTCGCGCTGGCCTTCGCCTGGCTCGGCGCCAACCTCGCCGCCGCGCTGCGCCGCTACCGCCTGGCGCGGCTGCGGCTCGAAGCCGCCGACGCTGACTGAGACACGTGCCTCTGCAGAGGTATCCGACTGCCTTCCACGTCATTCCGGCGAAAGCCGGAATCCAGAATGGAGTCAATGCCGTGAGTCTCCGGACCCCGGATCGGAGTCCGGAGTGGCGTGCTTTCGCCGAGGTGACGGCGTTCCGGCGCCGGCGACGGAGAAGCTCTAGACCTCGTTCAGCCGCGGCAGCAGCGTCACGAAGTTGCACGGGCCGTGGCGGCTGTCGAGCTGCTCTTTCAGGATGTAATCCCACGCGGTCTTGCAGGCGCCGGGCGAGCCGGGTAGGGCGACGATCAAGGTGGCGTTGGCGACGCCGGCGAAGGCGCGCGACTGCACCGCGGCGGTGCCGACGTCGCGGTACGAGAACCAGCGGAACAGTTCGCCGAAGCCATCGAGTTCCTTGTCGAGCAAGGGCTTCAGCGCCTCGGGCGTGAGGTCGCGTCCGGTCGGGCCGCTGCCGCCGGTGACCAGTACCACGTCGATGGTTTCGTCGGCGATCCACGGCGTCACCACGGCACGCAGCTTGTGCACATGGTCGGGCGCGATCGCGCGCGCCGCGAGGCGGTGGCCGGCGTTCGCCAGGCGATCGATCAGCACGCGTCCGGACAGGTCGTCGGCTTCGCTGCGGGTGTCGGACACCGTCAGCACCGCGACGGCGAGCGGGCGGAACGGCGTGTCGATGGTGGTGCAGGTGTGCTGATTCATCGGTTTCCCCTCTCTCCCGTGATCCGGCCGCGATCCGGGCAACCCACGGCAGGACTCGACGGCCTCGCCGCCGTTTGTCGCAGGATTCTGGCGGCGGCGGCGGGCGCGAAACATTGTCCCGGATCAAGCGTGCGGCTCGCCGCGGGGCGACTACCCTCAATGGAATTGCGCTTCGACGATGGAGGGGCCGCCATGAAGGACAGCTTCCGGGCGCGCGGGCCGCTGGTGGTGCGCGGGCGCGAATACGAGGTGTTCCGGATCAAGGCGCTGGCCGACCGCGGCCGGGTCGAGCGCCTGCCGTACTCGCTGAAGATCCTGCTCGAGAACCTGTTACGCTGCGAAGACGGCGTCAACGTGCGCGCCGACGACATCCTGGCGCTGGCCGGCTGGGCGCCGGGAGCGGTGGCCGAGCGCGAGATCGCGTTCACACCGGCGCGGGTGCTGATGCAGGACTTCACCGGCGTGCCGGCGGTGGTCGACCTGGCGGCGATGCGCGAGGCGATGGCGGCGCTCGGCGGCGAACCGGCGAAGATCAACCCGCTCGCCGCTGCCGAGCTGGTGATCGACCACTCGGTGATGGTCGACCGCTTCGGCAGCGCCGATGCGCTCGAGGCCAACGCCGCGCTCGAGTTCGAGCGCAACCGCGAGCGCTATGCCTTGCTGCGCTGGGGCCAGCAAGCCTTCGACGGCTTCAGGGTGGTGCCGCCGGCCACCGGCATCTGCCACCAGGTCAACCTCGAGTACCTGGCGCGGGTGGTGTTCAGCGACGAGCGCGACGGCTACCGCGCCTACCCCGACACGCTGGTCGGCACCGATTCGCACACCACGATGATCAACGCGCTCGGCGTGCTCGGCTGGGGCGTCGGCGGCATCGAGGCCGAGGCGGCGATGCTCGGTCAGCCGATCACGATGCTGATCCCCGAGGTGGTCGGCGTGCGCCTGTCGGGCCGCCTGTCCGAGGGCGTGACCGCGACCGACCTGGTGCTGACGGTGACGCAGCGGCTGCGCGCGAAGGGCGTGGTCGGCAAGTTCGTCGAATTCTTCGGCCCCGGGCTGGCCGGGCTGCCGCTGGCCGACCGCGCCACCCTCGCCAACATGGCGCCCGAGTACGGCGCCACCTGCGGGCTGTTCCCGATCGACGCCGAGACGCTGGCCTACCTGCGCCTGACCGGGCGCAGCGAGGAGCATCTGGCGCTGGTCGAAGCCTACGCCCGCGCGCAGGGGCTGTTCGCCGAGCCCGGCGGCCCGGAGCCCGAGTACAGCGAGGTGCTCGAGCTCGACCTGGAGGCGGTCGAGCCCAGCCTCGCTGGCCCGAAGCGCCCGCAGGACCGCATCGCGCTGGCCGCGGCGAAGCCCGCGGTCGAACAGGCGCTCGTCGCCTTCGCCGCGACGCGCGCCGCCGACAAGCCGGGGCGGGCGGCGCTGGCCTCGGGCGGCGAGCTCGCCGACGGCGCGGTGGTGATCGCGGCGATCACCTCGTGCACCAACACCTCCAACCCGGGCGTGATCCTCGGCGCCGGGCTGCTGGCGCAGAAGGCGGTCGCGCGCGGGCTGAAGCCCAGGCCCTGGGTCAAGACCTCGCTGGCGCCGGGCTCGCAGGTGGTGACGCGCTACCTGCAGACCTCGGGCCTGCTCGAACCGCTGCAAGCGCTCGGCTTCGCGCTGGTCGGCTACGGCTGCACCACCTGCATCGGCAACTCCGGGCCGCTGCCCGAAGCGGTCAGCGGCGCGATCGCCGCAGGCGAGTTGGCGGTGTGCTCGGTGCTGTCGGGCAACCGCAACTTCGAGGGCCGCATCCACCCCGAGGTCAAGCTCAACTTCCTCGCCTCGCCGCCGCTGGTGGTCGCCTACGCGCTGGCCGGGACGATGGCGATCGACCTGACCGCCGAGCCGCTGGGCGAAGGCGCCGACGGCCAGCCGGTGTGGCTGAAAGACCTGTGGCCCTCGCCGGCCGAGATCGCCGCGGCGATGCGCGGCATCTCGCAGCGCATGTTCCGCGACACCTATGCACGCGTGTTCGACGGCGACGCGCGCTGGCAGGCGATCGCCACCCCCGAGGCGCAGCGCTACGCCTGGGACGACGCCTCGACCTACATCCGCCACCCGCCGTACTTCGACGGCATCACGCGCGAGCCGCCCGGCATCGGCCCGATCACCGGCGCGCGGGTGCTGCTGCGCCTGGGCGATTCGATCACCACCGACCACATCTCGCCGGCCGGCTCGATCAAGCGCGACAGCCCGGCGGGGAAGTACCTGCTCGAGCACGGCGTGACGCCTGCCGACTTCAACTCCTACGGATCGCGCCGTGGCAACCACGAAGTGATGGTACGCGGTACCTTCGCCAACGTGCGCCTGCGCAACGAGCTCGCCCCCGGCACCGAAGGCGGTGTCACCCGCCACCAGCCCTCGGGCGAGACGCTGAGCGTGTTCGACGCCGCGGTGCGCTACGCCGACGAAGGCGTGCCGCTCGTGGTGCTGGCCGGCAAGGAGTACGGCACCGGCTCGAGCCGCGACTGGGCCGCCAAGGGCACGCGCCTGCTCGGCGTGCGCGCGGTGCTGGCCGAGAGCTACGAGCGCATCCACCGCTCCAACCTGGTCGGCATGGGGGTGCTGCCGCTCGAGTTCCACGCCGGCGAGTCGCGCGAAACGCTGGGGCTGACCGGCACCGAGCGCTACTCGATCGAGGAACTGTCGTCAGGCGCCAAGGAGGCGACGGTGCTGGTCCAGCCCGACGAAGGTCCGCAGCGGCGCTTCAGCGCCCGCGTGCGCATCGACACGCCGAAGGAGTGGGAGTACTTCGAGCACGGCGGCATCCTGGCGTACGTGCTGCGGCAACTGGCCGGCTGAGCGAGGATCGGCGATGGGCTTGCGCATCGAAGCGTTCAGCGCCGAAACCTTCGCGCCGTATATCGCACGTCGATCTCGCGGCGCGGACCGCCACCCGTGATCCGCTTCCCGGCCTCCCGCACGATGCAGGCGGCACCTGACGCTCGAGGCTGGTCCGGCGCCGCGGGCTGTCAACGCGTCCGGACCCGGGATACGCTGTGGCGTCGAACGATCACCCGGGAGCCGGCATGGCCATCGTCGGTATCTTGCTTGCCGCCGGGCGGGCGCGGCGCTTCGGCGCCGACAAGCGCTTCGCCGATTTCTGCGGTGTGCCGCTGGCGCTGGCCAGCGCGCGTGCGCTGCGCGCGGCGCTGCCCGAGACGCTCGCGGTGGTCGGCCCGGACGACGCGCCGCTGCGCGCCGTGCTCGAAGCCGAGGGTGTAGCATGTGTCGCCTGCGCCGACGCGGCGCTGGGCATGGGGCACAGCCTGGCGCAGGGTGTGGGCGCGAGCCCGCAGGCCGAAGGCTGGCTGGTCGCGCTCGCCGACATGCCGCGCGTGCAGCCCGGCACGATCGCGCGCCTCGCCGCGGCGCTGAGCCGGGACGCCATCGTCGCGCCGGCGTTCGAGGGTCGGCGCGGTCACCCGGTCGGCTTCGGCGCGGTGTTCCGCGACGAGCTGCTCGCGCTCGCCGGCGACGTCGGCGCCAAGCCGCTGCTCGCGCGCCATGCCGCGCGGGTGCGAATCGTCGCCGTCGACGATCGGGGCATCCTGCTCGACGCCGACACGCCCGAAGCCCTGCGGCGGCTTGCCGCGCCGGGGTTGCGCGGGTTAGCTTGAAACGAGACCTGTACCGGATACGGATGTCGCCGAATGAGCAAGACCCTGCTGCTGACGGCCGGCCTGTGGCTGGCAGGCGCCGGCCTGGCGCAAGCCCACGACTACACGGTCGGCGGCATCCGTATCGATCATCCCTGGGCGCGGGCGACCGCGCCCGGCGCGCCGAACGGCGCGGTGTACTTGACGTTCGAGAACCGCGGCGGCGAGGCCGATCGCCTGCTCGGTGCCGCCGCCGCGGTCTCGGCCGGGGCCGAGGTGCACGAGCATGCGCACGTCGACGGCCTCATGAAGATGCGCCTGGTCGAGGGCGGCCTCGCGCTGCCGCGGGGCGCCAGGCTCGAGCTGGAGCCGGGCGGGCTGCACCTGATGCTGCTCGGGCTGAAGGTGCCGCTGGCGGCCGGCGAGACGTTCCCGCTGCGGCTCACGTTCGAGCGCGCCGGCGACGTGACCGTCGAGGTCCAGGTCGACAAGCCCGACGCCAGGCCCGCCGCGCACCGACACTGATTCCGGCGCCGGACGGCCCCTTCCGTTGGTCGCGGCCTGGACTAGCCTGAACGCACTGGGGCGTACCCGGCGACAGGAGGGGACCGGCATGAAACGATCGATCGGACAGACGGTGGGCTTCGCCCTCGCGCTGGCCGCCTCGGCAGCGGGCGCGGCGCCGGATGCGGCGCTCAGGGCCGAGGTCGAGCGCGGGGCGCAGGCGCTCGAGGCCAGGACGATCGCGTGGCGGCGCGACATCCACGCCAACCCCGAGCTCGGCAACCAGGAGCGGCGGACGCCGGAGCTGGCGGCGGCGCACCTGCGCAGCCTCGGTCTCGAGGTGAAGACCGGCGTGGCCCGCACCGGCGTGGTCGGCGTGCTGCGCGGCGGCAAGCCGGGGCCGGTGGTGGCGCTGCGCGCCGACATGGATGCGCTGCCGGTCAAGGAGACACTCGATCTGGCGTTCGCGTCGAAAGCGAAGAGCACCTACCTCGGCAAGGAGGTCGACGTGATGCACGCCTGCGGCCACGACGGCCACACGGCGATCCTGATGGCGACCGCCGAGCTGCTCGCGGGCATGCGCGAGCGGCTGCCCGGCACCATGGTGTTCTACTTCCAGCCGGCCGAGGAGGGGCCGAGCGACTTCGTCCCCGATGGCCAGAACGTCTGGGGCGCGAAGATGATGGTGCAGGAGGGCGTGATGCGCGATCCGAAGCCCGATGCGGTGTTCGGGCTGCACCTGTGGGCCGGCCTGCCCGCCGGCCAGCTCGCCTATCGCCCGGGGCCGACGCTGGCGGCTTCCGACGACCTGCGCATCCGCATCGTCGGCAAACAGACCCACGCCGGACGGCCGTGGGACGGCGTCGATCCGATCATCGTCAGCGCCCAGGCGCTGCTCGGGCTGCAGACCGTGATCAGCCGCCAGACCGACATCACGCAGACGCCATCGGTGGTCAGCATCGGCACGATCAACGGTGGCACGCGCTACAACATCATCCCCGAGGCGGTCGACATGACCGGCACGATACGTTCGTACGACTATGCGATCCGCCGCGGCGTCCACGACAAGGTACGCCGCACCGTCGAAAACATCGCCGCGAGCGGTGGCGCGAAGGCGGAGGTCACGATCATCGAGAAGTACGACCCGACCATCAACGACGAGCCGCTGACCGGGCGCATGCTGCCGACGCTGCGCTGGGCGGCCAAGGACGACGTGGTCCGCTCGCCGCTGGTCGGGGGGGCCGAAGACTTCTCCTTCTTCGCCAAGGAGGTGCCGGGG
>JBDHRG010000003.1:0-56474 GCA_039807445.1 Candidatus Competibacteraceae bacterium
GCAGCGCCGCGGCGAGGTGCTGCGTGCCGCGGCGCTGCCCCCCGCGCCGGCGCGCGCCGACGATGGCGAGCCGCGCTGGGGGCCGCGGATCGCCGAGGCGATCCGCGAGGGGCGGCTGTTCCTCGCCTATCAGCCGATCAGCAGCCTGGCGGCCGACGCCGCCGAGCGCTTCGAAGTGTTGCTGCGGCTGCGCGATGCGCAGGGGCGCATACTGCTGCCCGCCGATTTCCTCGGCGAGGCGACGCGCCAAGGCTATGCGCGGCTGCTCGACCGCTGGGTCGTCAGCCGCGCGCTGCGCTGGCTCGATGCGCACCAACCGGCGCATCCCGCGACCACGCTGTTCGTCAAGCTGTCGGAAGCCTCGCTCGCCGATACCGACTTTCCCGACTGGCTGGGGCAAATGCTCGACAAGGTGCGGGTGCGCACCGGCAGTTGCGTGTTCGAGCTGGGCCAGGAGACGCTGCTCGCCAGCCCCGAGCGCGCCGAAGCCTTGTTCGCGCGGCTGCGCGCGCTCGGACAGGCGGCGGCGATCGAGCACTTCGACGGTGGCGCGAACGCCTGGCTCGCGCGCCTGGCACCGGACTACGTCAAGCTCGACCGCGCGCTGGTGCAGGGCTTGACGGCGGATCCGGCGCGGCTCGAGCGCGTGCGCGGGCTGATCGCGCGCGTGCAAGCCGCAGGCAGCCGGCCGATCGCCGCCTTCGTCGAAGATGCGCGCTCGCTCGGCCTGCTGTGGCAGGCGCAGGTCGAGCTGGTGCAAGGCCACTTCATCCAGCCGCCCGAAGAGCACCCGCGCGACGCCTCCGCCTGAAAGGCTTCGACGGCCGAGGCACGGCGACCGCGCGGAGAACGCTACGCCACGGCTTCGAGCAGCTCGGCGAGCGTCGCCTCGAGCAGCGCGAGATCGGTTTCGCGCGACAGGCGGTGGTCGCCGTCCTTGATCAGCGTTAGCCGCACGTCGGCGCCGACCAAGGCTTCGCTCAGCCGCAGGCTGGTCTGCCAGGGCACGTCGGCATCGCGCATGCCGGCGAGCAGCCGCACCGGACAGTCGAGCCGGAGCGGCTCTCCCCCTTGCCGCAGCAGCAGGTGGCGGCGGCCATCCTCGACCAGTGCGCGCGTGATCGGGTAGGGGCCGTCGCCGTAGTCCGAGGGGCGCTCGATCCGGCCCGCGGCGAGCAGCCGGACGCGCTCGGCTTCGCTCAACCCGGCCCAGATCAGGTCTTCGGTGAAGTCCGGTGCCGCGGCGATGCCGAGCAGCCCGGCGACGCGGTCGGCGCGCGCGCGCGCGGCGAGCAGCGCGAGCCAGCCGCCCATCGACGAGCCGACCAGCAACTGCGGCCCCTCGGTCAGGGTGTCGAGCACCGCGAGCGCGTCCGCAGCCCAGCGGCTCACGGTGCCGCGCGCGAAGTCCCCCGAGGACCGGCCGTGGCCGTAGGGATCGAAGCGCAGGAACGCCTGGCCGCGCGCGCGGCACCAGGCGTCCAGCCGGGTGGCCTTGATGCCGCCCATGTCGGAGCGCAGGCCGCCGAGGAACACCACGCCGGGACTGCGGCCGGGGGTTTGATGGTAGGCGAGGCACTCGCCGTCGGGGCGCAGCAGGAAGTCGGGAATCATGCGGTGATCTCGGCCAGCAGGTGCGCGAGCTTCGCGGGCTGGGTCGCCAGCAGGATGCGCTTGGCCTGCTGCTCGAGCGTTTCGACGTGGGCATCGAGGATCGCGCGCTTGACCTCGAGCACATTGTTCGGGTGCATGCTGAACTGCGTCAGCCCCAGCCCGAGCAGCAGCCGCGTGTAGCGCGGATCGCCGGCCATCTCGCCGCACATCGTCACCGGGATGCCGGCCTTGCGTCCGGCGCGGATCGTGTCGGTGATCAGGTGCAGCACCGCCGGGTGCAGCGGGTCGTACAGGTAATTGACTTCGTCGTCGATGCGGTCGATCGCCAGCGTGTACTGGATCAGATCGTTGGTGCCGATCGACAGGAAATCGAGGCTGCGGGCGAACAGCGGCGCGCACACCGCCGCCGCCGGCACCTCGATCATGCCGCCGACCGGCAGGTGTTCGTCGAAGGCGATGCCGCGCGCGCGCAGCTCGCGCTTGGTCTCGTCGACCAGGCGCAGCACCGCGGTGACTTCGTGCGGTGCCGACAGCATCGGGATCATCATCCGCACCGGCGCGTAGGCCGAGGCGCGCAGGATCGCGCGCAGCTGCGGGCGGAACAGCTCGAGCTCCTTCAGGCACAGGCGTATACCGCGCAGCCCCAGCGCCGGGTTGGTCGCCACCGGCCCCTTGCGCCCGCCGTCGACCTGCTTGTCGGCACCGAGATCGGCGGTGCGGATCGTGATCGGCCGACCGTCGAGCACGTTGATCACGTGCAGGTACGAGGCGAGGTGCTCGTCTTCGTCGGGTACATCCCGGCGGTTCATGAACAGGAACTCGGTGCGGTACAGGCCGATGCCGTCGGCGGCGACCTCCTTGACCGCCTCGGCGTCCTCGGGCAGCTCGATGTTGGCCTGCAGCCCGATCGCGACCGCGTCGCGCGTGACCGCCTTCTGCCGCTTGAGCTTGCCGAGTTCGTGGCGCTGGCGTGCG
Source organism: Candidatus Competibacteraceae bacterium (assembly GCA_039807445.1). Taxonomy (GTDB): domain Bacteria; phylum Pseudomonadota; class Gammaproteobacteria; order Competibacterales; family Competibacteraceae; genus JBDHRG01. Next base: position 2,590 of record JBDHRG010000003.1, read on the forward strand.
AGCGCCTTGCGCCGCTCGCCGTAGTGCTCGAGGATCGCCGCGTCGAGCTCGGCGAGCACCACGCCCTGCTCGCCGTCGACGACCGCCGATTCGTCGTCGGCGAGCAGCCGCCGCGCGTGGCGCACGCCGACCACCGCCGGGATACCGAGGTTGCGCGCCAGGATCGCGGTGTGCGACAGCGGGCCGCCGTACTCGGTGACGAAGGCGGCGATGCCCTGGTGCTGCAGCAGCAGCGTATCGGCCGGGGTGATGTCGTCGGCGACGACGATCCTCCCCTCGAGCCGGCCCGAACTGAGCTCGGTCGGCGCCTCGTCGGCGAGCAGGATGCCCTGCACGCGGCGCACGACGTGATCGACGTCGTCCTTGCGCGCCTGCAGGTAGGGATCGTCCATCTCTTCGAACACCTGCACGACCAGGTCGCGCTGCAGCTTCAGCGCCCACTCGGCGTTGCACTGCAAGCTCTGGATCAGCCGCACCGGCGCCTCGGTCAACGTCGGGTCGTCGAGCATCAGCAGGTGCGCGTCGATGAAGGCGGTGACTTCGGCCGGCAGCGTCTGGGCGACGCGTCCGCGGATTTCGTGCAGCTGCGTGCGCGCCGCGGCGACCGCCTGCTCGAAGCGCGCGATCTCGTCTTCGACCAGGTCGCGCGGAATCGCGTACTCGACCACCTCGGGCTGGTTGCGCAGCAGGTGCACCACCGCGCCGATCGCGCAGCCGCGGGAGACGCCGATGCCGTGTAGGCTGAGGGGCATGGGCGCTCAGCACTCCTCGCCGAAGCGCTGCTGCACCAGCCCGGCCAGCCCCTCGAGCGCGGCGTCGGCGTCGGGACCCTCGGCCGACAGCGTCAGCGGCGTACCCTGCGCCGCAGCCAGCATCATCACCCCCATGATGCTCTTGCCGTTGACGACGCGGTCGCCCTTCTGCACCTGGATCTGCGCGGCGAAGCTCGACGCCAGGGTCACGAACTTGGCGGCGGCGCGCGCGTGCAGGCCGAGCTTGTTGACGATCACGACTTCACGCTGGATCACGGGGTTCTCGCTTCGGGGGTGGAGATCACGATGCCGTCGCGGCCGGCGCTCGCGGCCTTCTCGGCGAGTTCGGGCAGGCTCAGCCGGCAGTAGTTCATCACGCGGATCAGCATCGGCAGGCTGACGCCGGACACTACGTACACGCTCGGTGCCTCGAGCAGGCGGTGGGCGATGTTGCTCGGCGTCGCGCCGAAGATGTCGGTCAGGACCAGCACGCCTTCGCCGGCGTCGAGCTCGGCCAGCCGCGTGCGCGCCTCGGCGAGCAGCGCGTCCGGATCGCCGTGTTCGCCGACGCGCACCACGGCGACGGCCATCGGGCAATGGGCGAAGGTGGTGGTCGCGGTCGTGAGCAGTTCGTCACCCAGGCGATTGTGGGTGATCAGCAGCAAGCCGACACTGCTCATGACAGCTCCCGGTGGCGGACGGTAACGTTGCGATGGTGGGCACCGAAGTACTCGGCGAGGCGCTCGGCGATGTAGACCGAGCGGTGCTGGCCGCCGGTGCAGCCGACTGCGACCGTCAGGTAGCTGCGGCTGCTGTGCTCGAACGAAGGAATCCAGGTCTCGAGGAAGGCGCCGATGTCGCCGACCATGCGCTCGACCTCGGGCTGGCGGCCCAGGTAGTCGATCACCGGCTGTTCGCGGCCGGTGTACTGGCGCAGCGCGGTTTGCCAGTGCGGGTTGGGCAGGTTGCGCACGTCGAAGACGAAGTCGGCGTTGTCGGGCAGGCCGTGCTTGAAGCCGAACGATTCGAACACGATCGTCGTGCCGCCCTGCCCCTCGCCGTGCAGACGGCTGCGCACCAGTTCGCGCAGCTCGTGGACATTGGTATGGCTGGTGTCGATCACCAGCGTCGCCAGCGCCGCGATCGGTGCCAGCAGCACGCGCTCGCGGCGGATCGCGTCGGGCAGCGGCACGCCGGCCTCGGCCGACAGCGGGTGCTTGCGGCGGGTGTCGCTGAAGCGCTTGATCAGCGTCTCGTCGTCGGCGAGTAGGAACACCACTTCGGCGCCGACGCCGCGGGTGCGCAGCGCCTCGAGCACGTCGGGGAAGTGCGCCAGCTCGTCGCGGAAGTTGCGCGAATCGATGCCGACCGCGGCGGTGTCGACCCCCGGCGGCTCGCGGCGCAACAGTTCGTCGACGAAGGGTTCGAGCAGCGCCAGCGGCAGGTTGTCGACGCAATAGTCGTTCAGATCCTCGAGCGTCGCGAGCGCCACGCTCTTGCCCGAGCCCGACAGTCCGCTGACGATGATCAGTCTCATGGGGTCTCGCCCGTCATCTCGGCTTGCAGCCGCTCCATCAGATCCTGCTCGGCATTGTATCCGCCGAGGCGCAAGATGTGGTCGCGCACCGCGCACTCGACCAGCACTGCGAGGTTGCGCCCCGGGGCGATCGGGACGCTGATCTGCGGGATCGCGACGTCGAGGATGTAGCGCGTGGTGCGTGCGCCGGACAGCCGCACCTCGGGTACCAGCCGCGCATCCTCGAGCCGCTCGAGGTGCACGATCAGCCGCAGGCGCTTGTTGCGCTTGACCGCGCTGTCGCCGAACATCCGCCGCACGTTGACGATCCCCAGTCCGCGCACCTCGAGGAAGTTGCGCAGCGGCTCGGGGCAGGTGCCCTCGAGCACTTGCGGTGCAACGCGCGTCAGCTTGGGCGCGTCGTCGGCGATCAGGCGATGACCGCGGCTGACCAGCTCGAGCGCGAGCTCGCTCTTGCCGGTGCTGCTGTCGCCGGTCAGCATCACGCCCAGGCCGTAGACTTCCATGAACACGCCGTGCAGCACGGTCGAGCTGGCGTCGAGGCTGCGCTGGTAATCGCCGAGCACCTCGAGCGCCTCGGACACGCCGAGCGGAGTGTGCCACAGCGGTGCGGCGCGGGCTTCGGCTCGCTCGGCGAGCTCGGCGGCAAGCGGCCCGGCCTCGCCGCAGACCAGCGCGACGCCGGACTCGGGGGCGAGCAGGTGGTCGAGCAGTGCACGCCGCGCGGCAGGGTCGAGTGCGGTGAGAAAGGCGAGCTCGTCGGTACCGAGCACCTGCACCCGCGGTGGGTTGACCAGGTTCATCGGTCCACCGAGCGCGCGCGGCGCGAGGTAGTCGCCTTCGCGGCAGATCAGCCGCGCGCCGCCGCCGCGTCCGCCGAGCCAGCACAGCTCCAGCGGCACCTGCAGGGCCTGGAAGGCTTCGTCGGCGCGCAGCGCGGCGATCATGGGGCCGTCGTGGATGGCGCCCAGCCGGTCAGGCGTTCGTACAGCTGCGCATCGGTGGCGGCTTCGCGCAGCGACTGGCAAAAGGTCTTGTCGCTGAACATCTCCGCCAGATGGGCGAGGATCTTCAGGTGCTCGTCGGTGTAGTGTTCGGGCACCAGCAGCGCGAACACCAGATCGACCGGCTCTTGGTCGATCGCGTCGTAGTCGACGCCGGGCTGGAGCTTGACGAAGGCGCCCAGCCCGCGCCGGGCGCCGGGGATGCGGCCGTGGGGCAGGGCCACGCCGTGGCCCAGCCCCGTGCTGCCGAGACGCTCCCGGCCGATCAGGCTGTCGAAGATGACCCGCGAGTCGCACCCCTCGTCGGCGTCGGCGAGCAGTCCGCTGACCAGGTCGAGCACGCGCTTTTTGCTGGTGAGGTCGCTGCGGCAGACGGCGCGCGCAGGGGCGATCAGATCGGCGATATTCATGCGGATGCGTGAAGGGACGAGAGCCTGTGGACGGAGCGGATCACGAGTAGCTGCGGACCTGCTCGCGGTCGGCGCGATGGTGGTCGGTCAGCTTTTCCTTGTGCCTGAGGATCTGGCGCTCGACCTTGTCGGCCAGCACGTCGATCGCGGCGTACATGTCTTCCTCGGTCGACTCGGCGTGCACTTCGCCGCCGGCCAGATGCACCGTGGCCTCGGCCTTGTGACGCAGCTTCTCGACGCTGAGGATCACGTGCATGCTGGTGACGTTGTCGAACAGGCGCTCGGCACGGCCGAGTTTGTCCTGCACGTAGTCACGCAGGGCCTGGGTGATCTCGACGTGATGCCCCGTCAGCTTGGTTTGCATGGCAGACTCCTTAGCTTTGAGGAAGGATGGTTGCGTCGGCGCGGTCCCGCGGGACCACCCGACACCGGAGCCCTTCCGGCCCCGGCCGCGGCGTGCGGACCGGCACGTCAGCCGATCCGCTTGCGGTCCGTCGATGAGGGTATGGCCATGGCCTCGCGATATTTTGCCACCGTTCTGCGCGCCACCTGAACACCCTCCTTGCCGAGCAGCTCGGTGAGCTTGCTGTCGCTGAGCGGCTTGCGCGCGTCTTCGGCAGCGATCAGTTTCTTCAGCATCGCCTGGATCGCAACCGAAGACACCTCGCCGCCTTCGGCGCTGCCGACGTGGCTGGAGAAGAAGTACTTGAACTCGAAGATGCCGCGCGGCGTGTGCATGTACTTCTGTGTGGTCACGCGCGAGATCGTCGATTCGTGCATCTCGACCGCCTCGGCGATGTCGCGCAGCACCAGCGGCTTCATGTGCTCGGGACCGCGATCGAAGAAGGCTTGCTGGCGCTCGACGATGCAGCGCGCGACCTTCAGCAGCGTCTCGTGGCGGTTGCGCAAGCTCTTCAGGAACCAGCGCGCCTCCTGCAAGTGGTTCTTCAGGTAGGTGTTGTCGGCGCTGGTGTCGGCGCGGCGTATCAGGCGCGCGTATTCGCCGTTGATCCGCAGCCGCGGTGCGCTGTCGGGGTTCAGCTCGACGCGCCAGCCGTCCTTGTGGCGCACCACGAACACGTCGGGGATTACGTAGCTCGCCTGCGTATCCGACAGCCGCGTGCCGGGACGCGGGTTCAGCCGCTGGATCAGCGCGATCACCGCCTGCAGCGCATCGCGGTCGAGCTTCAGCCGTCGCATCAGCGTGTTGAAATCGCGCCCGGCGAGCAGCTCGAGGTGATGCGCGACCAGCTCGCGCGCCTCGGCGCGCCATGGCGTCTCGGGCGGCAGCGCTTCGAGCTGCAGCTCCAGGCACTCGGCCGGTGAGCGCGCACACACCCCCACCGGGTCGAAGCGCTGCAGCCGGTGCAGCACCGCTGCGACTTCGTCGTCTTCGAGCCCGGGCCAGGCATCGCGCAAGCTGTCGCAGAGCTCGGCGAACGGCAGCGCCAGATAGCCGGCTTCGTCGGTGGCGTCGATGATCGCCTCGGCGATCGCCATATCGGTGTCGGAGAACGGCGTCAGCCGCATCTGCCACAGCAGGTGTTCCTGCAGCGATTCGGCCGGTGCGCTGTACAGCTCGAAGGGGTCGCGATCGCCGTCGTCGCCGCGCGAAAGGCTGGTGGCGCCGTCGTAGCTCTCGTAGACCTCGTCCCAGCCGACATCGACCGGCAGCTCGTCGGGGATGGTTTCGCCACTGTTGTCATGCTGCGGCTCGGCGCCGGGCGGCGGCGGCGCCTCGAGCGCGGCCTCGGCCGAGGGCGTGTCGTCGAGGCCCTCGTCGGAGCGCTCGAGCATCAGGTTCGAGTCGAGCACCGCCTGGATTTCGGCCTGAAGATCCAGGCTCGACAGCTGCAGCAGGCGGATGGCCTGTTGCAGCTGGGGGGTCATCGTCAGGTGCTGACCCAGGCGAAGTTGCAGCGATTGTCTCATCTCGGCGGTAGGCTCGGGGCGTCTGGGCGCGCGCCTCGAGCTACTTATAGCATGGCGCGTGCCAGCAGTGGGGGACCCCCGGGCGCTACAGCCGGAAGCCTTCGCCGAGGTAGACCTCGCGCACCTGCTGGTTGGCGAGGATCTCGGCCGGCGAGCCGACCGCGATCACGCGGCCTTCGGCGAGGATGTAGGCGCGGTCGCAGATACCCAGCGTCTCGCGCACGTTGTGATCGGTGATCAGGACGCCGATGCCGCGCTCGCACAAGTGCTTGATGATGCGCTGGATGTCGTGTACCGACAGCGGGTCGACGCCGGCGAAGGGCTCGTCGAGCAGCATGAAGCGCGGATCGGCGGCCAGCGCGCGGGCGATCTCGACCCGCCGGCGCTCGCCGCCCGACAGCGAGATGCCGAGGCTGTCGCGCAGATGGCCGACGTGCAGTTCGTGCAGCAATTCCTCGGCGCGTGCCAGCCGTGCCTTGCGGTTCAGCCCGGGCCGGGTCTCGAGGATCGCCAGCACGTTGTCGAGCACCGTCATCTTGCGGAACACCGAGGCTTCCTGCGGCAGGTAGCCGACGCCGAGGCGCGCGCGCGCGTGCATCGGCAGCCGCGTGATCTCGTTGCCGTCGAGATGGACGTGGCCACCGTCGGCGCCGATCAGGCCGACGATCATGTAGAAGCTGGTGGTCTTGCCGGCGCCGTTGGGACCGAGCAGGCCGACGACTTCGCCGCTGTCGACGTGCACGCTGGCGGCATCGACGACCTTGCGGCCACGGTAAGTCTTGGCCAACTCGCGGGCTTGGAGGCGCGCCATCACTTCTTCTTCCCGCCGTCGGCACCCTCGGGCCTGGGCTGCATGATGATCTGCACGCGCTCGGCGCTGCTGCCGGCGCGCGCCTTGACCACGTCCTTGTTGAGGTCGTAGTCGATGCGGTCGCCACTGAACACGTCCTTGGCCTGGGTTACCCGGGCCTTGCTGCTCAGCGTGACGATGCCGGTGCCGACGTCGTACTCGAGCTTGAGCCCCTCGCCGTGGATGTCTTCCTTGTCGGCGGCGGGCTTCTGCTTGAAGGTGCTCGGCTTGCCGAAGCTCTCCATGCGCTGGAACTGGCCATCCTTGGTGTAGACCACGACGCGGTCGCCGGTCAGGCGCATCGTGCCCTGCGTGACGATCACGTTGCCCTCGTAGACGGCGACGCCGGTCTGCTGGTTCAGCTCGGCGCGGTCGGCGACCAGATTGACCGGCTGCTGGCGGTCTTCGGGCAGCGCGGCGGCCGAGCCGGCGGCGAGCGCGAGGCCGGCGGCGAGCAGCAGGATGTCAGCGGTGCGGCGGTTCATACGTCCCTCGTACGTGCGACAGCAGTTCGATCCGGTCCTCGGCCAGCCAGACGCGGGCGCCGACGCCGGTGGCCACGCCTTCGGGCGTTTCCACGCGCACCGGCGCGGCGGTTTCGCCGTAGTCCTGGTTCGGCACCAGGCGCAGATCGCGCGTATCGAGCCGCACCGGCTTCTGGCCGGTGCTGGCCGGGCGTTCGGCGCGCACCGCCTCGCGCAGCTCGATCACGTCGTTGTGCGGCGCCGCCCAGGCGCGTTCAGCACGGATTTCCCAGACCTCGGCGCGGTTCTCGAACGTGTGCATCAGCGGCGCGTCGAAGAAGGTGCCGCGCTCGCCGGGCAGGCGTTCGAGGTGCGGACCGACGAGCGTGTACTCGCGCTCGCCGGCGGCGTTGATCTTGGTCGCGGCGTAGTTCTCGGCGCTCAGCACCGGGGTCGAGTCGTCGCGCTCCTGCGTCTGGCGCAGCGAGCGCTCGAGCTCGGCCAGGAACCACGACGAGGCGCCCGCCGCGGCTGCGAGCAGCGCAAGGTAGAGCGGTACGCGGTTCATCCGAGGTGGCGCGTGCGTTCGGCGGCCAGCCGACCCTGCGCTTCGAGGATCGCCTCGGCGGCTTCGCGCACCGCGCCGCGGCCGCCGCGCGCGCGCGTGCACCAGTGGGCGTGGCCGGCGACGAAGGGGTCGGCGTCGGCGGGCACGATCGCCAGCCCCGCGCGCCTGATCACCGGCAGGTCGATCAGGTCGTCGCCGATGTGGGCAGCCTGCTCGGGCGCGAGGCCGAGCTCGGCGAGCAGTTGCTCGAAGGCCGCGCCCTTGTCCTCGACGCCCTGGCGCAGGTGGCGGATGCCGAGCTCGGCGGCGCGCCGGGCGACGATCGCCGAGCGGCGCCCGCTGATGATCGCCACCTCCAGCCCCTGATTGGCGAGCATCTTGATGCCGAGGCCGTCGCGTACGTCGAAAGCCTTCAGCACCTCGCCGTCGGCGCCGAAGTAGAGGCGGCCGTCGGTCAGCACGCCGTCGACGTCGAAGATCACCAACCGCACCCGGCGGGCGCGCTGTTCGAATTCCGGAGTCATGTCGTTCGCAGATCCGTTTCAGAGCACGCCGGCGCGCAGCAGGTCGTGCATGTTCAGCGCGCCGACCAGCCGGGCGTCGGCGTCGACCACCGGCAGTGCATTGATCTTGTGCCGCTCCATCAGGTTCAGCGCTTCGGCGGCGAGCGTGCCGGCGCGGATGGTCCTGCACGGCGAAGTCATCACCGTCGCGAGCGCTGTTGCGTGCACGTCGATCCGGCGCTCGAACGCGCGGCGCAAGTCGCCGTCGGTGAACACGCCGAGCACGCGCTCCTCGGCGTCGACGATCACGGTCATGCCGAGGCCCTTGCGCGTCATCTCCATCAGCGCCGGCCCCAGCGCATCGGTGGCGGCGTTGCGCGGCAGGCGCTCGCCGGCGTGCATCACGTCGTCGACGAGCAGCAGCAGCCGCCGCCCGAGCCGTCCGCCGGGGTGCGAGCGGGCGAAGTCGTCGGCGGTGAAGCCGCGCGCCTCGAGCAGCGTCACCGCGAGCGCATCGCCCATCGCCAGCGCCGCGGTGGTACTCGCAGTCGGCGCCAGCCCGAGCGGGCAGGCTTCCCGCTCGACGCCGACGTCGAGGTGCACGTCGGCGGCGCGCGCCAGCGTCGAGCCCGAGTTACCGGTCAGCGCCACCAGCGGCGTGCCGAGGCGCTTGATCAGCGGCAGGATCGTCAGCAGCTCCTCGGTTTCGCCCGAGTTCGACAACGCCAGCACCACATCCTGGGCGGTAATCATGCCCAGGTCGCCGTGGCTGGCTTCGCCCGGATGCACGAAGAAGGCCGGCGTGCCGGTGCTCGCCAAGGTGGCTGCGATCTTGCGGCCGATGTGGCCCGACTTGCCCATGCCGGTGACGATCACGCGCCCGCGGCAGCCGAGCAGCCGTTCGCAGGCGCGGGCGAAGCTCGCGTCGAGCCGCGCGCGCAGCCGCTCGATGCCCGCCGCTTCGAGCGCGAGCGTGTCGCGGCCGAGCCGCATCAGTCGGTCGGCGTCGGTAGGTATCATGGGCAGCCCTCGGTTCGGGCGGGCATGATACGTCATTTGACTCGGCCGGCGCTTGCATCGACACTAGCGCGTCTTTCTCCAGACCCCCGGCCGATGCGGCCGGACAGCGCAAGAAACTCCCGATGGCCGACCAACCCACCGCCGGCGACGATGTCCTGGTCCGCGTCCGCGGGCTGCGCTTCAGCCGCGGCGAGCGCGTGATCTTCGACGGCGTCGACCTCGACATCCGCTGTGGTCGGGTGACCGCGATCATGGGGCCGAGCGGCACCGGCAAGACCACGCTGCTGAAGCTGATCGGCGGCCAGCTCAAGCCGCAGGCGGGCAGCATCGAGATCGACGGCAAGCGCGTCGACCGCCTCGCACGGCGCGAGCTGTTCGCGCTGCGCCAGCGCATCGGCATGCTGTTCCAGAGCGGCGCGCTGTTCACCGACCTATCGGTGTTCGACAACGTCGCCTTTCCGCTGCGCGAGCACGCGCGTCTGCCCGAGCCGCTGGTGCGCACGCTGGTGCTGATGAAGCTCGAGGCGGTGGGGCTGCGCGGCGCGCGCGAGCTGATGCCGGGCGAGCTGTCGGGCGGCATGGCACGGCGCGTCGCGCTGGCACGCGCGATCGCGCTCGATCCGGCGCTGATCCTGTACGACGAGCCCTTCACCGGGCAAGACCCGATCTCGATGGGAGTGCTGGTGAAGCTGATCCGCGAGCTCAACGACGCGCTGGGCATGAGCAGCGTGGTGGTGTCGCACGATGTCGCCGAGGCGAGCTCGATCGCCGACGACATCTACCTGATCTCGGGCGGGCGGGTGGTCGCGCACGGTACACCGGCCGAGCTTAAGCGCGCGCCCTCGGCCTGGGTCGAGCAGTTCGTCCGGGGCCTGCCCGACGGCCCGGTGCCGTTCCATTACCCGGCGCCAGCCTATGCCGACGACTTGCTCGGTGGCGGAGGCCGGCGATGATCGGGGTGCTCGCCGCACTCGGGCGCGTGACGCTCGCGCGCACCGCGCGCCTCGGCCGGGGGCTGCTGTTCCTGCTCGTCGTGCTCGGCGGCCTGCCGCAGCTCGCGCTGCGGCCCTACCTGGTGGTGCGCCAGCTGTACTCGGTCGGCGTGCTGTCGCTGCCGATCATCGTGGTGTCGGGGCTGTTCGTCGGCATGGTGCTCGGTCTGCAGGGCTACACCACGCTGGCCGACTTCGGCGCCACCGAGTCGCTCGGCGTGATGGTGGCGCTGTCGCTGGTGCGCGAGCTCGGGCCGGTGATCGCGGCGCTGCTGTACGCCGGACGCGCCGGCTCGGCGCTGACCGCCGAGATCGGCCTGATGAAGGCGACCGAGCAGCTCGCCGGCATGGCGATGATGGCGGTCGATCCGATCAGGCGCGTGGTCGCGCCGCGACTGCTCGCCGGCGTGTTCGCGGTGCCGCTGCTGGCGGCGATCTTCACCGCGGTCGGCATCCTCGGCGGCTACCTGGTCGGCGTCGGCCTGCTCGGCGTCGACGAGGGGACGTACTGGGCGCCGATGCAGGCCAAGGTCCAGCTGGTGCGCGACGTGGTCAACGGCGTCGTGCTCAAGAGCGCGGCGTTCGGCCTGGTCGCGAACTGGATCGCGGTGTTCGAAGGCTACGACACGGTGCCGACCGCCGAGGGCATCGGCCGTGCGACCACGCGCGCCGTGGTCAACACGTCGCTCGCGGTGCTGGGGCTGGACTTCATCCTGACCGCGCTGATGTTCGGAGGCATCTGAAAACCATGGTTACACCCAAGACGGTCGAGGTGACGGTCGGCGTCTTCGTCGCGCTCGGCTTCGCCGCGCTGTTCATGCTGGCGCTGAAGGTCAGCGGCATCAGCCAGATCGGCGGCGACGAGGGCTACCGCATCAGCGCGCGCTTCGACAACATCGGTGGGCTCAAGGTGCGCGCACCGGTGGCGCTCGCCGGGGTGCGCATCGGCCGCGTCAGCGCGATCGGCATCGACCCGCGTACCTTCGACGCGGTGGTCGAGATGCGCATCGAGCGCCGCTACGACCAGCTGCCGGTCGATACCAGCGCCAAGATCCTGACCTCGGGGCTGCTCGGCGAGCAGTACATCGGCCTCGAACCGGGGGGGGCCGAGCAGGTGCTGGCGGAGGGTTCGAACCTCAGGCTGACGCAGTCGGCGCTGGTGCTCGAGAACATCATCGGCCAATTCCTGTTCAGCAAGGCCGCCGAAGGCAAGTCCGAATCCGGGAACCCCTGATCCCCCGGCGGATCGATTCGGCGACGGCAGACGCTAGAGAGTACGACGATGACAAGACTGATCGCGCCCCTGTTCGTGCTGCTGATGAGCCTGCTCGGCCCGGTGGCGCTGGCCGACACGGCGCAGCAGGTAGTCGAGGGCACCGCGCAGCAGATGCTCGCCACGCTGAAGGCCAACCGCGACGCGCTGCGCCAGGATCCGAAGCGGATCTACCCGCTGGTCGAGCGGATCGCCGTGCCGCGCTTCGACTTCGAGACGATCGCGCGCTGGGTGCTCGGCAAGAACTGGCGCGCCGCGAGCCCCGAGCAGCAGGGCCGCTTCACCGCCGAGTTCCGCGCGCTGCTGGTGCGCACCTACGGCAATGCGCTGCTGCAATACTCGGACGAGACGATCCGTTTCCTGCCCGCGGGCCCGCCGAGCGCCGACAACGAGGTGCTGGTGCGTTCGGAGTTCCAGCCGCGCTCGGGGCCGGCGGTGCCGATCAACTACAGCGTGCACCAGAAGGGCGGCCAGTGGCTGGTCTACGACGTCAGCGTCGACGGCATCAGCCTGGTTGCCAACTACCGCAGCACCTTCGCCGAGCGTTTCCGCCAGGGCGGTATGGATGCGGTGATCGGTTCGATCACCGAGCTGAATTCGCGCGGGGCGACCAAGTGACCGCGCGGCTCGAGCCGCACGGCGCCGGGTGCTGGGCGCTGTCCGGCGAGCTCGACCGCGCCGCGGTCGCGGCGCTGTGGCCGCAGGGCGCGCAGCTCGCGCGCGCCGGCGCACGGGTCGAACTCGACCTCGCCGGCGTCAGGCGCGCCGACAGCGCCGGCGTCGCGCTGTTGGTCGAGTGGCTGCGCCTGGCGCGCGAAGCCGGCGGCGACATCGCCTACGCCGCGGCGCCGGCGCAGATGCGCGCGATCCTGCGCATCTCCGACCTCGAGGAGGTGCTCGGCCTCGGCTGAGTCCGCATCGCGCATTCCGTTCCTGTATCATCCTCCGGCCGGCAGCCCGCCGGCCGTTCCCGCCCTCCGAGAAGCTCCGCATGCAAGCAGCCGACATCCAGCGCCTGATCCAGGAAGCCATGCCCGACGCGCAGGTGATCGTGCGCGGCGACGACGGGGTGCACTTCGAAGCCGTGGTGATCAGCGTCGCCTTCGCCGGCAAGCCGCTGCTGGCGCAGCACCGCCTGGTGTACGCCGCGCTCGGCGACCGCCTCGAGCGCGAAGCGATCCATGCGCTGGCGCTGAAGACCTATACCCCCGAAGCCTGGGCCGCGCGCCCGGCCTGACCCGCGAGCCTCCATGAGCAAACTGATCATCAGCGGTGGCGTGCCCCTCGAAGGCGAACTGCGCGCCTGCGGTGCCAAGAACGCCGTGCTTCCGATCCTGGCTGCGACGCTGCTGGCCGATGGGCCGGTCACGATCGCCAACGTCCCGCATCTGCAGGATGTGACCACGACGATGGAGCTGCTCGGGCGCATGGGCGTGCAGCTGGTCGTCGACGAAAAGATGAACATCGAGGTCGACCCGTGCACGATCCGCAGCTACCAGGCGCCGTACGAGCTGGTGCGGATGATGCGCGCCTCGATCCTGGTGCTGGGGCCGCTGCTGGCACGCTACGGCGAAGCCGAGGTCAGCCTGCCCGGTGGCTGCGCGATCGGCTCGCGCCCGGTGGACCTGCACATCAAGGGGCTGGCGGCGATGGGCGCCGACATCCGCATCGAGGAGGGCTACATCCGCGCCCGCTGCGAGCGGCTCAAGGGCGCGCGCATCGTGATGGACCTGGTCACTGTCACCGGCACCGAGAACCTGATGATGGCGGCGGCGCTGGCCTCGGGCACCACGGTGATCGAGAACGCCGCGCGCGAGCCCGAAGTCGTCGACCTCGCCGAGTGCCTGAACGCGATGGGGGCGAAGGTGGCGGGTGCCGGCAGCGACACGCTGGTGATCGAGGGCGTGGACAGCCTGAAGGGGACGCACTACCGCGTGCTTCCCGATCGCATCGAGACCGGCACCTACCTCGCCGCAGCGGCGATCACCGGCGGCCGGGTCAAGGTCAAGGACACCCGCCCCGACATCCTCGAGGCGGTGCTCGCCAAGTTCGAGGACGCCGGTGCCGAAATCTCGACCGGCAGCGACTGGATCGAGCTCGACATGCGCGGCCGGCGCCCGCGTGCGGTGCACATCCGCACCGCGCCGTACCCGGCGTTCCCGACCGATATGCAGGCGCAGTTCTGCGCGCTGAACGCGGTCGCCGAAGGCGTCGGCACGATCACCGAAACGGTGTTCGAAAACCGCTTCATGCACGTGCACGAGCTGCAGCGCATGGGGGCGCAGTTCCAGATCGAAGGCAACACGGTGATCTCGACCGGCGTCGAACGGCTCACCGGCGCGCCGATCATGGCCACCGACCTGCGCGCCTCGGCGAGCCTGATCCTGGCGGCGCTGGTTGCGCACGGCGACACCGTCGTCGACCGCGTCTACCACATCGACCGCGGCTACGACTGCATCGAGGAAAAGCTCGGCAGCCTCGGCGCGGTGATCCGCCGCGTGCCCTGAGGCCGGTGCCATGAGCGAGACGCTGACCATCGCGCTGTCCAAGGGGCGCATCTTCAAGGAGACGCTGCCGCTGCTGGCCGCCGCCGGCATCGTCCCGAGCGAAGACCCGGATAACAGCCGCAGGCTGATCCTCGACACCAACTGCGCCGAGGTCAAGCTGGTGATCATCCGCGCGACCGACGTGCCGACCTACGTCGAATACGGTGCGGCCGACCTCGGCGTCGCCGGCAAGGACGTGTTGATGGAGCACGGTGGCGACGGGCTGTACGAGCCGCTCGATCTCGGCATCGCGCGCTGCAAGCTGATGGTCGCCGGCCCGGCCGATGCGCCCGAGCCGCGCGGGCGGCTCAAGGTCGCGACCAAGTTCGTCAATATCGCGCGCCGCTGGTACGCCGAGCAGGGCCGCCAGGTCGAGGTGATCAAGCTGTATGGCTCGATGGAGCTGGCGCCGCTGGTCGGGCTGGCCGACCGCATCGTCGACGTGGTCGACACCGGCAACACGCTGCGCGCGAACGGCCTGGCGCCGCTCGAGCACATCGCCGACGTGAGCTCGCGGCTGGTGGTCAACCGTGCCGCGATGAAGATGAAGCACGCGCGCGTCAAGGTGTTGATCGACGCGCTCGGCGCAGCGGTCGCTGCGCGCTGAGCCTTTATTCCCGCCCATCCCGAGGAGTACCCGTGGACATCGCCCGACTCTCGACCCTCGACGCCGACTTCTGGCCGCGGCTCGAAGCGCTGACCGCCTGGGAAGGCGTGTCCGAGCATGCGGTGGCCGACGCCGTGCGCGAGATCGTCGAAGCGGTGCGACAGCGGGGCGATGCGGCGCTGCTCGAATACACGCGCCGCTTCGACCGCCTGGGGGTGGCGAGCGCGGTCGAGCTCGAGATCCCGCGTGCGCGGCTCGAGGCGGCGCGCGCAGCGCTGCCCGCGGCGCAGCGTGAAGCGCTGGAGACGGCCGCAGCACGCATCCGTGCCTACGCCGAGCGGCAGAAGCTCGAGTCGTGGCGCTACACCGAGGCCGACGGCACGCTGCTCGGCCAGCAGGTCGCGCCGCTCGACTCGGTCGGGCTGTACGTGCCGGGCGGCAAGGCAGCGTACCCCTCGTCGGTGCTGATGAACGCGGTGCCGGCCAAGGTTGCCGGCGTGCCGAACCTGGTGATGGTGGTGCCGACCCCGGGCGGCGAACTCAACGCGCTGGTGCTGGCCGCGGCCGCGGTCGCCGGTGTCGACCGCGTGTTCGCGATCGGCGGCGCGCAGGCGGTCGCCGCGCTCGCCTACGGCACGGCGGCCGTGCCGCGCGTCGACAAGATCGTCGGTCCCGGCAACATCTACGTGGCCACCGCCAAGCGTCAGGTGTTCGGCCAGGTCGGCATCGACATGATCGCCGGCCCCTCGGAGATCCTGGTGGTCTGCGACGGCGCGACCGATGCGGACTGGATCGCGATGGACCTGTTCTCGCAGGCCGAGCACGACGAAGATGCGCAGCCGATCCTGATCTCGCCCGACACCGCCTTCCTCGAGCGCGTCGCGGCCTCGATCGCGAAGCTGCTGCCGACGATGGAGCGTGTCGCGATCATCGAGCGCTCGCTGGCGCGGCGCGCAGCGCTGGTGCGGGTGCGCGACCTGGACGAGGCGGCGCAAGTGGTCAACTTCATCGCGCCCGAGCACCTCGAGCTCTCGGTCGAGGACCCCGAGGCGCTGCTGGCGAAGATCCGCCATGCCGGCGCGATCTTCATGGGCCGCCACACCGCCGAAGCGCTGGGCGATTACTGCGCCGGCCCGAACCACGTGCTGCCGACTTCGCGCACCGCGCGCTTCTCGTCGCCGCTCGGCGTCTACGATTTCCAGAAGCGCTCGAGTCTGATCTTCTGCTCGCCGGCCGGGGCTTCGGTGCTGGGGCGCACCGCTTCGATCCTCGCCCGCGGCGAGGGGCTGAGCGCGCACGCGCGCTCGGCCGAGTACCGCATCGAGGAGGCGCGATGAGCCGCTACTGGAGCCCCGTGGTGCACGGCCTGACGCCTTACGTGCCGGGCGAGCAGCCGAAGCTCGATCGGCTGGTCAAGCTCAACACCAATGAAAATCCCTACGGCCCCTCGCCGCAGGTGCTCGAAGCGATCCGGGCCGAGCTGTCGGATGCGCTGCGCCTGTATCCGGACCCCAACGCCGAGCGCCTGAAGCAGGCGATCGCCGAATGCCACGGCCTCACGCCGGCGCAGGTGTTCGTCGGCAACGGCTCGGACGAAGTGCTGGCGCACGCCTTCCAGGCGCTGTTCCAGCACCCGGCGCCGCTGCTGTTTCCCGACGTGAGCTACAGCTTCTACCCGGTCTACTGCGGGCTGTACGGCATCGCCTTCGAGACGGTGCCGCTGGCCGAAGACTTTGCGCTGCGCGTCGAGGACTATATCCGCCCCAACGGCGGTATCGTCTTCCCGAACCCGAACGCGCCGACCGGCCGGCTGCTGGCGCTGGCCGAGATCGAGTGGCTGCTCGCGCACAGCCGCGACTCGGTGCTGGTGCTCGACGAGGCGTACATCGACTTCGGCGGCGACAGCGCGATCGTGCTGGTCGAGCGCCATCCGAACCTGCTGGTGGTACAGACGCTGTCGAAGTCGCGCTCGCTCGCCGGACTGCGCGTCGGCTTCGCCGTCGGCCACCCGGCGTTGATCGAGGCGCTCGAGCGGGTCAAGAACAGCTTCAACTCGTACCCGCTCGACCGGCTCGCGATCGCCGGCGCGGTCGCCGCCTTCGCCGACCGCGAGCACTTCGAGCGGACCCGGCGGGCGGTGATCGACGCGCGCGAGCAGCTGGTTCCGGCGCTGCGCGCGCGCGGCTTCGAGGTGCTGCCCTCGCAGGCGAACTTCGTCTTCGCCCGCCATCGCGGGCGCGACGCCGCGGTGCTGGCAGCGGCGCTGCGCGCGCGCAGCGTGATCGTGCGCCATTTCCGCCAGCCGCGCATCGAACAGTTCCTGCGCATCACGGTCGGCACGCCGGCGCAGAACGCGGCGCTGTTGACGGCGCTCGATGCGGCGCTGGTCGAGGCTTGAGCGCGATGGCCGCGCTCGCCGAGCTGGTCGCCTATGCCGACGAGCTGCTCGCCGTCGGCGAGTTCACCGACTATTGCCCCAACGGCCTGCAGGTCGAGGGCAGGCCCGAGGTGGCGCGCATCGTCGGCGGCGTCAGCGCGAGCCAGGCCTTGCTCGATGAAGCCGCCGCGCGCGGCGTCGACCTGGTGCTGGTGCACCACGGCTGGTTCTGGAGGGGCGAAGACGCGTGCATCGTCGGCATCAAACGCCGGCGGCTGGCGACGCTGCTGCGGCACGACATCGGTTTGCTCGCCTACCACTTGCCGCTCGACGCGCACCCCGAGCTCGGCAACAATGCCCAGCTCGCGCGCGTGCTCGGCCTGCGCGCCACCGCCACCTTCGGCGAGGGTCGACGCCCGCTCGGCATGGTCGGCGAGCCGGCCGAGCCGCTGCCGGGCGCCGCCTTCGCCGCGCACCTCGAGGCGCGGCTCGGCCGCGCGCCGCTGTTCGTGCCCGGCCACGGGCGGCCGATCCGGCGTATCGCCTGGTGCACCGGTGCGGCGCAAGGCTTGATCGAGCAGGCTGCGCGCACCGGTGCCGACGCCTATCTTTCCGGCGAAGTCTCGGAACCCACGGTGCACGCGGCGCGCGAACTCGGGCTGCACTATTACGCCGCCGGCCACCATGCCACCGAGCGCTACGGTGTGGCGGCGCTCGGCGCGCGCCTCGCTGCGCGCTTCGGCCTCGCCTTCGACTTCGTCGACATCCCCAATCCCGCCTGATGTGCCGCTGCCGCTGCCGCGCAGTGTCCGCTTGACCGTCCGCGACGGCTGTAAGAACATTCCCCGTTTTAATTGCATGGATATTGCAACGAGCGGGCGTGGCTCTCTCGCAGCGGGTGGGGCGCAGGATTCTTTGAGCGAGTAGGAGAGTGCAATGAGTACGGCAGTCAATCTCGGCAGGCGCCGGTTTCTGACCGCCACGGCTACCGTCGTCGGCGGGGTCGGGGCAGCGTTCATGGCGGTGCCGTTCCTGAAGTCGTGGGCGCCCAGCGAACGCGCCCAGGCCGCCGGTGCACCGGTCGAGGCCGACATCAGCAAGCTCGAGGCCGGCCAGATGCTGACCGTCGAGTGGCGCGGCAAGCCGGTGTGGATCGTGCGCCGCAGCCAGCCGATGCTCGACGCGCTGCCGGCGCTCGACGGCGAGCTGCGCGATCCGAAGTCGGACGTGACCGAGCAGCAGCCAGGTTACGCCAAGAACGAGTACCGCTCGCTGAAGCCCGAGTACCTGGTGCTGGTCGGCATCTGCACCCACCTCGGCTGCTCGCCGACCTTCCGCCCGGAAGTCGCTCCGGCCGACCTCGGCCCCGACTGGAAGGGGGGCTTCTTCTGCCCCTGCCACGGCTCGCGCTTCGACCTCGCCGGGCGCGTGTTCAAGGGCGTGCCGGCGCCGACCAACCTCGAAGTGCCCCCCTACAAGTATCTGAGCGATTCCCGCGTGCTCGTGGGCGTCGGCGCGGAGGCCGCGTAAATGGCGAACCGTCCCCACCCGGGTACCACCGGCATCGTCGGCTGGATCGACGCCCGCTTCCCGCTGACCGCGACGATCCGCGAGCATCTGACGCAGTACTACGCACCGAAGAACTTCAACTTCTGGTACTACTTCGGTTCGCTGGCGCTGCTGGTGCTGGTCAACCAGATCCTGACCGGGATCTGGCTGACGATGAGCTACAAGCCCTCGGCGGCGGAAGCCTTCGCCTCGGTCGAGTACATCATGCGCGACGTCGACTGGGGCTGGCTGATCCGCTACATGCATTCGACCGGCGCCTCGGCGTTCTTCGTCGTCGTCTACCTGCACATGTTCCGTGGGCTGATGTACGGCTCGTACAAGCAGCCGCGCGAGCTGATCTGGATCTTCGGCGTCTTGATCTTCCTGGCGCTGATGGCCGAAGCCTTCATGGGCTACCTGCTGCCCTGGGGGCAGATGTCGTTCTGGGGCGCGCAGGTGATCATCTCGCTGTTCGGTGCGATCCCCGGCATCGGCCCCGACCTGAGCCTGTGGATCCGCGGCGACTTCGTCGTCTCCGACGCGACCTTGAACCGCTTCTTCTCGCTGCACGTGATCGCGCTGCCGCTGGTGCTGATCGGCCTGGTGGTCGCGCACCTGCTGGCGCTGCACGAGGTCGGCTCGAACAACCCCGACGGCGTCGAGATCAAGAAGTACAAGGACGCCACCGGCAAGCCGCTCGACGGCATTCCGTTCCACCCGTACTACACGGTCAAGGATCTGTTCGGCGTCGGCGTGTTCCTGATCTTCTTCTGCGCGGTGATCTTCTTCTTCCCGGAAATGGGCGGCTACTTCCTCGAGCACCCGAACTTCGATCCGGCCGACCCGCTGAAGACCCCGTCGCACATCGCTCCGGTGTGGTACTTCACGCCCTTCTACGCGATCCTGCGCGCGATTCCCGACAAGCTGCTCGGCGTCGTGGGCATGGGGGGCGCGATCGTGGTGATGTTCTTCCTGCCCTGGCTCGACCGCAGCCCGGTCAAGTCGATCCGCTACCGCGGACCGCTGTTCAAGGGCGCGCTGGCCGCCTTCGTCGTCGCCTTCCTGGTGCTCGGCTACCTCGGTGCGCTGCCGGCGACGCCGGGGCGCACCCTGCTCGCGCAGGCGTGCTCGGTGATTTATTTCGCGTTCTTCCTGCTGATGCCCGTGTACACCAAGTTCGACGCGGTCAAGCCGGTTCCGGAAAGGGTGACCTTCAAATGAGAAAGCTGATCATCGCGCTGGTCTTCGCGGCGCTTCCGGGGCTGGCCGCTGCCGCCGAGGGGGGCTATCCGCTCGACAAGGCCAGCATCGACCTCAACAACCAGGCTTCGCTGCAGCGCGGCGCCAAGCTGTTCGTCAACTACTGCATGGGTTGCCACTCGGCCGAGAGCCAGCGCTACAGCCGTATGGCGCGCGACATCGGCCTGAGCGAAGAGGAGGTCAAGAACAACCTGATCTTCACCGGCGCCAAGGTCGGCGATACCATGAAGAACGCGATGCCCAAGGCGGAAGCGAAGAAGTGGTTCGGTGCGCCGCCGCCCGATCTGACGCTGATCGCCCGTTCGCGCGGCGTTGACTACCTGTACACCTATCTGCGCACCTTTTACGTCGATCCGAAGCGGCCGTGGGGGTTCAACAACGCGGTGTTCCCGCTGGTCGGCATGCCGCACGCGCTCGCCGACCTGCAGGGCTGGCAGAAGGTCGTGGTCGAGAAGACCCAGGATGTCGAGGGTAACGCGGTCGAGCACATTACCGGCTTCGAGCTGGTCAAGCCCGGCAGCCTGAGCCCGCCCGAGTTCGACGCAGCGATGCGCGATCTGGTCAACTTCATGGCCTACATCGCCGAGCCGATCAAGCTCGAACGCCAGCGCATCGGCATCTGGGTGCTGGCCTTCCTGGTGCTGTTGACGGCGGTGTTGTATCTGCTCAAGAAAGAGTACTGGAAGGACGTGCACTGAGGCGTGCCACGGCGGCGGGGGGGATCCCCACCCCGCCGCGCGTCCTCCGGCAATCAACGGCAATGCAGGGGGACGCATGACGGTCAACGGTGTACGCAGGTCAACGCTCACCCTGTTTTCGCTGCCCAACTGCTGTCATTGTCACCGCACCCGCCTCGCGCTGCTCGAGAAGGGCATCGAGGCGGATCTGGTCTACGTCAACCCCGCGCAGCCCCCCGACGAGCTGGTCGAGCTGAATCCGGGCTTGACGCTGCCGACCCTGGTCGACCGCGAGCTGGTGCTGTACCACGACCGAGTGATCCTCGACTACCTCGGCGAGCGCTACCCCCATCCGCCGCTGCTGGCTGCCGATCCGGTGAGCCGTGCCCGGCAGCGCCTCGCGCTGTACCGCATCGAGGCCGACCTGTACACGCTGCTGCCGCGGCTGTCGCGCGCGAGTCGCGAAGACCGCGATCATGCGCGCGAAACCCTGCGCAACCAGATCGCGGCGAGCGCGCCGCTGTTTGCGGCGGCACCGTGGTTCCTCGGTGAAGAATTCAGTCTGCTCGACTGCAGCCTGGCGCCGCTGCTGTGGCGCCTGCCGCACTACGAGATCGAGCTGCGGGCCGAAGCCGCACCGGTGCTCACCTACGCCGAGCGCCTGTTCGCACGCCCGGCCTTCCGCGCCAGCCTGAGTCCGGTCGAGGGCGAGATGCGGGCGTGAGACCTGGCGTGTCCGGTTATACTTTCGCCACCGATCCCGTTTCCCCGGAGCCCACGCCCGCGATGACTTCCAACCGTCCGTACCTGATCCGCGCGCTGTACGAGTGGATACTCGACAATGCGATGACGCCGCACATCCTGGTCAATGCCGTGCTGTCGGGGGTCGAGGTGCCGACGCAGCACGTGCACGAGGGACGGATCGTGTTGAACGTCAGCCCTTCGGCGGTGCAGGGGCTGCAGATCGGCAATGACTGGATCGAGTTCAGCGCCCGCTTCGGCGGCCTCGCGCGCACGGTGCGCGTGCCGGTGATGGCGGTGCTGGCGATCTATGCGCGCGAGAACGGCCAGGGTACCGCCTTTCCCGAAGAGCTCGGCTACGAGCCGCCGCCCTCTCCGCCCGAGCCGCCGCAGCAGCCGGAGCGCGGCAAGCGCCCGGCGCTGAAGGTGGTCAAGTGAGGCATGTGCGATGAGTCATTAGGGATGGGGCTGGATGTCCCATCCCTCATTGCCCATTCCCCATGGCCCCGCAGGTGATTAGGCATCGAGGTACTCGAACAGCCTGACCACGCGCTGCACGCCGCCGACGCGGCGCACGGTCGCGGTCACCGCCTCGGCTTCCTGTGGCCGCACCAGCCCCATCAGGTAGACGATCCCGCGCTCGGTGACGACCTTGACCCGGGTCGGGTCGAAGTCGCGGATGCCGTCGACCTGGAACAGCGAAGACTTCACCTTGGTCGTGATCCAGGCATCGCTCGAGCGGCTGCCGAGGCTGCTCGCCGGCATCACCGTCAGCTCGTTGTAGACCGCGCGCACTTCCTCGACGCTGCGGGCGATCTGCTCGGCGCGCTGCCTGTCGGCCGGGCTCGCGACTTCGCCGGTCAGCAGCAGCGCGCGGTTGTAGCTGGTGGCGTTGATGTGGGCGCGCGCGCCCAGGCCGGAGTTGTTGACGGCCGAACTCGCCTTCTGCTCGATCGCCTCGTCTTCGACCACGGTGCCGGCGGTGCGGCGGTCGTGCGCCATGCTGGCGCCGGTGGCGGCGCCGCCGACCAGGATCGGTGCACAGGCGCCGGCCGAGACGGCGAGCAGCAGCGCCAGCAGGGAGGTCCGGAGTGTTGTCGTCATCGCTTGGCCTCGTCGCTCAGCAACTCTGGAAGGCATCGCGGATCCATTCGACCACCGGTGCATCGCGGCCCGGCGTGATCGCGAGCACGTCGAAACGGCAGGGGCGATCCGACGGATGCCGTTGCAGGTAGAATGCGGCGGCGCGGATCAGGCGCCGGCGCTTGATCGCGGTCACCGTCTCGGCGGCGGTGCCGCGGCCGGCGTCGCGGCGGCAGCGCACTTCGACGAACACCAGCGTCGCGCCGTCGCGCATCACCAGATCGAGCTCGCCGCCGCGGGCGCGGAAGTTGCGCGCCAGGCAGCGCAGCCCGTGCGCCTCGAGCCAGGCCAGCGCCAGGTCTTCGCCGGCGCGGCCGCGCTCGCCGGCACCGCTCACTGCGGCCTCCCGCTGCCCGGGGCAGACATCACCATATTCGAGGACGTTCGCATCGTGTCCATCCAGCCCGCCACCTTATACGTGGTCGCCACGCCGATAGGCAACCTGCAGGACTTGAGCCCGCGCGCGCGCGAAGTGCTGGCTGCGGTCGATCGGGTCGCCGCCGAAGATACCCGCCACACCGCCCGGCTGTTCCGCCATTTCGGCATCGATACGCCGCTGGTTTCGCTGCACGAGCACAACGAGCGCGACCGCGCCGCCGCGCTGCTCGTCGAGCTCGCCGCCGGGCAATCGCTGGCACTGGTGTCGGATGCCGGCACGCCGCTGGTATCCGATCCGGGCTTCCACCTGGTGCGCGCGGCGCGCGGTGCCGGCATCGCGGTGCGCGCGGTGCCGGGGCCGAGCAGCGTGCTCGCGGCGCTGTCGGTCGCCGGGCTGCCGACCGACCGCTTCGTTTTCGAAGGCTTCCTGCCGGCCAGGCCAGCGGCGCGGCGCACGCGGCTCGAACACCTGCGCGACGAGCCGCGCACGCTGGTGTTCCTCGAGTCCAGCCACCGCATCGTCGAGGCGCTCGCCGACTGCGCGGCGGTGTTCGGTGCCGGGCGCGAAGCCGTGGTCGCGCGCGAGCTGACCAAACTGTTCGAAGAAAGCCCGGGCGGCGGGCTCGGTGCGCTGCACGCGTGCTTCGCTGCCGAGTCCGAGCGCTGCCGGGGCGAGTTCGTCCTCGTCGTGCGCGGCGCGCCCGAGCCGGCGGCCGACGCCCTGCCCGCCGAGGCCGAACGCGTCCTCGCGCTGTTGCTCGAAGAGCTGCCCGTCAAGCAGGCCACGGCGCTGGCCGCGCGCCTCACCGGCGCCAAGAAAAACCTGTTGTACGAAACGGCCTTGCGCCTGTCCGCGCTTGCAAGATAGGCGCTGAGGCTCCAGAATCCGCGCCGGAAGTCGGCCGGGCGATCGCTGCTCCCCGTTCGCGGGGGTGGAGGAAAGTCCGGGCTCCACAGGGCAGGGTGCCAGGTAACGCCTGGGCGGCGCGAGCCGACGGAAAGTGCCACAGAGAACAGACCGCCCAAGTCCGCTCGCGGACCGGCAAGGGTGAAACGGTGCGGTAAGAGCGCACCGCGTTCCCGGTAACGGGAACGGCACGGTAAACCCCACCCGGAGCAAGACCAAATAGGGGAGCGCCACGTGTGGCCCGCACGGCTCCCGGGTAGGTCGCTACAGGCGTCCGGTGACGGGCGTCGCAGATGAATGATCGTCCTCGACAGAACCCGGCTTACAGGCCGACTTCCTTATTTTCGCCCGCTCCGCAGTCCCCTGCCCAATCGCCTTCACGTTCGATCCCTGATGTGCCGTTTTCCGCACCGGGCGCATTCGAGCATGTATTTCGCGCCATTGTGTTGCTGTTACGCAACATTTGTTGTGATTTTGACTATAAGTTGTTGTTGTAAAAGAAATTGAGTGACTGTCGCTTTCTTGACAGTAGGGATGGCGGGTCCCTATAGTGGCGGCAAGTGGAACAAAGTGGGACGAACGGGGACTGCCCGGAGGCGACGACGGTGTTCAGGGGCGTTTCGCCGCTGTCGCTCGACAACAAGGGCAGGCTCTCGGTCCCGGCCAAGTACAGGGAGCGCTTGCTCCAGTCCTGCGCCGGCCAGCTGGTGATCACGATCGACCGCGACGGCTGTCTACTGATCTATCCGCTGCCGGTCTGGGAGGAGGTCGAGGCGAAGCTGATCCGCCTCTCGAGCACTCATCCGCAGGCCCGCAGCCTCAAGCGCCTGCTGCTCGGGCATGCCGAAGAGTGCGAGCTCGATGGCAGCGGGCGCGTGCTGTTGCCGGCGCCGCTGCGCGAGTTCGCGAAACTCGACAAGCACGTGGTGCTGGTGGGGCAGGGGAACAAGTTCGAGCTCTGGGACGAGCAAACGTGGAGTCGGCTCCGTGACGAGTGGCTGAGCGGCGATGCCGCCGGCGCGCTGCCGGCGGATCTGGAATCGCTTTCTTTCTGATCGATGGGTCCTACCAGCTTGGTGCACCAGACCGTGTTGCTGCACGAGGCGGTCGAGGCCCTGCGCGTCCGCGAAGACGGCGCCTACCTCGACGCGACCTTCGGCCGGGGCGGCCACAGCCGTGCGATCCTCGCGCGGCTCGGCCCGCGGGGCCGCCTGCTCGCGCTCGACCGCGACCCCGAGGCCGCCGCTGCGGCGCGGTCGCTGGCGGCGACCGAACCGCGGCTCGCGTTCGAAGCCACCGCCTTCAGCGCGCTGGTCGATGCCGCACGGCGCCGCGAACTGGCCGGCAGGCTCGACGGGATCTTGTTCGATCTAGGCGTGTCTTCGCCGCAGCTCGACGACCCCGCAAGGGGTTTCAGTTTTTTGAACGACGGTCCCCTCGACATGCGCATGGATCCAAGCCACGGAGTGTCGGCCGCCGAATGGCTGGCTGCCGCGAGCGAAGTCGAGATCGCCGGGGTGCTG
Organism: Candidatus Competibacteraceae bacterium; assembly: GCA_039807445.1. Taxonomy (GTDB): domain Bacteria; phylum Pseudomonadota; class Gammaproteobacteria; order Competibacterales; family Competibacteraceae; genus JBDHRG01. The sequence continues at coordinate 27,602 of JBDHRG010000003.1, forward strand.
CGCGACTACGGCGAAGAGCGCTTCCACCGCCGCATCGCTCGCGCGCTGGTCGAAGCGCGCAGCCTCGGGCCGATCACGCGCACCGCGCAGCTCGCCGAGCGGGTCGCTGCGGCGATCCCGACCCGCGAGCGCGGCAAGCATCCGGCCACGCGCGCCTTCCAGGCGATCCGCATCGAAGTCAACGGCGAGCTCGACGAGATCGAGCGCGCGCTGGCGCAGGCGGTCGAGCTGCTGGCACCGGGCGGGCGGCTCGTGGTGATCAGCTTCCACTCGCTCGAAGATCGCATCGTCAAGCGCTTCATGCGCGGGCAGGCGCAGGGCGAGCGTCTGCCGCCGGGACTGCCGGTGCCGGGCGACGAGCGCGTCGGCGCCCGGCTGCGCGTGCTCGGCAAACCGGTCTGCCCCTCGAGCGCCGAGATCGAGGCCAATCCGCGCGCCCGCTCGGCGGTGCTGCGTCTGGCGGAGCGGCTGTGATGGCGGCGGTGGTGGAGGCGAGGCCCGAACCGGCGCCGGTCGCCGAGGCGCCGCCCGAGGTTCACCGGCTGCTGCCCGAGGCGGCGGTTGCGGACCCGGTCAGGGACAATCTGTGGTCGGTGCTGCTGCTGCTCGGCGCGATCCTGGTGACGGCGCTGGGCATCGTTTACACCAAGCACGTCAGCCGCAAGCTGTTCGTCGAGCTGCAGACGCTCGCCAGCCGCCGCGACGACCTCGATATCGAGTGGGAGCAGCTGCAGCTCGAGCAGAGCACGCTCGCCACCGAGACCGTAATCGACCAGGCTGCACGCGAGCGCCTGGACATGGTCATCCCCGCCCCCGACGCCGTGATCTACGTGATCCGATGAAGCCCAAGACCCGCAACACCTGGTCGGCGAACCGGCGCAAGATCGCCCTCGGCATCCTCGGGGCGGCGACGTTCGGCATCGTCGCGCGCGCGGTGTACCTGCAGATCATCGACACCGAGTTCCTGCAGGGCCAGGGCGACGAGCGCTTCCTGCGCAGCGTCGAAGTACCGGCGCACCGCGGCATGATCGTCGACCGCAACGGCGAGCCGCTCGCGGTCAGCTCGCCGGTCGACAGCGTCTGGGCGCATCCGCCGACGCTGCTCGAGGGCCGCGAGCGCCTGCCCGAGCTGGCGCGCATGCTCGGCCTCAACGTCGCCGAGCTCGAGAGTAAGGTGCTGGCGCGCAAGGACAGAGAGTTCATGTACCTGAAGCGCGCGATGGAGCCCGACGCCGCCGCGCGCATCAAGGCGCTGGGCATCCCCGGCGTGGCGCTGCAGCGCGAGTACCGCCGCTATTATCCGGCGGCCGAAGTCACTTCGCACCTGCTCGGCTTCACCAACATCGACGACGAGGGCCAGGAAGGGCTCGAGCTCGCCTACAACGCCGTCCTGCAGGGCAAGCCCGGCGCCAAGCGCGTGATCAAGGACCGCCTCGGGCGCATCGTCGAGGATGTCGAGAGCGTGCGCGAGCCCGAGCCCGGCCAGCAGCTGGTGCTCAGCATCGACAGCCGCATCCAGTACCTCGCCTACCGCGCGCTGAAGGCGGCGGTGATGGAGCACCACGCGGCGGCGGCCTCGGCGGTGGTGCTCGATGTCAACACAGGCGAAGTGCTGGCGATGGTCAATCAGCCGGCGGTCAACCCCAACGATCGCGCCGCGATCAAGGGCGACTTGATCCGCAACCGCGCGATCACCGACCTCTACGAACCCGGCTCGCCGGCCAAGCCCTTCGTCGTGGCGATGGGGCTCGAGAGCGGCAAGTACGCGCCCGAGACGCCGATCAACACCAGCCCCGGCTACATGAGCGTCGGCCGCTACACGGTCAAGGACACGCACAACTACGGGCTGCTGGACGTCGCGCGCGTGATCACCAAGTCGTCCAACATCGGCGTGACCAAGATCGCGCTGTCGCTGCCGGCCGAGAAGCTGTGGACGCTGTACCACAGGCTCGGCTTCGGCAAACCGACCGGCATCGGCTTCCCCGGCGAGCAGGGCGGCTGGCTCGCGCACTATTCGCGCTGGAGCACGATCGGCCATGCCAACCAGAGCTTCGGCTACGGCTTTTCGGTGACGCCGCTGCAGCTCGCGCGCGCCTACGCCGCGGTCGCTGCCGGCGGCGTGCTGCGCCCGGTGTCGCTGCTGAAGCTCGACAAGGCGCCCGAGGGCGAGCGCGTGATCCGCGACGACGTCGCGCGCAAGCTGATGCCGATGCTCGAATCGGTGGTCAGCAAGATCGGCACCGCCTCGCGTGCCGAGGTGCCCGGCTACCGGGTCGGCGGCAAGACCGGCACCGTGCACAAGATCATCGGCGGCGGCTACGTCAAGAACCGCTACTACTCGGTGTTCGCCGGCATCGCGCCGATCACCAAGCCGCGCCTGGCGATGGTGATCATCGTCGACGACCCCAAGGGCGGCGCCTACTACGGCGGCCTGGTCGCCGCGCCGGTATTCCCGCAGGTGATGGCCGGTGCGCTGCGCATCCTCAACGTGCCGCCCGACAACGTCGTCGAGCCCAAGCTGCAGCCGCTCGGCACCGTCGCCGCGTCGGCGGGGGGGCGGCCGTGATGCGCCTCGATACCCTGCTGTCGGGCTTCGCCGACGCTGTTCCTGCGCTCGCGGTCAGCGGCGTCGCGTTCGACAGCCGCGCGCTCGCCCCGGGCGAGCTGTTCCTGGCGACGCGCGGCTTGCGCCACCACGGCCTGGCCTTCGCCGCGCGGGCCGAAGCCGCAGGTGCCGCCGCGATCGCCTGGGAGCCGCCGTTCGACGGCGTCTTGCCCGAGCTCGCGATCCCGCTGCTGCGGGTTCCGGAGCTCGGCCGCCATGCGAGCCGCATCGCCGGCCGCGCCTGCGGCGAGCCTTCGCACGCGCTGGAGGTGGTCGGCATCACCGGCACCGACGGCAAGACCTCGACGGCGCACTTCCTCGCCCAGGCGCTGGACGAGCCCGGGCGTCGGGCCGGCATCCTCGGCACCGTCGGCTACGGTGTGTTCGGCGAAGCGGTCCCGGCCAGCCACACCACGCCCGATGCGGTCGCGGTGCAGCGGCTGCTCGCCGAACTGCGCGCGCGTGGCGCGCGCGCCGTGGCGATGGAGGTCTCGTCGCACGCGCTGGTACAGCACCGCGTCGAGGCGCTGCGCTTCGCGTGCGCGGTGTTCACCAATCTGACCCGCGACCACCTCGATTTCCACGGCACGGTGGATGCCTACGGCGATGCCAAGGCGCGCTTGTTCACCGCACTCGACATCGGTGCCGCGGTGCTGAACCTCGACGATGCCTTCGGCGCCGACCTGGTCGCCCGCACCCGCGCCCCGGTGTTCGGCTACGGCCTGGGCGCGCGCGAAGCCGCCGGGCTGGCCGGCTTCACTTGGGGCGAGGGTCTCTCGCTGTCGCTCGAAGGCTTGCGGCTGACGGTGCAGACCCACGCGGGCTGCGGCGAGCTGCATGCGCCGCTGCTCGGACGCTTCAACGCCGCCAATCTGCTCGCGGCGCTGGCGACGCTGCTGGCGCTCGGCTGCCCGCTGGCCGAGGCGCTGGCGCGACTGTCGCGCGTGGATACGGTGCCCGGACGGATGGAACGCTTCGGCGGCGCGGGGCTGCCGCTGGCGGTGGTCGATTACGCGCACACGCCGTTCGCGCTCGAATCGGTGCTGCGCGCGCTGCGCGCGCACTTGCCCGCGGGTGGCAAGCTCAGCTGCGTGTTCGGCTGCGGCGGCGAGCGCGACCGCGGCAAGCGCCCGCAGATGGGCGCGGTCGCCGAGCGTTTCGCCGAGCGCGTGGTCGTCACCAACGACAACCCCCGCGGTGAAGACCCGAACGCGATCATCAGTGACATCCTGGCCGGGTTCGCACGCCCCGCAGCCGCGACCGTCGAGCCCGAGCGCCGCGCCGCGATCCGTGCGGCGCTGGCCGGCGCCGGGCCTGCCGACATCGTGCTGATCGCCGGCAAGGGGCACGAGGATTACCAGCTGATCGGCGGCCACCGCCTCGATTTCAGCGATCGGGCCGAGGCGGCCGGCTGGTTCGCGGAGCGGACGCGATGAAGACCCTGAGCCAGCTGGCCCACGCGCTGCAAGCCGAGACCTTCGGCGACGCCGCGGTACCGATAGTCGGGCTGTCGACCGACACGCGCACGCTTGCGCCCGGCGAACTGTTCGTTGCGCTGAAGGGCCTCAACTTCGACGGTCACGACTACGTCGCGCGGGCGCGCGAGCTCGGCGCCGCCGCGGCGCTGGTCGAGCGGCGGCTGAGCGTCGACATGCCGCAACTCGTGGTCGACGATGCGCGCCGCGCGCTCGGCACGCTCGGCCGGCTCGCGCGCGCAGCCTTCGCCGGGTGCGTCGTTGGGCTGACCGGCAGCAATGGCAAGACCACGCTGAAGGAAATGTGCGCCGCGATCCTGAGCCGATGCGGCACGGTGCTCGCCACCCGCGGCAACTTGAACAACGATCTGGGCGTGCCGCTGACGCTGTGGGGGCTGGCCGGACAGGACTTCGCCGTGATCGAGATGGGCGCCAACCATCCCGGCGAGATCGCGTACTTGAGCGCGCTGGTGCGCCCGCAGGTCGCGATCGTCAACAACGCTGGCCCCTGCCACCTCGAGGGCTTCGGCGACCTCGACGGTGTGGCGCGCGCCAAGGGCGAGATCTTCGCCGCGCTGGGGCCCGAGGGCATCGCCGTGATCAATGCCGACGACGCCTACGCCGACTACTGGCGCGGGCTGAACCGGGATCGGCCGGTGATCGACTTCGGCCTCGACCGCCCGGCGGCGGTGTCGGCGCGCATCGCCGATGCCGGACGCTTCGTGCTGCGCGCACCGGCGGGCGAGATCGAGATCGCGCTGGCGCTGCCGGGCCGCCACAACGTGCGCAACGCCTGCGCCGCGGCGGCTGCGGCGGCTGCGCTCGGCATCGGCCTGGAGGCGGTGCGCGCCGGCCTCGAGGGCGTGGCGGCGGTCGGCGGGCGGCTGCGGGCCATGCCCGGCCGACACGCCAGCGTGATCGTCGACGACGCCTACAACGCCAACCCGGCTTCGCTCGCCGCCGGCATCGACGCGCTCGCCGGCGCGCGCGAGCGCTGGCTGGTGCTCGGCGACATGGCCGAGCTCGGCTCGACAGCCGTACGGCTGCACGCCGAATCGGGGGCGTACGCCGCGGCGCACGGCATCGCGCGCTTGTTCGCGCTCGGGCCGCTGAGTCGCCACGCCGCCGAAGCCTTCGGCGCCGGCGGCGAAGCCTACGCGCGCATCGACGACTTGCTGGTGGCGCTCGAAGCGGCGCTCGCCGAAGGCGGACAGCCGACGCTGCTGATCAAGGGCTCGCGCTCGGCACGGATGGAACGCGTGGTCGCGGCGCTGGCGCTGGATGACGATTCGAATCGAACGCTCGCGGGAGCACACGGGTAAATGCTGTTCTACCTCGCCGAACTGCTGACCAAGGTCTACAGCGGTTTCAACGTCTTCTCCTACCTGACGCTGCGGGCGATCCTCGGCCTGCTGACGGCGCTGTTCATCTCGCTGTGGGTCGGACCGCGGATGATCCGCCAGCTCAGCCATTACCAGATCGGCCAGCACGTGCGCGACGACGGTCCCCAGTCGCACCTGGCCAAGGTCGGCACGCCGACGATGGGCGGTGCGCTGATCCTGGTCGCGATCGCGGTCGCGACGCTGCTGTGGGCCGACCTGCGCAACCACTACGTCTGGATCGTGCTGCTGGTGACGCTGGCCTTCGGTGCGATCGGCTGGGTCGACGATTACCGCAAGCTGGTCAAGAAGCAATCCAAGGGCCTGTCGGCCAGCGAAAAGTACCTGTGGCAGACGCTGGCCGGCTTCGGCGCCGCACTGGCGCTGTTCTGGCTGGCCAAGGGACCGGTGGCCACGCAGCTGATCGTGCCCTTCGTCAAGAATGCCGTGTTCGATCTGGGCTGGCTGTTCGTGCCGCTGACCTACTTCGTGATCGTCGGCTCGAGCAACGCGGTGAACCTGACCGACGGCCTCGACGGGCTGGCGATCATGCCGACGGTGATGGTCGCGGGCGCGCTGGGCGTGTTCGCCTATGCCTCGGGCAACGTCGTGTTCTCGGGCTACCTCGGCATCCCCTACGTCCAGGGCGTCGGCGAAGTGATCGTGTTCTGCGGCGCGATCTTCGGCGCTGGGCTCGGCTTCCTGTGGTTCAACGCCTACCCGGCGCAAGTGTTCATGGGCGACGTCGGCGCGCTGGCGCTCGGTGCGGCGCTCGGTGTGATCGCGGTGGTGGTCCGCCAGGAGCTGGTGCTGGTGATCATGGGCGGCGTGTTCGTGATGGAGACAGTGTCGGTGATCCTGCAGGTCGGTTCGTTCAAGCTGACCGGGCGGCGCATCTTCCGCATGGCGCCGCTGCACCACCACTTCGAACTCAAGGGCTGGCCCGAGCCGCGCGTGATCGTGCGCTTCTGGATCATCACCGTGGTGCTGGTGATGATCGGCCTGGCTTCGCTGAAGATCCGGTGAGCGCGATGAGCACGTGTCCCGCTTCGCTCGATCTGTCCGGTCTGAACCTGGTCGTCGGTCTCGGCGCTTCGGGGCTGTCGGTGCTGCGCGCGCTGCGCGCGCTCGGCGCCGAGGTCGAAGTCACCGACAGCCGCACCGCACCGCCGGGGCTGGCCGAGCTCGCCGCCGGACACCCCGAGGTGGCGTTCCACGCCGGCTTCGACCGGGCGCCGTTCGAGCGCGCCGCGCGGCTGATCGTCAGCCCCGGCGTCGCGGTCGCCACGCCCGAGATCGCTGCGGTGGCGGCGCGCGGCGTGCCGGTCTGGGGCGACATCGAGCTGTTCGCGCGCCTGACCCGCGTGCCGGTCGCCGCGATCACCGGCGCCAACGGTAAGAGCACCGTCACCACGCTGCTCGGGCAGATGGCCGAGCGGGCGGGCTTGAAGGTCGCGGTCGGAGGCAATCTGGGCATCCCCGCCCTGGAGCTGTGGCTGCAGCACGAGTGGAACCCCTCACCCCTGACCCCTCACCCCGTACCCGATCTGTACGTGCTCGAGCTGTCGAGCTTCCAGCTCGAGACCACCGCGAGCCTCGACGCCGCGGTGGCCACCGTGCTCAACGTCACCCCCGACCACATGGACCGCTATGCCACGTTCGAGGATTACGCTGCCGCCAAGGCGCGGGTCTTCCGCGGCAGCGGCGCGATGGTGCTGAACGCCGACGACCCGGTGGTGATGGCGATGGCCGAAAGCGGCCGGCGCACGCTGCGCTTCGGCCTCGAGCGCGAGGCCGAGTACCGGCTGCGCGACCGCGAAGGCCGCAGCTTCCTCGCCTGCGGGCGCATGCCGCTGCTGGAAACCGTCGAGCTGCGCGTCGGCGGCGCGCACAACCGCGCCAATGCGCTGGCCGCACTGGCGCTGGGCACGGCGCTCGGCTTGCCGATGGCGGCGATGCTGGCGACGCTGCGCGACTTCGCCGGGCTGGCGCACCGCACGCAGTTGATCGTCGAGCACCGCGGCGTGGCGTTCTACGACGATTCCAAGGGCACCAACGTCGGTGCGACCGTCGCTGCGGTGCGCGGCTTGCCGGGCCGGCTGGTGCTGATCGCCGGCGGCGAGGGCAAGGGCCAGGATTTCGGCCCGCTGCGCCAGGCGCTGGCCGGCAAGGCGCGCGCGGTGGTGCTGATCGGCCGCGACGCGCCGCTGATCGCCGCCGCGCTCGAGGGTGCGGTACCGCTGGTGTTCGCCACGGACATGGCGGCGGCGGTGGCGCTCGCCTTCGCCCACGCTGAGCCCGGCGATGCCGTGCTGCTGTCGCCGGCCTGCGCCAGCTTCGACATGTTCAGCGGCTACGCCGAGCGCGGTCGGGTGTTCGGCGAGGCGGCGCGGAGGCTCGCGGCATGTTGAACGTCGCCCGCGTCCTCGGCCGCGAAACCCCGGACGGCGAGCGGCTGCCGCCGCTCGACCCCTGGCTGGTGTTTCCGGCGATGCTGCTGCTCGCGCTCGGGCTGCTGATGGTGACGTCGGCCTCGATGCCGATCGCCGACCGCCACGCCGGCCAGCCCTTCTACTACGGCATCCGCCAGGCGGCGTACATCGGCACCGGCGTCTTCCTCGGCTGGCTCGCCTTCCAGGTCGAGGTCGAGACCTGGTACCGGCGCGGCCCGGCGCTGCTGCTCGGCACCATGGTGCTGTTGGCGCTGGTGCTGATCCCCGGCATCGGCCGGCAAGTCAACGGCTCGTGGCGCTGGATCAGCCTCGGCTTCATCAACGTACAGGTGTCGGAACTGGCCAAGCTGTGCGCGGTGATCTACGTCGCCGGCTACCTGCGCCGCCACGGACAGGCGCTGCGCAGGTCGATCGTCGCGATGCTGCGGCCGATGCTGGTGCTGGCGGTGGTCGCGCTGCTGCTGCTGATGGAGCCCGACTTCGGCTCGGCCGTGGTGATCCTCGCCGTCGCGCTCGGCATGGTGTTCCTCGGTGGCGTCAACGCTTGGCAGTTCTCGGCACTCCAGCTGGCGACGGTGTCGGCGATGGCGGTGCTGCTGTGGACCTCGCCCTACCGCCGCGCGCGGTTGGCGAGCTTCCTCGATCCCTGGGCCGACCCCTTCGACAAGGGCTTCCAGCTGACGCAGTCGCTGATCGCGATCGGCCGCGGCGAGTTCAGCGGCGTCGGTCTCGGCGCCTCGGTGCAAAAGCTGTTCTACCTGCCCGAGGCCTATACCGACTTCGTCTACGCGATCATCGCCGAAGAGCTCGGTCTGCTCGGCGTGCTCGCGGTGATCGCGCTGTACCTGGTGCTGGTGGTGCGCGCCTTCCAAGTCGGCACGCGCGCCGAGCGCATCAACCAGCCGTTCTCCGCCGGCATCGCGTACGGCATCGGGCTGTGGATCGGCTTCCAGGCGCTGGTCAACATGGGCGTGAGCATGGGCGCGCTGCCGACCAAGGGCCTGACGCTGCCCTTCATCAGCTACGGCGGCTCGAGCCTGATCGTGATGTGCGTGACGATGGCGGTGCTGCTGCGCGTCGACGTCGAGGTGCGCTTCGAAGCCGACCCCAGGCTGCGGCGCAGCCGCCTGTTGCGCAAGGTGAGGGCACCCTGATGAAGAATCCCGAACCGATCAAGCGTCCCGTCGTCGTGATGGCTGGCGGCACCGGCGGCCACGTGTTCCCGGCGCTTGCGGTGGCCGCCGAGCTCGAGCGCGAAGGCGTGCCGGTGGTCTGGATCGGCACGCGCGTCGGGCTCGAAGCCAAGCTGGTGCCGGCGCACGGCTTGCCGATCGAATGGCTGGGGGTGGCCGGGCTGCGCGGCAAGGGCTGGGCGCGGCGGCTGGCGGCGCCCTTGATGCTCGTGCGCGCGCTGTGGGAGGCGGCGTCGATCCTGCGCAAGCTGGAGCCGCGGCTGGTGCTCGGCATGGGCGGTTTCGTCAGCGGACCGGGCGGCTTGATGGCGCGGCTGCTCGGCATTCCGCTGGTGATCCACGAGCAGAACGCGATCGTCGGGCTGACCAACCGCTGGCTGGCGCACGTCGCCGCGCGCGTCTGCGAAGCCTTCCCCGGCAGCTTCGCCGCCGCGGTCAAGGTGCGCACCACCGGCAACCCGGTGCGCGCGGCGATCGCCGCACTCCCCGAGCCGGCCGAGCGGCTCGCGGGGCGCACAGGACGGCCCAGGCTGCTGGTGGTCGGCGGCAGCCTCGGCGCGCTGGCGCTGAACCGGGCCCTGCCGCAGGCGCTGGCGCTGCTGCCCGAAAACGACCGCCCCGAGGTCTGGCACCAGGCCGGCGGCAAGCTGTTCGAGCTCGCCCGGAGCGCCTACGCCGAAGCGGGGGTCGCGGCGCGGGTCGAGCCCTTCATCGACGACATGGCCGCCGCCTACGCCTGGGCCGACCTGGTGCTGTGCCGTGCCGGCGCGCTGACGGTGTCCGAGCTCGCCGCCGCCGGCGTCGCCAGCATCCTGGTGCCGTTTCCCCATGCGGTCGACGACCACCAGACCGCCAATGCCCGCGTCCTCGAGCGCGCCGGGGCCGCGCTGCTGTTGCCGCAATCCGAACTGGTGCCCGAGCGCCTGGCGACCGAACTCGCACGGCTGCTGGTCGACCGCGTCCGCCTGGCCGCGATGGCGCAGGCCGCACGCGCGCAAGCCAGGCCCGAAGCCGCGCGCGAGGTCGCCGCGCTGTGCCTGGCGCTGGCGCTGCCCGATCCACTGCAGGACACGAACAAGCCATGAGCCACTCCGTCAACGGTCAAACCAGCGGTCAGCAGGCGATGCGCCGCATCCGCCGCATCCACTTCGTCGGCATCGGCGGTGCCGGCATGAGCGGCATCGCCGAAGTGCTGCTGAATCTCGGCTACCGCGTTTCCGGCTCCGACCTCGCCGCCAACGCCGCCACCGCGCGCCTGGCCGCGCTCGGCGCGAGCGTGTTCCAGGGCCATGCGCCCGGGCATGTCGCCGGTGCCGACGTGGTCGTCAGCTCGAGTGCGGTGCAGGCCGACAACCCCGAGGTCATCGCCGCGCGCGAGGCGCGCATCCCGGTGGTGCCGCGCGCCGAGATGCTCGCCGAGCTGATGCGCTTTCGCTACGGCATCGCCGTTGCCGGTACCCACGGCAAGACCACGACCACCAGCCTGATCGCCTCGCTGCTCGCCGAGGGCGGACTCGACCCGACCTTCGTGATCGGCGGCAAGCTCAACAGCGCCGGTGCCAACGCGCGCCTCGGTGCCGGGCAATACCTGGTCGCCGAAGCCGACGAGTCCGACGCCTCGTTCCTGTACCTGCAGCCGATGGTCGCGGTGGTCACCAACATCGACGCCGACCACCTGCCGACCTATGGCGGCGACTTCGGCCGGCTGCGCGCGACCTTCCTCGAGTTCCTGCACCACCTGCCGTTCTACGGCTTGGCGGTGCTGTGCGCCGACGACCCCGAGGTGCGCGCGATCCTGCCCGGGGTCGGCCGGCCGGTGCTGACCTACGGCACCGGCGAGGATTGCGACGTGCGCGCGACCGACATCGTCCAGCGCGGCATGCAGACGCACTTCACCGCGCACCTGTCGGGCGGTGCGGTCGCGGTCAAGATCACGCTGAACCTGCCCGGGCGCCACTCGGTGCTGAACGCGCTGGCGGCGATCGCCGTTGCGCACGAACTCGGCGTGCCGGTCGACGCGATCCGCGCCGCGCTGGCGAGCTTCCAGGGCATCGGCCGGCGCTTCCACCGCCACGCCGACCTGCGCCTGCCCGGCGGCGGGCGCGCCGAGCTGATGGACGACTACGGCCACCATCCGCGCGAGCTCGCCGCGGTGCTCGACGCGATCCGCGGCGGCTGGCCCGAGCGGCGTCTGGTGCTGGCGTTCCAGCCGCACCGCTACACGCGCACGCGCGACCTGTTCGAAGACTTCGCCCAGGTGCTGTCGACGGTCGACGTGCTGCTGCTGGCCGAAGTCTACGCCGCCGGCGAAAAGCCGATCGCCGGCGCCGACGGCCGCAGCCTGGCGCGCGCGATCCGCGCCCGCGGCCAGGTGGACCCGATCTTCGTCGACCGCGCCGCCGACGTGCCCGCGGCGCTGCCGATGGTGCTGCGCGACGGCGACCTGGTGCTGATGATGGGCGCCGGCGACATCGGCGCGGTGGCGGCCCGGCTCGGGCGCGACGGTTTGCCCGAAGCCGGATGACGCACTGCAATAAACATGCGATAAGGCCGCCTTTCGCACGAACGGTGAGCGGACGATGAACGACAACGCAACACGCGGCAATCTCCGCACCGACGACCCCGCCGCCTTCGGCAGGGTCGCGGTGCTGTACGGCGGCTGGTCGGCCGAGCGCGAGGTGTCGCTGATGAGCGGCGGCGCGGTGCTCGAGGCGCTGCGCTCGCGCGGCGTCGATGCGCACGGCGTCGACGCCGGCCGCGATCTGCTCGCGGTGCTCGAGGCCGGGCGCTTCGACCGCGCCTTCATCGCGCTGCACGGCCCCTTCGGCGAAGACGGCACGCTGCAGGGCGCGCTCGAAGTGCTGGGCCTGCCGTACACCGGCAGCGGAGTGCTCGCCTCGGCGCTGTGCATGGACAAGCTGCGCACCAAGCTGCTGTGGCAAGCCGCCGGGCTGCCGGTGCCCGCGTTCGAGGTGCTGGGCGAAGCCAGCGATTTCGATGCGGTCGAGGCCCGGCTCGGGCTGCCGCTGTTCGTCAAGCCGGCGAGCCAGGGCTCGAGCGTCGGCGTCAGCAAGGTCAAGCGCGCCGGCGAGCTGCGCGCGGCGTGGGGTGCCGCAGCCAGGCACGACCGTACCGTGATCGCCGAGCGTGCGGTGCTCGGCGGCGAATACACCGCGGCGATCGTCGCCGGTGAGACCCTGCCCATCGTCAAGATCGAGCCGGCGACCGAGTTCTACGACTACGAAGCCAAGTATTTCCGCGACGACACGAAGTACCGCTGCCCCTGCGGCGTGCCCGAAGCGAAGGAGCTGGCGTTACGCGCGCTGGCGGCACGCGCCTTCGAGGCCACCGGCTGCGCCGGCTGGGGGCGGGTGGATTTCCTGCTCGACGAGGCGGGCGAGCCCTGGCTGCTCGAGGTCAACACCGCGCCCGGCATGACCAGCCACAGCCTGGTGCCGATGGCGGCGCGCGCGCGCGGGCTCGAGTTCGACGCGCTGTGCTGGCGCATCCTCGAGACCACGCTGGCATGAAAGCCGAGAGCGGTGTGCTGCGGCGCCGGCGCAAGCAGGGCGCGACCCGACGGGTCGAGCGCGAGCCGCGCGAGCGCTCCGGCCTCGGCCTTCCCGGCGGTGGCCGGCTGCTGCGCTGGCTCGGTGCGCTGGCGGCGCTCGCCGCCATCGGCTGGGGTGGCGTACGCACGGCCGGGTGGATGCTGAGCGAAGGCGAGTTTCCGTTGCGGCGCGTGCACGTCGACGGGGCACTGACCAACCTCGGCCCCGAGGATGCCGAGCGGGTGGTGAAGCCTTACCTGGGGCAGAACTTCTTCCGGCTCGACATGGCGGCGCTGCACGCCGGCTTCGCCGCCGATCCGTGGGTCGAGCGGGTCGCGGTCAGCCGGCGCTGGCCCGACAGCCTGCGGGTCGAGTACACCGAGCGCGTGCCGTACGCGCACTGGGGCGACCAGGAAATGCTCGATACCCAGTCGCAGCGCTTCCGGCCGACGCGCATCCGCCAGCCGGGCGAATGGCCCTGGCTGTTCGGGCCGGCGGGGCACGAGGCGCTGCTGGCCAAGACCTACAAGCAGGCCGGCGCCGCGGTCGCGCCGCTGGGGCTCAGGGTGACGCGGCTGTGGCAGGACGCGCGCGGCGCCTGGGCCCTGCGGCTCGACAACGGCATCGAACTGGCGATCGGCCGCGAGCAGTTCGCGCAGCGCCTGGCGCGCTTCGTCGAGCTCTATCCGAAGGTGCTCGCGGTGCAGGTGGAGCGCATCGCCGTGGTCGATCTCAGATACATCAACGGCTTCGCCGTGCGCTGGCGGCAGCCGGCAGCCGAAGCCGGCGGGAAACAGGGGGCACCGGCGGTTTCCACCGCGCCGCGCACGGCGGGCGTGGGGGCGGCGGCCGGGCGCGACGTCGCCGGGTGACGGCGACCAACCAGGATCACGTTTTCAGCAAACACATGTCACGCAAACACGAGAAAAAGATGGTGGTGGGCCTCGACATCGGCACCTCGAAGGTGGTGGCGCTGGTCGGCGAGGTCGGCGCCGACGGCCGCCTCGAAGTCATCGGTGTCGGCTCGCACGCCTCGCGCGGCCTGAAGAAGGGTGTCGTGGTCAATATCGAGTCGACCGTGCAGTCGATCCAGCACGCCATCGACGAGGCCGAGCGCAGTTCGGGCTGCAGCGTCCATTCGGTGTTCACCGGCATCGCCGGCAGTCACATCCGCAGCCTCAATTCGCACGGCATCGTGCCGATCCGCGACAAGGAGGTCACGCCGGCCGACGTCGACCGCGTGATCGAGGCCGCCGGTGCGGTCGCGATCCCGACCGACCAGAAGGTGCTGCACATCCTGCCGCAGGAGTTCCTGATCGATCACCAGGAAGGCATCCGCGAGCCGGTCGGCATGTCGGGCGTGCGCCTCGAGGCGCGCGTGCACATGGTCACCGGCGCGGTCAGCGCGGCGCAGAACATCGCCAAGTGCGTCGAGCGCTGCAGCCTCGAGGTCGACGACATCATCCTGCAGCCGCTCGCCTCGGCGCGCGCGGTGCTGACCGACGACGAGAAAGAGCTCGGCGTGTGCCTGGTCGACATCGGCGGCGGTACCACCGACATCGCGGTGTTCGTCAGCGGCGCGATCCGCCACACCGCGGTGATCCCGATCGCCGGCGACCAGGTCACCAACGACATCGCGGTGGCCTTCCGCACGCCGACCCAGCACGCCGAAGAGATCAAGCGCGCCTATGCCTGTGCGCTGGCATCGCTGGCCTCGCCCGACGAGGTGGTCGAAGTGCCGAGCGTCGGCGAGCGCGGCCCGCGCGGGGTGTCGCGGCAGACGCTGGCCGGCGTGGTCGAGCCGCGCTACGAAGAGCTGTTCCAGCTGGTGCGCGAAGAGCTGCGCCGCAGCGGTTTCGAAGACATGGTCGCCGCCGGCATCGTGCTGACCGGCGGCAGCTCGCAGATGCCGGGCGCGGTCGAGCTGGCCGAAGAGATATTCCAGATGCCGGTGCGCCGCGGCGCGCCGATGCAGGTGGACGGGCTGCCCGAGGTGATCGGCAACCCGGTGTATTCGACCGCGGTGGGGCTGCTGCTGGTCGGCAACGAAGCCAGGGGGGGGGAACGGTCCGCCCCCTCCGTGCGCGAGGGCAAGCAGGGGCTGTTCGCGCGCATGAAGAGCTGGTTCCAGGGGAACCTCTGATCACAAGGGCCGGGGCGAGGATGCTCGGGGGCGGTTACGGATCCGATTCGAGGAGGCATGTCATGTTCGAGCTCGTCGACACAAACCATCAGGCAGCGGTCATCAAAGTCATCGGCATCGGCGGCGGCGGCGGCAACGCGATCCAGTACATGATCGCCCACCACGCCATCGAGGGCGTGGAGTTCATCTGTGCCAACACCGATGCCCAGGCGCTGCGCGCCTACGCCGTGCCGCACACGCTGCAACTCGGCGGCGGCATCACCAAGGGGCTCGGCGCCGGCGCCAACCCCGACATCGGCAAGAAGGCGGCGATGGAGGATCGCGATCGCATCCGCGAGCTGCTGTCGGGCGCCGACATGGTGTTCATCACCGCCGGCATGGGCGGCGGTACCGGCACCGGCGGCGCACCGGTGGTCGCGCAAGTGGCGCGCGAGCTCGGCATCCTGACCGTCGCGGTCGTCACCAAGCCCTTCCCGTTCGAGGGCAAGAAGCGCATGGATGTCGCCACGCAAGGCATCAAGGAACTCGCCGTCGACGTCGATTCGCTGATCACGATCCCGAACGAGAAGCTGCTGCCGGTGCTCGGCAAGGGCGCGACGTTGCTCGACGCCTTTCGCGCCGCCAACGACGTGCTCGCTGGCGCGGTTTCCGGCATCGCCGAGCTGATCACGCGCCCGGGGCTGATCAACGTCGACTTCGCCGATGTGCGCACGGTGATGGCGGAGATGGGCGTGGCGATGATGGGCACCGGCCGCTCCTCGGGCAACGGCCGCGCGCGCGAGGCGGCCGAGATGGCGATCGCCAGCCCCCTGCTCGAGAACCTCGACCTCTCGGGGGCCAAGGGGCTGTTGGTCAACGTCACCGCCGGCCAGGACCTGACCATCGGCGAATTCCACGAAGTCGGCGAGATCGTCCGCGAGCTCGCCGCTGACGATGCCACCGTGGTGATCGGCACCGCAATCGACCCCGAGATGCAGAACGAGCTGCGTGTGACCATCGTCGCCACCGGCATCGGCGCCGGCCAGCGCGCGCCGGCCGAAGCGCCCGCGGTATCGCAGTCGACGCCGGCGATGCGCGTGCTGACGCCGCGGCCGCTCGAGCGCGAGCCGCGCCCCGAGCGCCAGCCGACCCGTCCGGCGGTCAAGCCGGTCGAAGGTCTGCTGGGCGAGCGCACCGACGCCGACCTCGAGTACCTCGACATCCCGGCGTTCCTGCGTCGGCAGGCGGACTGACCGTATTCCCCTCCCCCCGTCATGGGGGGAGGGGCGATCCCTGCCGGTCTGTTCGCCCTCTCGCCCCGGGCAGCCCTGAATCGTACGCCCGTGCGCTGGTTTCCAGCGCACGGGTTTTTGTTGTTTTGCTGCCTTGCACAATGGCGAAAAAGCAACTATTCGGGCATAATTCGAACCCTTGAAGCTATTAGCCGCTCATCCGGCCCCTGCGGTACCACTCCGGGGTGAGCGCTGGGGGAATCGATGATCAAGCAACGCACGCTGAAGAATGTGATCCGCGCCACCGGCGTGGGGCTGCACACGGGTGAAAAGGTCTACCTGGCGCTGCGCCCGGCCCCGCCCGAGGCCGGCATCGTGTTCCGCCGCGTCGACTTGCCCACCCCGGTCGAGATCCGGGCGACTCCGGACAATGTCGGCGACACCCTGCTCTCGACCACGCTGGTCAAGGGCGATGTGCGTATCTCGACGGTCGAGCACCTGCTGTCGGCCTTCGCCGGGCTGGGCATCGACAACGCCTACGTCGACGTGAGCGCCGCCGAGGTGCCGATCATGGACGGCAGCGCCGGCCCCTTCGTGTTCCTGATCCAGTCGGCGGGCATCGAGGAGCAGGCTGCGCCGAAGCGCTTCATCCGCATCAAGCGCGCCGTCGAAGTGCGCGACGGCGACAAGTGGGCTCGCTTCGAGCCGTTCGGCGGCTTCAAGGTCGGCTTCACGATCGACTTCGACCACCCGGTGTTCCGCAGCCGTAACCAGAGCGCCGAGATCGACTTCTCGACCACCTCGTTCGTCAAGGAGGTCGCGCGCGCGCGCACCTTCGGCTTCATGCACGAGATCGAGTACCTGCGCGAACGCAAGCTGGCCCTGGGCGGCAGCCTCGACAACGCGGTCGTGGTCGACGAGTACCGCGTGCTGAACGAAGACGGCCTGCGCTACGAAGACGAGTTCGTCAAGCACAAGATCCTCGACGCGATCGGCGACCTCTATCTGCTCGGTCGCAGCCTGATCGGCGCCTTCAAGGGCTACAAGTCGGGCCACGCGCTGAACAACCAGTTGCTGCGCACGCTGCTCGCTGAGCGCTCGGCCTGGGAAGAAGTCAGCTTCACCGACGAGCGCCAGGCGCCGATCTCGTACCTGCAGCCGGCCCAGGTCGCGCGCTGATCCGAGTACCGTGAAGCGTCGGAGGCGAAGCGTGATGTGGCTGCATCGCGCTCGGCGTCTGACGCTTCACGCCATCAGCGTGGCGCGCCACATCGCCCTCGACCCGATCCCTGATCGCTGATTCCCCATCCCCCATTCCCGTCGGTTATCATCGGCCGCTGCTCCGCCGTCCGGCGGCGATTCCGTGCCGCGCCTGCGCGCCCCGCGAAGGCCGCGTGCGCCCCTGTCCGCAGAAGGCCCGACCCGATGAATGTACTGAAACTGATTTTCGGCAGCCGCAACGAGCGTGTGATCAAGGCGATGCGCAAGCAGGTCGCCAAGATCAACGCCCTCGAGCCCTCGATCGAGGCGCTCACGGATGCCGAGCTCAGGGGCAAGACCGAAGAGTTCAAGGCGCAGCTCGCCGGCGGCGAAGCGCTCGATGCGCTGCTGCCCGAAGCCTTCGCCGTGGCGCGCGAAGCCGCCAAGCGCGTGCTCGGCATGCGGCCCTTCGACGTGCAGTGCATCGGCGGCATCGTGCTGCACCAGGGCAAGATCACCGAGATGCGAACCGGCGAAGGCAAGACGCTGACCGCGACGCTGCCCGCCTACCTGAACGCGCTGACCGGCCAAGGCGTGCACATCGTCACCGTCAACGATTACCTGGCGCGCCGCGACGCCACCCAGATGGGCAAGCTGTTCGGCTTCCTCGGCCTGTCCACCGGCTGCATCGTCGCCGGCATGGAGCATGCCGACAAGCGCGCCGCGTACGCCGCCGACGTCACCTACGGCACCAACAACGAGTTCGGCTTCGACTATCTGCGCGACAACATGGCGTTCGCGCTCGAGCAGAAGGTCCAGCGCGATCACCACTTCGCGATCGTCGACGAGGTCGACTCGATCCTGATCGACGAGGCGCGCACGCCGCTGATCATCTCCGGCCCGGCCGAAGAGAGCTCGGAGACGTACAAGCGCATCGACGCCCTGGTCCCGCAGCTGGTGAGGCAGCACGAGGAGGACGGCCCCGGCGACTTCTCGGTCGACGAAAAGGTCAAGCAGGTGTACCTGACCGAGGCGGGCCACGAGAAGGTCGAACAGCTGATGCTCGAGGCGGGTTTGCTGCGCGAAGGCGAGAGCCTGTACGACGCGGCCAACCTGACGCTGTTCCACCACCTGAACGCCTGCCTGCGTGCGCACCAGCTGTTCCACAAGGACGTCGACTACATCGTCCGCGGCGGCCAGGTGGTGATCGTCGACGAGTTCACCGGCCGCACCATGCCGGGCCGGCGCTGGTCCGACGGCCTGCACCAGGCGATCGAGGCCAAGGAGCGCGTCGCGATCCAGGCAGAGAACCAGACGCTGGCCTCGATCACCTTCCAGAACTACTTCCGCCTGTACGCAAAGCTCGCCGGCATGACCGGCACCGCCGACACCGAAGCCTACGAATTCCAGCAGATCTACGGGCTGGAAGTGGTCGTGGTGCCGACGCACCGGCCGATGATCCGCAAGGACATGGGTGATCTGGTGTTCCTGACCCAGCGCGAGAAGTATCAGGCGGTCGTCGCCGACATCCAGGATTGCCACCGGCGCGGCCAGCCGGTGCTGGTCGGCACCACCTCGATCGAAGTCTCGGAGCTGATCGCCGACCTGCTGAAGCAGGAGGGCATCGCGCACGAAGTGCTGAACGCCAAGCAGCACGAGCGTGAAGCCGAGATCGTCGCGCAGGCGGGGCGCCCCGGCGCGGTGACGATCGCCACCAACATGGCCGGTCGCGGCACCGACATCGTGCTCGGCGGCAGCCTCGCCGCCGAGCTCGACGCGCTCGACGCCGAGGTGGCCGAGGGACACCGGGCTGCGATCAGGGACGCCTGGCAGACGCGCCACGAACAGGTGGTCGCCTCGGGGGGGCTGCACATCGTCGGCACCGAGCGCCACGAGTCGCGGCGCATCGACAACCAGCTGCGCGGCCGCTCGGGGCGTCAGGGCGATCCGGGCTCGAGCCGTTTCTACCTGTCGCTCGAAGACAACCTGATGCGCATCTTCGCCTCCGACCGCGTGTCCGGGCTGATGCAGAAGCTCGGCATGAAGGAGAACGAGGCGATCGAGCACCCCTGGGTGACGCGCGCGATCGAGAACGCGCAGCGCAAGGTCGAGGCGCACAACTTCGACATCCGCAAGCAGCTGCTCGAATTCGACGACGTCGCCAACGACCAGCGCAAGGTTATCTACTCGCAGCGCAACGAACTGCTCGCCGCCGAAGACGTCGGCGAAACCGTCGCCGCGATGCGCCGCGAAGCGCTCGAGCGCGTGCTCGGCACGCACATCCCGCCGGGCAGCCTCGAAGAGCAGTGGGACCTGCCGGGGCTGGAGCAGGCGCTCGCGGACGATTTCGGCCTGCCGCTCGACATCGCCGGCTGGCTCGCCGCCGAGCCGAACCTCGCCGAAGAGGCGCTGCGCAGCCGCGCGCTCGCGGCCTCCGACCAGGCCTATGCCGCCAAAGAGGCGCAGGTCGGCGCCGAATGGCTGCGCCACTTCGAGAAGTCGGTGCTGCTGCAGGTGCTCGACAACCACTGGAAGGAGCACCTCGCGGCGATGGACTACCTGCGCCAGGGCATCCACCTGCGCGGCTACGCGCAGAAGAACCCCAAGCAGGAGTACAAGCGCGAGAGCTTCGAGATGTTCCAGGCGCTGCTCGAGCGCATCCAGCACGACGTCGCCAGCTTCCTGTCGCGCGTGCAGTTCGAGCAGCAGCCGCCGGTGATCCCGGAGCCGGCGCAGGAGCCGCGCGAGCTGCACTACGAGCACGCCGAGGTGTCGGTCCTGCAGACCGAGGAGGACGCGCTGGCCGCCGAACGCGCCGCCGCCGAGCGCGCCGCGCACACGCCCTTCGTGCGCGACGAACGCAAGGTCGGCCGCAACGACCCCTGCCCCTGCGGCTCGGGCAAGAAGTACAAGCACTGCCACGGCCAGCTGGTCTGAGGCACTCCGTCACCTCAGGCGCCTGACACCCCCCGCGGAGGAGGGAAGGGCGCCGTAGCGCCGATACTGGAGATCTGTCGATGCCGGTGAATCTGCTGCCGCCCGCTCCGGACAGCCTCAAGCCCGTCGCGGGCGTGCGCCTGGGCGTGGCCGAGGCCCAGGTCCGCAAGCCCAACCGCAAGGACCTGCTGGTGATCGAACTGCCCGTCGGCGCGCGCGTCGCCGGCGTGTTCACGCAGAACCGCTTCTGCGCCGCCCCGGTGCAGCTGTGCCGGGCGAGCCTGGCATCCGGTCAGCCGATCCGCGCGCTGGTGGTCAACACCGGCAACGCCAACGCTGGTACCGGCGACGAGGGCCTGGCCCGCGCGCGCCGGGTGTGCGAGCTGCTGGCGGCGCGGCTCGGCTGCACGCCCGCGCAGATCCTGCCGTTCTCGACCGGCGTGATCATGGAGCCGCTGCCGGTCGAGCGCATCGAAGCCGGGCTGCCGGCGTGCCTGTCGAACCTCGGCGAAGCGAACTGGGAAGCCGCCGCCGAAGCGATCATGACCACCGACATCGTCGCCAAGGGCAGCTCGCGGCAAGTCGAGGTCGGCGGCAAGACGCTCACCGTCACCGGTATCGCCAAGGGCTCGGGGATGATCCACCCGAACATGGCGACCATGCTCGGCTACATCGCCACCGACGCCGCGATCGAGCAGGGGCTGCTGCGGCGCATGCTCGGGCGCATCGCCGATGTCTCGTTCAACCGCGTCACCGTCGACGGCGACACCTCGACCAACGACTCCTTCGTGCTGATCGCCGCCGGCACCGGCGGCGCGCCCGAGATCGCGTCCGAAGCCGACCCGGCGTTCGCGCCGCTGTACGCCGCGGTCGAATCGCTCGCCATCGAGCTGGCGCAGGCGCTGGCGCGCGACGGCGAAGGTGCGACCAAGTTCGTCACCATCGCCGTGTCCGGCGGCCGCGACGGCGACGAGTGCCTCAAGGTCGGCAAGGCCATCGCGCATTCGCCGCTGGTCAAGACCGCGCTGTTCGCCTCCGACCCCAATCTCGGCCGCCTGCTGGCGGCGATCGGCTACGCCGGCATCGCCGATCTCGACGTGTCCGGCATACGCCTGTGGCTCGGTGAAGTGCTGGTGTCGGAGCACGGCGGCCGCGCGGCGTCGTACGTCGAGGCCGAGGCCGCCAGGGTGATGGCCGAGCCCGAGATCACGATCCGCGTCGACCTCGGCCGCGGCGATGCCGCCGAAACCGTCTGGACCTGCGATTTCTCCTACGACTACGTCAGGATCAATGCGGAATACCGGAGTTAAGGCGCGAGGCGCGAGGCACGGGGCACGAGGAGGAAGCGACGATTCGATGGAATCCACTCGCACCTCGCATCTCGCGCCGCGTGCCTTGCCGATCCACGTCACCGCCGCCGCGCTGGTCGACGCCGCGGGGCGGGTGCTGGTGACGAGGCGCCCGGCGCACAAGCACCAGGGCGGGTTGTGGGAATTTCCCGGCGGCAAGCTCGAGGCGGATGAAACGGTCGAGGCGGCGCTGGCGCGCGAGCTGCACGAAGAGCTCGGCGTCACGCCGCGCGCCTGCCGGCCGCTGATCCGCATCCGTCACGACTATCCGGACAGGTCGGTGCTGCTCGAGGTCTGGCGCGTGGGCGCCTGGGACGGCGAGCCGCACGGCCGCGAAGGCCAGCCGCTGGACTGGCGCCTGCCCGAGGCGATGGACCCGGCCGAGTTCCCGGCTGCCGACGTGCCGATCATCACCGCGCTGCGTCTGCCCGACGCCTGCCTGGTCACGCCCGAGCCGGGCGCCGATCACGACGCCTTCCTGGCGCGGCTGGAGGCGGCGCTCGCACGCGGCGTGCGCCTGGTGCAGCTGCGCGCCAGGACGCTGGACCAGGCCGCGCTCGCGGCACTGTACCGCCGCGCGCACGCGCTGACGGCGCCGCGCGGCGTACCGCTGCTGCTCAACGCTGCGCCCGAGCTCGCGCGCGCGCTCGATGCCGATGGCGTGCACCTGAGCGGTGCCGAACTCGCCCGGACCGATGCGCGCCCGCTGCCGCCCGGATGGCGGGGGCGAGCGCGCTGGGTCGGCGCCTCGTGTCACGACGCCGCCCAGCTCGCACGCGCCGCGGCAATCGGCGCCGACTTCGCGCTGCTCGGCCCGGTGCAGCCGACCGCGAGCCATCCGGGGCAGCCGGCGCTCGGCTGGGATGCCTTCGCGCGGCTGGCCGGGGCTGCGCGGATCCCGATCTACGGGATCGGCGGTCTGTCAGCCGCGGACCGGGACACGGCCTGGGCCCACGGCGCGCAGGGCATCGCCGCGATCCGCGGGCTGTGGGAGGCCGATGGTGCAAGCTAGCCGGTGGCTGCGGATCGCGGCGATCGGGTCGGCTGCCATCGCGCTCGGACTCGTGCTCGGCTACGCCGCGCCGCGGTTGAAAGCGTCGCTGTCGCTGCCGGTACCGTCGGTGACGCTGCATGCGGACCCCGCGTGCACGCCGGTCGGCGTGGGGTGTTCGGCCGACGGCGAGCGCTTGTCGATCGCACTGTACCTGGGGCAGTCGCTCGCGCCGCTGGTCGCGTTCCCGGTCGAGGTCGACTTCGACGGCCTGCTCGCCGGCGGGGTGTCGGCGGTCGCCGTCGAGTTCGCGATGAGTGGCATGGAGATGGGCATCAACCGCGTCGTCCTGCAGCGTCAGCCCGGCGGCGGTTGGCGCGGTCGCGGCCTCTTGCCCGCGTGCAGCACCGGGCGCATGGATTGGCGCGCACGCGTGTCCGCCGAAACCAGCGACGGCCGCTATGCCGGCGACTTCGCGCTGCTGCTGGAGCCCTGATCGGCTCCCCCGGCCGGAGCACCGTTCCCCGGAAGGCTCAAAGCACGCAGCACGCCAGCTGGAAGCCGACGTCTTCGTCGGTCTGATAGGGGCGGCGCGCCGGGTCGGGCTGGCACAGGAAGCGGATCGAGAAGCGGTGGCGGCCGCCGCTGATCTCCGGGAACGCGCCGGCATCGGGCCTCAGCGCGACGCGCACCAGCTGGTTCGGCGCGGCGCTGTCGAGCAGCAGCTGGTAGAAGCCCGCCTGCGCGATCAGCGGTGCCGGGTCGGCGGCTGCGCGCACCAGGCGCAGGATCAGCGCCACCGCGCGGCGCACCGCTGTCAGCGGCTCCAGCCACAGTGCCAGCTGCTGCTGGCGTACCTCGGGCTCGCGCTGCAGCCAGTGGTGCAGCGCCGGCAGGTCGAAGCGGCAGGTGCCGCCGGGGATGCTCGAGCGCTGGCGCAGCGCGGCGAGAAAATCCATCTGCCGCACGTCTTCGATCGCGCGGCTGTCGAGCGCGTGCACCTCGGCGATGGTGTCGCCGAGCTCGGTCAGCGTGGTCGCCAGCGCCCGGGCATCGGTGCCGGCTGCGCCGCGCAGGCGGTTGATGGTGGTGGCGTGGCGCTCGAGCTCCTTGATCAGCTCCGAGCGCAACTCGTTGCGCCCCAGCAGGCTCAGCACTTCGATCAGGCCGGCGAGCGCGGCGCGGCTGTCCCATTCGCTGAAGCCGGCGCAGGCGTGGTCGATCTGTGCGAACAGGAACTCGAGGCGCAGCAGCGTGCGGATGCGCTCGTTGAGGGGCTGTTCGTACCAGACGGCTGTTTTCACGCGGCGGCCCTGCTTCCCCGAAAGAGGCCCTATTGTGGTCCACCCCGCCGCCAGGGGCAAACCAGGGAGGAGGCTGTTCCTCACGATTTCACGGGGCGAAGCGGCCTTCACGCGCCAGGGTCAGATAGCGCGCGTGCAGCTCGGCGACGCGCGCCTCGAGCGTCGCGCGGTCGGCGTCGTTGACCAGCACGTCGTCGGCGCAGGCGAGGCGCTCGGTGCGGCTCGCCTGCGCAGCGATGATCGCCTGCGCCAGCGGCTCGTCGACGCCATCGCGCGCCATCACCCGCGCGAGCTGCAGGGGCTCGGGCGCGTCGACCACCAGGATGCGATCGACCATCGCCTTCATGCCGCCCTCGACCAGCAGCGGCACCACCAGCAGGCAGTAAGGCGCATCGAGCGCTTCGATGCGTGCGTGCGCGAGCTGGCGGATGCGCGGGTGGGTGATCGACTCGAGCCTCCGGCGCGCCACCGGGTCGCCGAACACCCGCTCGCGCATCTTCGCACGGTCGAGCGTGCCGTCGGCATCGAGCATTTCAGCGCCGAAGGCGGCGGCGATTTCGGCCAGCGCCGGCGCGCCCGGTGCCACCACGTCGCGTGCCAGGCGGTCGGTGTCGATCACCGGCACGCCGAGCCGGGCGAAGGCATCGCTCGCCGCCGTCTTGCCGCTGCCGATGCCGCCGGTCAGCCCCAGCACCCAGGTTCTGTCGATCACAGCCCGGCGCTCCGCAGGTAGAAGGCGTTGATGTCATGGCCCCACAGCGCCGTGATCGCGCCCGCCGCCGCCAGGAAGGGGCCGAACGGCAGCGGTTGCGCGCGCTCGTGACGGCGCGCGGCGATCAGCGCCACGCCGACCACGGCGCCGACCAGCGACGACAGCAGCACGATCGCCGGCAGCATCTGCCAACCCTGCCAGGCCCCGAGCATCGCTAGCAGCTTGAAGTCGCCGTAGCCCATGCCTTCGCGTCCGGTGGCGAGCCGGAAAGCCTGGTACACGCTCCACAGCGTCAGGTAGCCGGCCATCGCGCCGATCACCGCGTCGGCGAGCGGCACGGTGACGCCGGCGAGCGCGAACAGCAGCCCCAGCCACAGCCACGGTTGCGTGATCGCATCCGGCAGCAGCTGGGTGCGCAGGTCGATCACCGCTAGTGCCAGCAGCGCCCAGCCGAGCAGCATCGTCGCGCCCGCCCGGGGACCGAGGCCGAAACGCCACAGTGCAGCCGCCGCGACCAGCGCGCCGCCGAGCTCGACCAGCGGGTAGCGGCCCGGGATCGCCGCGCCGCAGGCGCGGCAACGACCGCGCTGAGCCAGCCAGCTGAGCAGCGGCACGTTCTCGGCCGCGCGCAGGCGGTGGCCACAGGCCGGGCAGTGCGAGCGTGGCCACGCCAGGTCGAAGCGCGCGGCGGGGATTTCGGCGCCGCAGTCGCGTTGCCACGCGCGTTCGAGCATCAGTGGCAGGCGGTGGATCACCACGTTCAGGAAGCTGCCGACCACCAGCCCGAACACGGCGGCAGCGGCGTAGGCGAACGCGGGGGAAGCAGCGAAGGCGTCCAGCATGGAGGTGCGAGGTGCGAGGTGCGGGTACGGGTGCGGAGTGTGTCGTGTTTTGCTCGTGCCTCGCAACTCGCTCCTCGTCCCTCTAGACGACCGACCCCAGCTTGAAGATCGGCAAGTACATCGCCACCACCAGGCTGCCGACCAGCACGGCCAGGATCACCATCACCGCCGGCTCGATCAGCGTGGTCAGCGTGCTGATGGTGCTGTCGAGCTCTTCCTCGTAGAAGTCGGCGACCTTGGCGAGCATCTCGGCGAGCGAGCCGGCTTCCTCGCCGATCGCGACCATCTGCACCACCATGTCCGGGAACAGCGCGGTCTGGCGCATCGCGAAGTGGAGCTGCTGGCCGGTCGAGACGGCATCGCGCATCTCCAGCACCGCACGCTCGAACACCACGTTGCCGGTGGCGCCGGCGACCGCGCGCATCGCCTCGATCAGCGGTACACCGCCGCCGAACATCGTCGCCAGCGTGCGTGCGAAGCGGGCGTTGGCCGCTAGCCGCACGATGTTGCCGATCACCGGCAGCCGCAGCGTCAGCCGGTCGAACCATTCGCGCACGCGCGGCGAGCGCCGGTGCGACCCCACGCCGAGCAGCACCGCGAACGTGAGGCCGCCGAGCATCGCCCACCACCAGGCCTGCACCAGCTGCGACACGCCGATCACGAAGCGCGTGAACGCCGGCAGGTCGGCGCCGAAACCCTGGAACAGCGATTCGAACTGCGGGATCACGAAGATCAGGATGAACGCCGTCACCAGCACCGCGACGAACAGCACGATCGCCGGGTAGAACAGCGCCTTGCGCACCTTGGCGCGCAGGGTTTCCGACTTCTCCTGGTAGACGGCGATCTTGTCGAGCATGCGCTCGAGTGCACCGGCTTCCTCGCCGGCGTGCACCAGGCTGCGGTACAACTCGTCGAACTGGCGCGGGTGCTTGCCCAGCGCGGCGGCGAGCGGGGTGCCGCCCTCGACATCGACCTTGACGGCACGAACGATGTCGCGCAGCCGTGTGTTGCGGATGCCGTTGCCGATGGTGTCGAGCGACTGCACCAGCGGCACGCCGGCGGCGATCATCGTGTGCAGCTGGCGGCTGAACAGCATCAGGTCGCGCGGACGGATGCGGCTGGCCATCGAGAGCAGCGGTTTCGGCTTGCGCTTGACCCGCAGCGGGGTGATGCCCTGGCGGCGCAGCTCGGCGCGCACCAGCGAGTCGGTCGGCGAGCGCAGCTCGCCGCGCACGCGCTTGCCGCGTCGGTCGGTGCCCTCCCAGACGTACACCAGCTCTTCGGCGAGCGCCCTGCTTGCGAGTTTGGCCACGATTGCAGTCCTGTCCTGGGGTCGGCGCCTATGGCCGCTTCGATGCACGGTTCGTCGTCCCTCGCCCCCTGTCGCACCCTGCCGGGAAGAGGGGGTGATCAATCCTTGATCACGCGGCTCAGCTCGCCGAGGCTGGTGATGCCGGCGCGCACCTTGTCGAGGCCGGCGGCGCGCAGATCGCGCACGCCTTCGCGCCGCGCCTGGTCGGCGATCTGGATCGCGTTGCCGCCGCTCATCATGATACGGCCGATCTGTTCCGAAACCGGCATCATCTCGAAGATGCCGACGCGGCCCTTGTAGCCGCCGGCACACCGTTCGCAACCGACCGCCTTGTACAGCGTCAAGCGCTCGAGCTCGTCGGCGGCGAAGCCGAGCTTGACCAGCTCCGCGGGCGGGATCGAGCGGTCCTCGGCCTTGCAGTGCGGACACAGCCGTCGCGCCAGGCGCTGGGCGACGATCAGCGTCACGCTGGCGGCGATGTTGTACGGCTCGACGCCCATGTTGATCAGCCGCGTGAGCGTCTGCGGGGCATCGTTGGTGTGCACCGTGGAGAGCACCATGTGGCCGGTCTGCGCTGCCTTGACCGCGATCTCGGCGGTTTCCAGGTCGCGGATCTCGCCGACCATGATGATGTCCGGGTCCTGGCGCAGGAAGGCGCGCAGCGCGTTGGCGAAGGTCATCCCGGTCTTGAGGTTCATGTTGACCTGGTTGATGCCGGGCAGGTAGATCTCGACCGGGTCCTCGACCGTGGCGATGTTGACCTCGGTCAGGTTGAGGATGCCGAGCGCGGTGTACAGCGTCACCGTCTTGCCGCTGCCGGTGGGGCCGGTGACCAGCACCATGCCCTGCGGCTTGGCGATCGCGGCCAGCAGGATCTCCTTTTGCGCCGGCTCCAGCCCGAGTGCGTCGATGCCGATGTGTGCGGCGCCCGAGTCGAGGATGCGCAGCACCACCTTCTCGCCGTACAGCGTGGGCAGGGTGCTGACGCGGAAGTCGATCGCACGCCGCGCCGACAGGCGCATCTTCATGCGCCCGTCCTGCGGCACGCGCCGCTCGGCGATGTCGAGGTTGGCCATGACCTTCAGCCGTGCGGCGATGCGCGCGGCCAGTGACTGCGGCGGACGGGCGATTTCGTGCAGGATGCCGTCCAGGCGCAGGCGCACGCGGTAGTAGCCCTCGTAGGGCTCGAAGTGGATGTCCGAGGCGCCGCGGTTGATGGCGTCGAGCAGCACGCGATGGACGAAGCGCACCATCGGCGTGTCGTCGATATCGGTCGCCGCCGGGCCTTCCTCGGCCAACTCGTCGCCGGCATCGACCGCGATCGCGTCGAGCGATTCATCCAGGGTGCTGGCGAGCAGCGAAGGCTTGTCGAGCGCCTGCTCGATCGCCGGCCCGAGCTGGTCTTCGAGCAGCAGGATCGGCTCGACCTGCAGCCCGCTCTGGAACTTGATCTCTTCCAGCGCGTGGTGGTCGGTCGGGTCGGCCAGGCCGACGAACAGCCGCCCGCCGCGCTTGAGCAGCGGCAGCGCGCGATGACGGCGGATCAGCTTGTCGCTGACCAGTCCGATCGGCAACTGCTGGGGATCGAGCGCACGCACGTCGAGCAGCGGAATGCCCAGCTCGCGCTGAGCCGCCAGCGCCACCGCTGCGGCCGAAGCCAGCCCCTGTTCGACCAGCCACGACACCGGCCGCAGCCGCTGCCGCACCGCCTGTTCTTGCGCGCGCTGCGCCGCCGCCTCGTCGATCACGCCGGCGCGCACCAGCAGGCGCAGCAGTCCGGTGGGCGGGGTGGTGCTCAGGCTGGTCAGGGGGTCGGTACGGGGCGTAGCCATGCGTGAGCGGCGTCTTCGGAAGAATGCAGCGAATCTAGCGCCTGTCCGAAGGGATGGAAAGGTCGAGCCCATCGCGTTCACACCGGCGGCGGACGGGGCGCGCAGCCGCCGCTTCCGCAGGGAGGGGCGCTGCGTATGCAGTGCTGCGACGCTTTGCCCCGCCAGAGCGTCTGCAGGTCGTAAAAATCCGAGGAGGGCAGGGGAAAGAGCGATACCAGGCTCGCGGAGTACCGAAATCCGGCAGCGGAGCTTGACGCCGGGCGCGCGATTCGTAAAATGCGCCGTTCTTCACAGCCGCTTGGGCATACCGCTTCGAAAAGCGCGATGGCGCCTGGGTTTATGTGGATGGCGAGTTTCCGGTGACGAGACAGTGAAATAAGGGCT
>JBDHRG010000116.1:0-12352 GCA_039807445.1 Candidatus Competibacteraceae bacterium
CCTACGCCGAGCTCGTCGACCTCTCGCGCTACGCACCGCGGGTCGAAGGCGTCGGCGCCCATCGGCCGCAGTACGTGCCCTATCTGGCGCGCAAGGAGGACGAACAAGGCTGGGTCCCCGACAACCTCGAATTCGTCGTCAGCCACGTCACGACCGACGGCGAGCGCGTGACGACGCCCGTCACCGAGGATACCGTCACCGCGTTGCGCGACTGGCTCGCGACCGAACCCGCGCCCGAAGCCCGCTTCACCCCCGAGGGCTGGCCGGCACCGCTGTCGCCGCAGGAGGCGACGGCGCTCGTCGATACCTACGCGCGCACCGTTCCCGCGGCCTCCGGAGCGGATTCAAGCCCAGCCGATATGCCCGTCCCACTTCAGGAAGGTGCGGAAGGCGGCTCGGCGACACTGCCGAAGGAACGGCTGACGCTGCAGATCAAGCAGAACGTCGACGAGCTCGATTACCTCGAGGCCCGCGCCCAGGCACTCGTCTTCGACCCTGAAAACGCTGCCCCCCTCTTGCCCGATGCGCTCGCGCCGGAGGTCCGGCTCGAGCCGCACCAGCACGTCGGCGTCGCCTGGTTGCAGCACCTCTGGCAGTGCCATGTCGTCGGCGTTCGCGGCGCGCTGCTCGCCGACGACATGGGACTCGGCAAGACCCTGCAGTTGCTGACCTTCATCGCCCGCTATCTCGAGGACGCCGGTGACACCGCGGAACCCGCGCTGGTGGTGGCACCGGTGTCGTTGCTCGACAACTGGCAGGCTGAGGTACGGCGCTTCTTCGATGGCCGGCTGGCGGCGACCGTGCTGCCGCTGTACGGCGACGCGTTGCGGGAGCGGAAACTCGCGCGCACCGAGCTCGACGAGGAGATCGAGGCGCACGGCCTGCGTGGGGTGCTGCGTCCCGGCTGGCGCGGCGACGCGAAGCTGATCCTGACCACCTACGAAACCCTGCGCGACCTCGAATTCGGCTTCGGCCGCGAGCGCTGGTCGATCATGGTGTGCGACGAAGCGCAGAAGATCAAAACGCCCGGTGCACTGATGACCCACGCCGCCAAGGCGCAGAACGCGCGCTTCAGGATCGCCTGCACCGGCACGCCGATCGAGAACACGCTCGCCGATCTCTGGTGCCTGTTCGACTTCATCCAGCCGGGCCTGCTCGGCCCGCTGGCGCACTTTTGCCGCACCTACCGCCGTCCGATCGAGACCCGCAGCGACGAGGAGCGCGCGCGGCTCGACGAGCTGCGGCATCTGATCGAACCGCAAGTGCTGCGGCGACTGAAGTCCGACGTCACCTGTCTACCGGCGAAGCACGAGAACGCGGACTGCAAACGCCTGCCGCTGTCCGGCTACCAGCTCACGCTCTACAGCCAGGCCGCCGCCGGCTATCGCGCCAGCAAGGGCGGACAGGGCGCCGGCAACCCGATCCTCGGCCTCCTGCACCGCCTGCGCTCGATCTGCGCCGACCCGCGCGAAACCGGTACCGCCTCGGACGACGCTCAGCCGCTTGCAGAACACCGCAAGCGTTCGCCCAAACTCGACTGGCTGATCCACCGGCTCGACGGCATCCGCCGGCTCGACGAGAAGGCGATCGTATTCACCGAGTTCCGCGACCTGCAAAGGCTGCTGGGGAAGCGCATTCAGCAGCACTTCGGTTTCAACCCCGAGGTCGTCAATGGCAGCACCAAGGTCGGTGCCGATGCAGGAGGTGCCTCACGTCAGGAAAAAATCGATGCGTTTCAGGCCAAGCCCGGCTTCGGCGTGATCATCCTGTCGACCACCGCGGTGGGTTTCGGCGTCAACATCCAGGCTGCCAACCACGTGATCCACTTCACCCGCGCCTGGAACCCGGCCAAGGAGGATCAGGCCACCGACCGCGCCTACCGCATCGGCCAGACGCGCGAAGTCCACGTCTACTGCCCCACCGTGCAGGCCGAGCACTTCGATACCTTCGAGGTCAAGCTCGACAAGCTGCTGCACACCAAGCGTGCGCTCGCATGCGACATGCTCAACGGCGGCGGCGACATCGACACGAGCGAATGGCGTGAGCTGCAGACGCCTGCGGGTGAAACCCTCGTCGCGAGCACGCCGCTGACGCCCGGGGAGCTGACGTGCCTGCTGCCGGAGCCGTTCGAGCGCTTGTGCCAGCTACGGCTCGCGCGCGAAGGCTACCTGGCCAGCCTGACGCCACGCAGCGGCGACGGCGGCATCGACGTGATCGCGATCCGCGGCAACGAGGGCGTGCTGGTGCAGTGCAAGTCGAGCAGCCGTCAACGCACGCTCGGCTGGGAGGCCGTGCGCGATGTCGTCGCGGGTGCGGCGGCCTACCGTGCCCGGCATCCGGATGTTGTCTTCACGCTGCTCGCTGCGACCAATCAACGGTTCTCTGCCGGCGCCCTCGAGCAGGCGCAACGGCACGGGGTCGTCGTGTGGCAGTCAGACGACTGGACGGCATGGCTGGAGAAGCAAGACGTTTCGCTGCAAGAACTGGCGACGGATTGAACTGCTTATCCTGAACCTCAACGGCGGCATCGACAGGATTCGCCCCCGGCAGTACAGGCTGAAACCGCCGGTGCGCCGGCGGAAACCGAACGGCAACAAAACCTCCCCGCCTCGAAATCGTCCCGATACGCGGCAGGCGCAGCCTGTATCGACGGGCGGCGATCGCCGCCTGGCTGTCGATGACGACCCCGGATCGAGGAGGCAAGCCCATGAACGCCGTGGCCAAGCTGGACGTTTCCACCGACACCCGCCGCTACGCCCGCTGCATCGAAGTGTCCAAGCGCATCCGCTGGGACATCGACCGCGACGTGATCCGCGACCGGCGCTTCGATTTCGGCGCCAAGTTCCTGCCCGACGGCCTGTCGAAGGTCGACGCGATGCCCTGCCTGAGCGCCGACGAGCAGCGGCTGATGAGCCAGGTGCAGGGGCGCACCTACGCTTACCTCTTCGGGCTGGTCGAGCGCTTCATCAACGCCAAGGTCCTCGAGCTCAGCCGCGAGCACTGGTTCGGCGACCAGACCGCGCTCGAGGCGTTGGTGCGCTTCAGCGACGAGGAACTGAAGCACCAGCAGCTGTTCCGGCGCATCGAGGCGATGATCGCCGCCGGCATGCCCCCGGGCTATGCGATGACGGCCGATCCGAACGCGGTCGCCGACGTGGTGCTCGGCAAGTCGACCTGGGCGGTGCTGGCGCTGACCTGCCTGATCGAGCTGTTCACGCAGACGCACTACCGCGAGAGCATCGAGCCCGATCCGAACCTGTCCGAGCTGTACAAGGACGTGTTCCTGTACCACTGGCGCGAAGAGTCGCAGCACGCGATCCTCGACGAGCTCGAGTGGGTGCGCGAGAACGCGCGCCTCGGCGATGCCGAGCGCGAGCGCGCGGTCGACGACCTGATCGCGCTGGTCGGGGCGGTCGACGGCATCCTGCAGGCGCAAGCCGCCGCCGACGTCGGCTACTTCCTGCGCCGCCTCGCCCAGCGCGCCTTCGGCGACGACGAGCAGGCGATGCTGCACGCGGCGACGCTGCGCGCCTACCGCTGGCAGTACATCGGCTCCGGCGTGCGCGAGCCGCGCTTCCAGACCCTGCTCGGCGCGATGATCACCCCGGCGCAGGCCGAGCGCATCCAGGCGGCGCTGGCACCGATCATCTGATCGCGACGGCCAGGGCGGCCGGGGCCTCGCCCCGGCCGCCCTGGCGTGCGCCTGCCGCTTGCCATGCCCGAAGCCGCAGCAATACTTGCGGGGATTCCGACGCCGGTCCCGCGGGGCGAACGCCTTGGCCGAGCAGCAGACGATACTCGTCGTCGACGACGACACCCGGGTCCGCGAGATGCTCGTCGAGTACCTCGCGAGCCACGGCTTCGGCGTGCTCGAAGCGGCGAACGCTGCCGCGGCGCGCCAGGTGCTGGCCACTGCCGAGCACCCGCCGGCGCTGATGCTGGTCGACCTGGCGATGCCCGGCGAAGACGGGCTGTCGCTGGCGCGCCACGTGCGCGAGCACGTCGGGCTCGGCATCATCATCGTCACCGCCTCGGGCGCCGTGGTCGACCGCATCGTCGGGCTCGAGATCGGCGCCGACGACTACCTCGCCAAGCCCTTCGACCCGCGCGAACTGCTCGCGCGCATCAAGAGCGTGCTGCGCCGGCTGGAGCCGCCGGCCGCCGCAGCGGCGCCGGCCGGCGAACGGCCGCGGCGCACCGCCTTCGCCGGCTACACGCTCGAGCTCGACGCCCGCCGCCTGATCGGCCCCGACGGCGGCGACATCGCGCTGACCAGCGCCGAGTTCGACCTGCTGGCGGCGTTCGCCGCGCGCCCCAACCGCGTGCTGTCGCGCGACCAGTTGCTGAACCTGACGCAGCACCGCGACTGGGAGCCCTTCGACCGCAGCGTCGACATCCGCATCACCCGGCTGCGCCGCAAGATCGAGGCCGATCCGGCCCGACCGCGGCTGATCCGCACCGTGCGCGGCGCGGGCTACGTGTTCGTGCCGGAGTGATGCGGATCACAGAAAGCATCGCCCCCTTGGTGGTGAGCGGCGCTCCGGGGGCTATCGCTGCGCTCATTCTCGGCGTACCTCCGTGTACGCCTCCGAGGTACGGCGCCGCTCCGCGCTGTCCTGCGCCCGCGGCGCGCGTAATCCGCTCCGCGATAGCCCCCGGATCGCCGCAATCAGGCGTCATTTCCTGGAGTCGGTATGATCGTAGCCCTTCGGTTTCAATCGTTTCAGCCCGGTAACAGCGCCCCGCCGCTGACGGCACCGGTGCTAGCCTCCAAGGCAGCGCCCCCGCGCGGCAGCCGAGGAGACCGCCCGCCGTGACCGCCCGACCGCCGACCATCCCGTTCGCCGACGCCGAGCTGCTCGGGCAGATCCTCGAACACTCCGACCTGTGGGTCGCGGTCAAGGACCGCGAGCGGCGCTTCGTTCGCGTCAGCCGGCGGCTACGCGAGCTGTTCGGCGCTGCCGAGCCGCTGGGCCGCACCGTGCTCGAGCTGCTGCCCGCGGCCGACGCCGAGGCCATCGACGCCCACGACCGCGCGGTGCTGGCGAGCGGACAGGCTGCCGAGTTCGAGGAGCAGCTCGGCGCGGCGCAGCGCCGCCGCACCTTCCTGTCGACCCGCCTGCCGCTGTTCGGCGCCGACGGCGCGGTCTGCGGGCTGTGCGCGATCTCGACCGAGATCAGCGGGCGCAAGCGCATCGAAGACGCGCTGCGCGAGGTCGCGCTCGGCGTCTCGGGCTGCGGCGGTGCCGACGTCTACCACCGCCTCGCGCGTCACCTGGCGCTGACGCTGGCGGTGGACTTCGCCTTCATCGCCGTCGTCCAGGAGAACGATCCCAGCGCGGCGCGGATGCTCGCTGCGCTCCACCGCGGCACCTTCCTCGACGAGACGGTCTATCGGCTCGAAGGCACGCCGTGCCGCGACATCATCGGCTGCCGCTTCGGCTACATCGCCGACGGGCTGCCCGAGCGCTTCCCCGGCGACCTGCCGATGATGGCGCTGGGGCTGCGCGGCTACGCCGGCTACCCGCTGTTCGACAGCGCCGGCGAGCCACTCGGGCTGATCGCCGTCGCCCACGGCGGGACGATGCCCGACCCGGCGGTGACCGAAGCCATCCTGCGGATCTGCGCCACGCGCGCCGCCGGCGAGATCGAGCGCGAGCGCGCCGAGGCGGCGCTGCGCGCGAGCGAAGAGCGCTACCGCGCGATCTTCGAAGCCTCGGTCGATGGCCTGGCGTTCTGGAGCCCCGAGGGGCAGCTCGTCGACCTGAACCCGGCCTTCACGCGCATGCACGGCTACAGCCGCGACGAGCTGCTGCGCATGGATCCGCACCTGCTCGTGCATCCGGACGCCTGGGCCGAGCTCGAGGGCTTCCTCGACATCCTGCGCAGCGGTGCGCCCTTCCACGCCGAAGCCCGCGACCTGCGCAAGGACGGCAGCGTGTTCCCGGTCGAGGTGCACGGCGTGCGGATCGAGTTCCGCGGCGCACAGCACCTGCTCGCGGTGGTCCGCGACCTCACCGAGCGCCGCGCCGCCGAGCAGGAGCGCAGCCGCCTCGAGGCGCAGCTGCGCCAGGCGCAGAAGATGGAGGCCCTCGGCCACCTGAGCGGCGGCATCGCCCACGACTTCAACAATATCCTGACCAGCATCCTCGGCTATGCGGTGCTCGCCGCCGAGCGCGACGCGAGCCGCGCCGACCCCAAGCTCGCGCGCTATCTGGAGCAGATCCGCCTGTCGGGCGAGCACGCGCGCGACCTGATCGCCCAGATGCTCGCCTTCAGCCGCGGCCAGCGCGGCGAGCCGCGCGCGCTGCGCCTGCCGGCGCTGGTCCACGAGGCGGCGAAGCTGTACCGCTCGAGCTTCCCGGCGACCGTGGCGTTCGAGGCGGCGCTCGATGCCGACGCCCCGCCGGTGATGATCGACCCGATCCTCGCCGAGCAGGTGCTGATGAACCTGTGCATCAACGCGCGCGACGCGATGCAGGGCAGCGGCACGATCCGCGTCGGCGTGCGCCTGGTGCAGGCCGATGCCGTCTGCGCCTCGTGCCGCCAAGCGGTACGCGGCGAGTTCGTCGAGCTGAGCGTCGCCGACAGCGGCCCCGGCATCCCCGCCGAAGTGCAGGAGCGGATGTTCGAGCCCTTCTTCACCACCAAGGACGTCGGCAAGGGCAGCGGCATGGGGCTCGCCACCAGCCACGGCATCGTCCACGAGTACGGCGGCCACCTGCTGGTCGACACCGCTCCCGGCGCGGGCGCGGTGTTCCGCGTGCTGCTGCCGCCCACCGCCGCCGGAGCCGGCACGGAGGCGGGCGCCGCACCCGCGCCGGCCACGGCCCGCCGGCGCGCGCGCGTGCTGGTGGTCGACGACGAAGCCTCGGTGCGCGCCTTCATGCGCGACCTGCTCGAGAGCCGCGGCTTCGGCGTGCGCGTAGCCGACGACGGCGAGCAGGCGCTGGCGCTGCTGGAGGCCGCGGACCCGGGCTTCGAGCTGGTGATCACCGACCAGACCATGCCCCGGCTCAGCGGGATCGCGCTGGCGCAGGCGATCCGCGCGCGCTGGCCGACGCTGGCGGTGATCCTGTACACCGGCTACCGCGACCGGCTCGACCCGCAGGCGCTGGCCCGCGCCGGCGTCAACGACGTACTGCGCAAGCCGCTCGGCGTCGACGAACTGTTCGCGGCGATCGAGCGGGCCTTGAAGCAGCCGGCACCGGGACCGTAGCGACCTCCCGAGGCCGCGCGCTCGACGATTTCTACGCCGAGCCGACGGCGGGGCGCGCCGCCGGTGCGTCCCGGTACTGCGCGGCGCGTGACTATGCTCCTCGGACGGCGATCGCGCCGTTCACCCGGGGGAGACGAAACGATGAACGCACCCACCTTGCGCCTCGGCGCGCTGGCGCTGTGCCTGAGCCTGGCGCTGGCACCGCCCGCCGCCTGGAGCGATGTCACCGCGCCCGCAGCGGCGCCGGTGATCCGCTACGACTACGACACCGAGATCTTCCACCCGGTCCAGGCACGCCAGGGCATGGTCGCCACCGAGCAGCGCCTCGCGACCGAGGTCGGCGTCGCGATCCTCGAGCGCGGCGGCAACGCGGTCGACGCCGCGGTCGCGGTCGGCTTCGCGCTCGCCGTGGTGCTGCCGAACGCCGGCAACCTCGGCGGCGGCGGCTTCATGCTGATCCACGACGCGAACAGCGGGCGGGACATCGCGCTCGACTTCCGCGAGATGGCGCCGGCCAGGGCCACACGCGACATGTACCTCGACGCCCAGGGTGCGGTGGTGCCGGGTCGCTCGACCTACACCCACCTCGCCGTCGGCGTGCCGGGCACGGTCGCCGGAATGGCGCACGCGCGGGCGAAGTGGGGGTCGATGCCGCTCGCCGAGCTGATCGCGCCGGCGATACGCCTCGCCGAACAGGGTTTCGAAGTCAGCCCGAAGTTCGCCGAGCTGCTCCAGGTCGAGAAAGACAACCTCGGCAAGTGGGAGACCAGCCGGGCGATCTTCTTCAGGGACGGCCGGCCGCTCGCGGCCGGCGAGCGCCTGGTGCAGAAGGAGCTCGCCGCCTCGCTGCGGCTGATCGCCGAGCAGGGGCCGCAGGCATTCTACGAGGGTGCGATCGCCGAGAAGCTCGTCGCCGAGATGGCGCGCCACGGCGGGCTGATCACGCGCGAAGACCTGAAGGGCTACCGCGTGGTCGAGCGCGAGCCGGTGAGCGGCGAGTACCGCGGCTACCAGGTGGTGGCGATGCCGCCACCGAGTTCGGGCGGAACGCACATCATCCAGATCCTGAACCTGCTCGAGCGCTATCCGCTGCACGAGTACGGCGCCAACGGCGCGCAGACCCTCCACCTGATGGCCGAGGCGATGAAGCTCGCCTACGCCGACCGCTCCGAGTACCTCGGCGACCCCGACTTCGTCAAGGTGCCGGTCAAGGGGCTGACGTCGAAGGCTTACGCCGACGCGCTGGCGAAGAAGATCGACCCCGAGCGCGCCACGCCGGCCGCGACGATCAAGCCCGGCCAGCCGCAGCCGCACGAGAGCGACCAGACCACGCACTACTCGGTCGCCGATCGCCACGGCAACGTCGTCGCCACCACCTACACGCTGAACCTGAACTTCGGCAGCGGCATCGTCGCCGAGGGCACCGGCATCCTGCTCAACGACGAGATGGACGACTTCGCCGCCAAGCCCGGCGTGCCCAACGCCTTCGGCCTGATCGGCGGCGACGCCAACGCCATCGCCCCGGGCAAGCGGCCGCTGTCGTCGATGTCGCCGACGCTGGTGCTCAGGGACGGCAAGCCCTGGCTGGCCACCGGCAGCCCCGGCGGCGCGCGCATCATCACCACGACGCTGCAGACCCTCGTCAACATGGTCGACCACGGCATGAACCCGGCCGAGGCCGCCGCGGCGCCGCGCATCCACCACCAGTGGCTGCCCGACGAGCTGCGCATCGAGAAGGGGCTGAGCCCCGACACGCTGAAGCTGCTGCGCGACAAGGGCTACAAGCTCGCGCTCAAGCCGACCATGGGCCGCACGCAGACCATCCAGATCCGCGCCGACGGCTTCTACGGCTGGTCCGATCCGCGCAATCCGGACGGCGCCACGCTCGGTTACTGAGGCCATTGTTGCACCGCAAAAAAACGCTACCCCGGTGCGCGCGTTTCGGCGACAATGCGCGCGCCCGCCACCCCGGCCCCTGCAACCACCTTCGAAGTCGCCGCATGTTCGCCCGTTTCGTCGCCACCACCGCCATCGCCGCCGTGCTCGCACTGGTCCTGCCGCAGATCCTCAACGCCGACAGCCCCTGGAGCGCAGAGGCGCCGCCGGCGTCACCCGAGCTCGCCCAGGGCAAGGTCTGCCTCGACGGCGTGGTCTACTACCAGGCTTTTTCGCAGACCTATCCGGTGCTCGGCGAGGACGGCCGCGGCGAAGCCTGCCGCCGGCACGTGACCCCGCTCGACACCTTCCTCGAGCGCGGCTTCCGCACCGCGTGCATCGGCGATGCGCTGCACATCGTCAGCAGGCAGGCCGGCGCGCACGGCACCAACGCCTTCGTCAAGCTCTCGCCGGCGACGCTGCGTCCCGAGCCCT
Organism: Candidatus Competibacteraceae bacterium; assembly: GCA_039807445.1. Lineage (GTDB taxonomy): Bacteria > Pseudomonadota > Gammaproteobacteria > Competibacterales > Competibacteraceae > JBDHRG01. Next base: position 9,590 of record JBDHRG010000116.1, read on the forward strand.
GCACCGTCGCGGCCGACGAGACGCCGACGGCGTAGACCCGGGCGTCGCCGGATACGGCCAGCGGTATATCGAGGCACCTCCGGGTGCGATGCGCGCCCGGGTGCGCTCAATCTTCATCCAGGCTGTCGAGCACCGCCGCGATCTGCTCCGGGCTCGGTAGATGCTGGCGCAGTTCGTCGGGCAACATCGGCGTGATGCGATAGGTCGCAACGCCGATCGGCTTGGTAGCGTCGTGCAGCGCGTATTCGACGATCACGCGATTCTTCTCGCGGCAGAGGACGATGCCGATCGACGGGCTCTCGTCGGGCAAGCGCACCTGGCGGTCCAGCGCCGTCAGGTAGAACTGCATCTTGCCGACGTGCTCGGGTTTGAACTCGCCCACCTTGAGCTCGAGCGCCACGAGCGCCTTCAAGCGCCGGTGGTACAGCAGCAGGTCGATAAAGTACTCCTGCCCGCCGACCTCCAGCCGGTACTGACTGCCGACCAGCGCAAACAGCCCGCCCATCTCGCGCAGAAAGCGGTCGACCCGTCCGAGCAGCGCCCGTTCCAGCTCGCGTTCGGCGTGCTCCTCGGCCAGCTCGAGGAAATCGAAGGTGTACTCGTCCTTCACCGCGAGCTTCGCCTGCCCGCGCAAGGGCTCGGGCACGGCCCGGTCGAAGTTGGTCTGGCCGAGCAGGGTCTTTTCGTAGCTGCGGTTATCGATCTGGTGGGTCAGCACAGCCTTGGTCCAGCCGTACTTGCGCACCATCCGCAGGTAGAACTCGCGCTCCAGGTCGTCCTTGCAGCGCTCGAGGATGATCAGGTTCTGGCTCCAGCCGATTTCTGCAACCAGTGGTTGCAGTTTTTCCCTGCCCTCGTAGGCGAGGCAGAAGTTGCGCATGTACCAGAGGTTGCGGGCCGAGAATCCGCCCAGCCGCGGAAACTCCGCTTTCAGGTCGGCCGCCAGCCGCTCGACTACCGCCTTGCCCCAGCCCTCGGCCTGCTGACGCTCGACGATCATCCGGCCGATGTCCCAGTAGAGCCCGATCAACTCGCGGTTCACGGCACGCAGCGCGACGAGTTGCGCCACGCGGATCCGCGCCTTCACCGCGCCGAGCAATTCACTGTACTGCTCCGGCAGGCTCACGCCGCACCTCCGAACGCGCTTCCAACGGTTCTCATGCCACTGCCTCCCGAACACGCCCCGCCTAAGCGCCCCGCGGCCCGAAGGCGATGATCGCCATGCCGACCAGCGTCACCGCCCCGCCGAGTAAGTCCCAGCGATCGGGGCGCACGCCGTCGACCAGCCACAGCCACACCAGCGCCGCCGCGACGTAGACCCCGCCGTAGGCGGCGTAGGCGCGCCCGGCGGTCGGGTGCAGCGTCAGCAGCCAGGCGAACAGCGCCAGGCTCGCCGCCGCCGGCAGCAGCAGCCAGGGCGACGCGCCGCGGCGCAGCCACAGGTACGGCAGGTAGCAGCCGACGATCTCGGCCAGCGCAGTGGCGACGAACAGCGCCACGGTCTTCAGCCCCGACATCCGCTCTCCGCGTTCATCCCGATGCTCCCCCCGGCCGGCTTCCCCTTCCGGGCGGTGCCGACGATCATCGCGGACTTCGCCCACGAACGCACCGTCCTGCTGAGCCCCACCCCTCCTCGCCTGCATGGCTCGCTCGACCCCACCGCCCGCTGCTCCGCCTCGAAGATCCGCGCCGCCAGGCTGCTGGCGTGGCCGCACCGCGCAGGTGCTCGGCGACTTCTGGGAAAGCCTCGACGCTGCCAGCCGATAGGGTGGTAGCTGGAAAAGATTCAAGGATCTGCCGCACTTCGAGCGCAAGCCTGGGACGGCCCGCCCCGCAGCTCTGCGCCGCGGCCCGAACCCGCCTCATGCCGAGCGAAGGCACCATCGTCCGCAGGCGACTATCTTGACGGCGGAGCGGGCCCGGCCGGGCGCTGTTCCGCACGGGCATTCGGACAACGACAACGCAAGGGAACGCCCTGATGCAACCGAATCGGCAACGCCCCGGGCAGGACCGCGGGCGCGCACCCCACCCGGCGCCGCGCGCCGGCTGAGCGCGGTCGGCAGCGAAGCCCCGGCGAGAGCGCACCCGTGAAGCCGTCCGGCCCGCGCAAACCGTTGTTCCCCTGGCGCGCCGCCGCCGTACCGGCGGCACCTGCACCTGCACCTGCACCTACCCCCGAGCCGACGGCACCGGCGCCCGCCGACGCGTCCCCCTCGGGCAAGGAGCTGCTCGAGGCCGTCAACGCCGCCGCCGGCACGGTCGCCGGGCTGCACGTCGCCTTCATGGCGCTCAGCGCCTACCTGGCGGTGACGGTGTGGGGCACCACCCACCGCGACCTCGCCCTCGACAGCCCGGTGAAGCTGCCGCTGATCGACGTGCCGGTCGACCTGACCGGCTTCTACGCCGCCGCGCCGTGGCTGTACTGGCTGATGCACCTGAACCTGCTGCTCCAAGCTCGCGCTGCTGGCGCGCAAGGCGTGGGCCCTCTCCTACGCCGCCGACTACGCCAGCCTCGCCCCGCGGCTGTACCTGTTCCCGTTCGTCCATTACCTGCTGCACGGCGCCGGCCGGCCGGTGCGGCCGCTGCTGGCGGTGGCGGTGTTCACCAGCGTGATCGCACTCCCCTGATCGACGCTGCTGTTGGTGCAGGTGAAGTTCCTCGCCTACCACTCGGAGGCGATCACCGGGTCGCAGCGCGCCGCGGTGTGGGTCGATGCCGCCACGGTGCTGTGGTTCTGGCCGCTGATCGCCTCGCGGCGCGGC